>SLJY01000005.1 GCA_007134875.1 Desulfobacterales bacterium
CCGCGGCAAGCAACGTCATCGTGATGGTGGACGGGCTGTCGATCAACAGGCCGGATATGTCCGGCCCGTCGATCTCAACGGTTCCCGTCGAGCGGATCGACCGGATCGAGGTTGTCCGGGGTGCCGGCTCCGTGATTTACGGAAGCGGCGCCGTGGGAGGTGTCGTCAATATCATTACGCGGAAGCCGGCTGAAGAACCCGCCGGAAGCGTGCTGGCATCATACGGCAGCTACAACACCTACGATGCGAGGGGATCCGTGGAGGGCCGATACGGCCCCCTGGGCATGCAGTTGAGCGCGGGAATGCACGATTCCGACGGATACAGGGACAACGGATTTTTCAACTCAAGGGACTTGGATGCCAGGGTTGATTATGAAGTGGCGGATCGGGTTTCCTTATTGTTTTCCGGCTTATACTATGAGGATGAATACGGCCTGCCGGGGCCTGTGGGCAGGGCGGATATCGAGTCGCGATCCCGGCGCACCGAAGCCCGCTACCCGGATGATTTCGGAGAAAGCAGGGAGCTGCGGGGTGTGGCAGGTGTTGAAATCGATTTTCTGAAACGGGGGATTCTTACGATAAAGCGCGGATACAGCCTGCGCGACGATGACTATATCATGGGATACTCCGATGCGATTGCCAAAAGCGACCAGTTGACCGAGACCGAAGACGATACCCGGACAATCGATTTAAATTATGTTCTGGATTATCCGGTTTTTGGGCGCTTTCACACCCTTCAGCTGGGAATGGATCACTCAAAAACAGAATACATCCGGGAAAACACCTATGATGGACTGCGTCAAAACAGCGAAACCGAATCATTCGGGGTATACATCCATAACCGGTTTTCCGTGACACGGGATCTGCAGCTTAATGCCGGCACCCGTTACAACACCTACACCGGCCGGTTCCGCACCGATGAGCGAAGGACTTTCAGCGGGGGCGAACGCATGTGGGTGCCGGGAGATACGGATAAAAAGGAATGGAACAACAATGCCTGGACGCTGGGCGCCACGTATTCCGTAAGCCGTTCAGCATCCGTGTTTGCAGGGTTCAGCACGAGCTTCCGGATTCCCAATGTCGATGAATTCGCGCAGAGCGAAGAAGGGCTGCGGCCGCAGGAGGGTCGTCATTTCGAAGTCGGCGGGCGCTACCGGGCAGGGCCCTCGGCGGTATTGAGCCTGGCTCTTTTCGATATCCGGATCGATGACGAGATCTACTACAGCGACATCAACCGGAATTATGACGACAGAACCATCCGGCAGGGGGTGGAGGCCGATATACAATTGCACCCCGCGGACTATCTCACCCTGAAAGGGACGTATACCTATACCGACGCGCGGTTCGACCGGGAAGGAACGAGCGTTCCCCTGGTACCGTCACACAAGGTGTCGGCAGGCATCGATGTGCTTGCCACCGACAAGCTCCGGCTATCTGTTACCGGAACCTACACGGGATCCGTTTACGACGGAAACGATCCGGACAACGAAACCTATGCAAAAATCGGGGACCATGCGGTCTTCGACACAAAGGCGACCTATATGGCGCACGATACATTAAGTGTTTTTGCAGGCATCAACAATATCCTGAACAACCTGTATTCCACAAGCGCCTACAGCGAGCAGTATTATCCGATGCCGGAAAGAAACGTATTCGGAGGGATCAGGTGGACATTTTGAAGCGTCGGCCGATGTGCCGGAAACCGAAAACCATGATGCCCAAATGGCAAAAGCGATCGGCTTCGCTGGCGCTCCGGCTTGCGGTATGCTTCCTTGTTGTGTTGACGTGGTACGCGGATGCGTTTTCGCAGCCGTTTGCGCCGCCGGCGGGCCAGGAAGGATCCACGGCCATTCACATGGACGATCCCGCATTTGTTGGCTGGGCGGTGGATTATACGGAATACGAAACAGGAAAACGCCTCGATCCGGCGTTTCAGACCCCTGAAAAAGCCCTCGGGAAAGCGGACGGCACCTCGTTTGACGTGGTATCGATGGGCGAGGGCGGGCGGATCACGATGATTTTCGAACCTTCGATACAAAATGGTGAAGGGTGGGATTTCGCCGTATTTGCCAACCCATATGACGATTATTTCCTGGAACTTGCTTTTGTCGAGGTTTCCACCGACGGGGATGTGTTTGTACGGTTTGACGCCGTGTCCTATACACCGGATCCGGTTGCTTCTTTCGGCAGGGTCGATGCGACCCTTGTTAACGGTTTTGCGGGCAAATACCGGCAGGGATACGGGGTGCCGTTCGATCTGTCGGACCTTTCGGGCAAGCCTGAAGTCACGGGGGGATCCGTGGACATAGACGACATCCGCTATGTCCGGATTGTCGATATAACAGGCGACGGCCGGGAGACCGACATTAAAGACGAGAAGATATATGACCCCTACCCGACAACGGGAAGCGCCGGATTCGATCTTGACGCCATCGGGGTTTCCAACGGTGCACCATATCCCGATGGCGCAATTTTGGAAGAATCATGGCCGGATCCGCCGGAAACGGAAGGTAAGGCCGGCTTCGACACCCACGGGGGCTGTTTCGTCCGGGCCGCGGGCGGCCGATAGGCAGGAAGCCGCCAGTTGAAAAATTTTTGAGTTTGCAGCATCTTCGCACGGGTCCGCCGGGCATAAATCCGCAATACAGCCATGTTGCCTCCGTTTATGCGCCGGAAGACCCGTGTGGTTTTTGGGGGGTGAAAACCTGTCGAGGAAGTTGTTTTATGGGTGTTACAGGGTATGGGTGATTTTATGTTATCACCCAAAAGGGCAAATAGTGGCTGAACGAAAACAGTCTTTTTCGACAATTTCTGCGTCCGGCTCAAATTTTAATCCTCAAAATACGCCAAGTACTCCTGCAGTTAAAATTTTCGCCGTCCTTGATCCTTGACGAAAAATCCTGGTTTTCGTTCGGCCACTAAATATATCTAAAAAATTTTTGACAACCATTGCGCATTGTTTTATATGCGATTAAACATACCCAATACATTTTCATTACATAGCGGCTGAACGAAAACCGTCTTTTCCGCGGGGTTCAGGGAAGGCGAAAAATCCTGATTATTGACCTGCCGCTGCATACCCCCCATCAGGACACAGGACCGGTGCATGATGAAAGAAGAACAAAAAAACGCTTATACGGGAAACCTTTCAGAAGTAACCTCGAAACTCATCGGTATTGTCCTGAAAATGCCGCCGGAAGACCGCCGAAAACTCTATGAGGATCTGAAGATGAAATTCGACGGCAAGCGGCGGGAGCATAGCCGGCGGGATTACTTCATGATCGCCGAATGCGCAGTGGGCGACCGGCTCCATCAGGGATACATCAAAAATATCAGCCCGGCCGGACTTTTTATCGAAATGGACGTATCCCGGCGGATCACGGCCGGTGTGCCGATCACGCTCACCTTTTCCCACCCGGATTCGAAAAGTCATATCAAAACCAGGGGAAAGATCGTCCGTGTCGATGACAACGGGGTCGGCGTTCACTTAAATGATCTGATTCCGCTGTTCGGATAATACCGGACATCCGATTCGCCCGGCTTCATCCGTGATGCCCCCACCATCCCGTCTTCGCTTTACCCGCCTATCCTCGGGGATGATACTGGCGGTGCATGTTTTTCATGTGTTCGCGGGCGACGTGGGTGTATATCTGGGTGGTGGCGATGTCCGCATGGCCTAGCATCATCTGGACCGCGCGCAGGTCGGCGCCGCCTTCCAGGAGGTGACTGGCAAACGAATGCCGGAAAGTGTGGGGGGATACCTTTTTTTCAAACCCCGCTTTTTTGGCGTACTGCCGGACAAGCTTCCAGAACCCCTGCCTTGTCATTGGGTTTCCCGCTCGGGCGACAAACAGAAACTTACTGGTGTGGTGCTTGAGCAGCCGAGGCCGGGCATATTCGTTGTAATGACCGATCCGGTCTATGGCATGGGATCCGATGGGAATGATCCGCTCCTTGGATCCCTTGCCCATTACCCGGACAAACCCGGAAGAAAGGTTGACATCGCGGACTTTCACGTGGATCAGTTCGCTGACCCGGAGGCCTGCCGCGTAAAGCAGTTCCAGCATGGCGGCATCTCTTGCGCCGCGGGGTTTTTCCGCATCGGGCGCTTCCATGAGACGCGCAATTTCCTTTACTGAAAGCACATGGGGCAGCCGGACGCCGAACTTCGGAAGATCGATGAGCCGGGCCGGATCGGCGGAGATTTCTTTTTCCGATACGAGAAAACGGAAAAACCCCCTGAGCGTTACCAGGTGACGCGCCCTGGAACGTATGTCCAGTCCCTCGTTGCGCAGATCGATCAGGTATTTCAAAACCGCCGCGGTGTCGGCCTGGTCGACGGCCCGGATTTTCTGGGATGCCAAAAAATCCGAAAAACGCTGAAGATCCGCGCTGTAGGAAGAAAGCGTCGCATCCGCAAGCCCCTTTTCCACCAGGAGGTGGTTTATGTACCGGTCGATCTGCTGATGCACGGAAGCATTCTGGCTTTGGCCCATGGATGATGCAATGCGTTTTTGGGTTTTTGGGGTGATGCGGCTTTCCGCCCTTGAGTTTGACTGAAAATATTGGTTTTTGTTTAAGCACTACACAGTGATGCGGTCGGGAAGTGTATTGAGCACCTCCGCTCCGCCGGAGCGGACCACCACCATGTTTTCCAGGCGGACGCCCCCCCATTCGGGAATGTAGACGCCGGGCTCCACGGTAAAGACCATGTTCTCCTCCAGCCGGATATTGCGTTCAGCCGACGGTCCAAGCGAGGGTTTTTCGTGGATGGCAAGTCCGACGCCGTGGCCGAGCCCATGGCCGAAATAACCATCAAGCCCTTTTTCTTTCAGCACCTCCCGGGCCGCGGCATCGATATCGAGAGTCCATGCGCCTGGCCGTATCTGTTCGGTTGCTTTTTCGCGCGCGTCATAGACCGCGTTGAAAACGCTCTGGAAACGCTCATCCGGCTTGCCTATGACAAAGGTGCGCGAGGTGTCGGAGCAGTACCCGTCAAGGCGGGCGCCCCAATCGAACAAAACGGGCTTTCCTTCGGGGATGGGGTCATGGCCGGGAACGGCGTGGGGCAGGGCGGCGTTGAAGCCGCCGGCCACAATTACAGGAAATGAAACCGACTGGGCCCCGGCTTCGCGCATTCGTTTTTCAAGCGCCCATGCAGCAGCCGTCTCAGGCATGCCTGGTGCAAGAATTTCCAGAATATCGGTAAATGCGTTCTCCGCCAGCAAAAGAGCTCTGCGGATCGCCTGGATTTCATCGTCGCTTTTGATGATTCGCTGCTTTTCAACCGCACCGGTCAGCCCAACCAGCAAAGGCGCCGGATTATTCCCGGCTTTTTCCAACTCGCCGGAAAGGATCTCGAACTGTTCGCAGGTCATTTTCCGTTTTTCATATCCCAACCGCCCGATGGAAAGCGAAGAAAGCAGTTCGGGCAGTTCCTTTGCAAGCCCTTTTTTGTAAGTTATCACGCGAAATCCGGGACATTCACGCTCCGCCTGGAGGGTATATCGGGAATCGGTGAGCAAAACAAGATCGTCTGCCGCAATGAGAAGCGCGCCAGCGGATTCGTCGAACCCGGTGTCCTCGCCGGTAAACCCGGAAAGGTAGCGCCGGTTTTCATCGATGAGCACGAGAAGGGCATCGATCTGCTGCTCCGGAAAGGATTGCCGCAGGTTGTTGATCCGTAATTTATTAATGTTTTGCATGAATTTTTTATATCCAATATTTTGTTATCATTTATATATAATACCAAAAATGAAATCAAAGTTTTTTGTCGGGGTCAGGCACGGCTAAAATTTTAACCGTTGGAATACCGGGTGTGTTTTGAAGATTCAAATTTGAGCCGGACACAGAGATCGGCGGAAAAACGGTTTTCGTTCTGCACAATAGTATATCGTGGATGCCGGGATCAGGCCAGCACATGCCGGTCTAGGACAAAACAATCGAAGCGGCCGGAAAAAACCGTTTCGTCGTTTTTGTACACGAATGCCTCGACGGCATGTTTCTTCCTGTCGGTTTCCGTGACGGTGGCTTCCGCAACGAGACGGTCGCCCGGGAGCACCGGCTTTAAAAAGCGCACCTCCGCGCCGCCAAGCACCACATTGGGATGGTTGACCGCCAGCATGGCGGCATGGTCCGCCAAGCCAAACAGAAAGCCGCCGTGAACCAGGCCGGTTTCATCCACGGCCATTCGCTGCGTCGCCGTCATTTCAACTTTTGCATGGTTTTCGGTAACTTCCGATGGTGTGCCGGACAGTTCCCTGTCGATTTGTCCATGCGTGCGAATATCCATTTGCGCCTCCTTGCATTTATCCGGTGACTGAACGGAAACCGTCACCCACTCTCTTGTCGGACCTTCTGACAGGTTTCGGATCAGGTCTTGCGTTTTCAGCAGATTTACCATAGAGAGGGAATGTGGCATAGCAAAAACTGAATGAAGGATATCAGAGTACAAATAAAGGAAGCGTGGATTTATGGCTGAAGAAAACGGGCTTTATTCCCTGAGCCCCGCCGACAGGAACCTGATTTCCCGCCATGGCGGCATTCTTACAAATCCTGCAAAAATTCGGCTGATCAAAAGCGACGATGATGCGGGTGTGCAACTGGACGCGTTTTGTACACAGCTTAAGCAGCTTATCCCTGAAATTTCCGTAAAAAACGAGACGGCTGCCGATGATGAGCCGTCCGGGATTCATGTATCGGAGAACCTGCATTTCCGGATGGTTCCCAGGGGGGAATACCTGGAGATGTTTCTTCTTTCGCTTTTCGGAAGCGATACCCTGGCGGGCCAGGAAATGGATGTGGATGTGAACGGGCTGGAGCAAAGAATTTCGCTTCCGGCGATATTTGGGATGTATGTTACGGAAAACTGCCCGTTTTGCCGCATCACCGTTCCCAAGGGGCTGTTTCTTGCCGGCGCCGCGCCTTCCCGTATCGATATGACCATAATCGATGCGATGATGTTTCCCGCGCTTGCTGAGCAGGACCGCATCCGCTCCGCCCCCACCACCATCATGGATGGTATGTTCCGGTGGAGCGGGGATTTTGACCTGGAGGAAGTCATTGAAACGCTTTCCAGCCGGGATCCGCTGAAACTGGGCTATGAAACAGTAAAAAAAATGATTTCCGACGGTGATGCCGAGGGCGTGGCGGATTTGATGGCCCGCTTTAACGAGGTGATTCCCGCGTATATTGATCTTCTGGTCGCCGAAAAGTGGCCGGAAAGACTTGGGGCAATGGTCGCCTTCGAGTATCTTACGGAAAAGAACCGGGGTGTTGCCCGCCAGGTCATCGATATCCTTTGGAGCCGGTTCGACGTTCTTGAGCAGGCTATCATGGGGGATGTGCTTCACCTGGTCGGAGTATTCGACCAACCGGAAGACCAGTCTCCCCGCCTGCAAGCCGTAATTTCCGGAAACTACCCCGATTCCGTCAAAAAAGTCGCCACCGAAATCCTCCATCAAAATGGGGGACGTCCTTAACTTATTAACTTGTAGGGCTGCACCAAAACCGGACAAGGACGGCCACTGTTTCGCCACAAAAAAACCGGAGGCAGGCGATTGCCGCTCCCCGGTTTTTTTTCTCAAATGCGGTAGTGATTGCAGGTTATTTTTCTTCCTGGCGGCTTTTGATCTCCTCGATCACCTTCTGGGCGATCTGGGCCGGAACTTCCTCGTAGTGGGAAAGTGTCATGGTGAAGATTCCGCGGCCGCCGGTCATGGAGCGAAGATCCGGGGCGTAGGTCAGCACCTCGGCCAAGGGAACATTCGCACGGACCACCTGGTTTTTCCCGCGGGAATCCATGCCGAGCACGCGGCCGCGGCGGCTGTTGAGGTCGCCCATGATGTCGCCCATGAACTCGTCCGGGGTGACGACCTCCATCTCCATGATCGGCTCAAGCAGTATCGGATCGGCCTGTTCCATGGCTTTCTTGTATGCCAGCGAGCCGGCGATCTTGAACGCCATTTCCGATGAGTCGACGGAATGATACGAACCGTCATAGACGGTGGCCCGGAAATCAACGCACGGAAATCCCGCAAGCACGCCCTTTTCTGATGCTTCCTGGATGCCTTTGTCCACGGCGGGGATGTAGGTCTTGGGAATGACGCCGCCGACGATCTTGTCCGCGAACTCGTATCCCTGGCTCCGCTCCAGCGGCTCGAATTCCACCCAGCAGTCGCCGAACTGTCCGTGCCCGCCGGACTGCTTTTTGTGGCGCCCCTGCACAGCCACTTTCTTTTTGAAGGTTTCCTTGTAGGGAACCTTGGGGATCTCGAGATTCACCTCCACGTTGTATTTCCGTTTGAGCTTGTCCACGGTGGTTTCTATATGGATCTGACCCATACCGGTGATAAGCGACTGGCGTGTTTCCTCGTTTCTTTCCAGCTTGAGCCCCGGATCTTCCTCCATCAGTTTATTGAGGGCGCCGAAAATTTTGTCCTCGTCCCCCTTGCTTTTGGGGGAAATGGCATACGTGACCACGCCTCGGAGGGGCTCGGCCGCTTTGTAGATAATGGGCGCGGCCGGATCGCAGAGCGTATCGCCGGTAACGGTTTCCTTGAGTTTGGCCACGGCCACGATATCTCCGGGGCCGGCGCCTTCCAGGGGCTTCTGCTCCTTGGCGCGGATCTGGAGGAGCTGGGCATAGCGCTCCTTTGCTTCCCGGGTGGCATTGTAGAAGTTGCCGTCCGATCCAAGGGAGCCGGAGAAAACCCGGAAAAGGGTGAGGCGCCCCGCGTAGGGATCGGCAATCGTTTTGAATACCAGCGCGGAAAATTTTTCATCCGGGGACGGCTCCCGCTGGATTTCTTCTCCGGTCTTGGGGTCGGTTCCGGTTTTCGGGCCCCGGTCTGCCGGGGAGGGGAGGGTGTCCACCATGATGGAGGCGAACAGATCCATTCCGATGTTGAGAGTGGCTGATCCGCAGACCACCGGCACAAAGGCCTTTTCCAGGGTTCCTTTTCGAAGGGCGGCAATGATTTCTTCCTGGGAGAGATCCTCGCCTTCGAGATATTTTTCCACCAGGGAATCGTCTGCTTCCGCAATGTTTTCGATCATGGCCTCGCGCTCGGATTCAACCTGCTCCTGCATATCCGCCGGAATGTCAGCTTTTACCGCCTTGCCGTTGTCGTAGATATAGGCCTGCATGTTGACCAGGTCCACGACGCCCTTGAATTCGGCTTCCTTGCCGATAGGAAGTTGAAGAATGATCGGCTTCGGGGCGAAAAGATTGGCTGCATCCTCGAAGGCCTTGTAGTAATCGGCGCGCTCCCGGTCCACCTTGTTGATGATGATGATCCGGGGCATATCGTATTCGTCGGCGAATTCCCAGGCCTGCTCGGTCTGGACCTTTACCCCGTCGATGGCATCGATCACCACGGCGGCGCCATCGGCCGCCTGCATGCACAGCCTGGTATCGGAGAAAAAATTCTGATCCCCGGGCGTGTCAATAATGTTCACGGGCCGCTTGTTCCAGGTAAACTGATGAAATGCAGTGGATATACTGCTGCTGCGTTTCAGCTCCTCCGGTTCGAAGTCCATGACGGCATTGCCGTCGTCCACTTTGCCGAACCGATTGGTTACGCCCGCATTAAACAGCAGCGCTTCTGCCAGGGAGGTCTTACCGGAACCGCCGTGCCCGATGAGCACAACGTTTCTAAGTTTTTCACTCATTCCTTTTCAACTCCTCTTGGTTGCTGGATTCTCTGGATTGACAGGATGACGGAATCAACTGTATAGAACTTAACACTCTTATATGTCTGGCAAAAAAAAATCAACCGTAAAACATCATGTGAGATGTGGGGGACGTGGGGGACGTCCTTAACTTATTAACTTACTGCCTGTCTGTTGTGGATTAAATAATAACAATAAAATCAAATTATTGCATAAATTTCAGCGCGCGCGAAGGGAGCAATAAGTTAATAAGTTAAGGACGTCCCCCATTCTCCAGAAGGATCAGAAACTCCTTGTTTCCCTTGGGGCCGGTGACAGGGGAGGGGGTCGTTTCCTTGCACGACAGGCCGCAGCGGGTGGTGAAAAAATCTTCAAGCCGTGCAATGACCGATTTATGCAGGAACGCCTCTCGCACAATGCCGCCCTTGCCAACCTCGCCCTTGCCGACCTCGAACTGCGGCTTGACCAGCGACACGATTCGGCCGCCGGGCCGCAGGAATCTCGAAACCACCGGTACAACGATTTCAAGCGATATAAAGGATACGTCTATGACAATCAGATCAAAGGGAGCCGGCAGGTCGTCGGATGTCATATACCGGATGTTCGTCCGTTCGATTACGCGGACCCGTTCGTCCTGCCGCAGCTTCCAGGAAAGCTGCCCGTATCCGACGTCAACAGCGCAGACGCTTGCTGCGCCATGCTGAAGCAGACAATCGGTAAAACCGCCCGTGGACGCCCCGACATCAAGGCAATTCGCACCGTTTGCATCGATGTGAAAGTGCCTGATAGCATGCTCCAGTTTCAGGCCTCCGCGGCTCACATACCGGAGATCGTCGGCCCTGCTGGTTATCACCGCGTCCCGGGAAACCTGCACCCCGGGTTTGTCTGTTGGAATGTCATTCACAAGGATGCTGCCGGACATGATGAGTGCCCGGGCCCTCTGTCGGCTTTCCGCAAGCCCTTGCTCCAGCACCAGTGTGTCGAGGCGCTTTTTCGGGCGTTTTTTCACCTTGTGTGTCGGCGTCGGGTTTGATGCCCGGTCGGATGACCGGTCGGATGAAAAGACTGCCGGTTTTTTCCGGCGGGTGAGGTCGGTCATATCATCACTCACCGCTTGCAACGGCTTTTGTATCGGCAGCGAAAAGCGCTTTTCCGGCGGCGGCTATCCCTGCGGCATCGAGTCCGTATTGGTGCCTGAGTATATCCTTGGTCCCGTGCTCCACGAATGTCTCGCCGATGCCGATCCGACGGATCCGGAAGCCGGTAACGCCTTCGTCCGCAAGGCATTCCAGCACGGCCGATCCGAATCCTCCGGCAAGCACCCCTTCTTCAACCGTTAGCACGCGCGGGATTTTACACACCAGGGAAACGATCCGTTCGGTGTCGAGCGGCTTGATAAAGCGGCAGTTGACGACCGTGGCAAAAATGCCGTCTTCTTCCGCGAGTTTCCGGGCGGCCATCAACGATTCGGAAACACTGTGGCCCACGGAGAAGATTACAAGATCACCGCCTTGTGCAAGCACCACGCCTTTTCCCATCACGATTTCAGGAAGTTCACCCGACAAGTCGCTGCCGCCGTTTGGGTGGTGCAGCGCAGAAAGTTCGGGTAGGTTCGAAAGGTCCGGGGCCGCTCCCCGGGGATAGCGCACCGCAACCGGGCCTTCATAGTCGACTGCAAACCGGAGCATGCTCCGTAACTCCCGGCCGTCGCCGGGCGCCATCACCACCATGTTGGGAAAGGAGCGGAGGTAGGCAAGGTCGAACTGGCCGTGATGGGTGGGGCCGTCTTCGCCCACGATACCGCCGCGGTCGACGGCGAACACCACGTTGTGATTATCAAGGCAGACATCGTGGATAATCTGGTCATAGGCGCGCTGCAGAAAGGTGGAGTAGATCGCCACCACCGGGATGAATCCTTCCGCGGCCATTCCGCCGGCAAACGTCACGCCGTGGGCCTCGGCGATGCCCACGTCGAAGAACCGGTCCGGATAGCGCTCGGAAAAAGGCACAAGCCCGGTTCCTTCGGGCATTGCCGCGGTTACGGCAATGATCCGGTCGTTTTGGGCGGCCATCTCGAACATGGTCTCGCCGAATACCTTTGTATAGGATGGGGAACTGCCGCCATGGATGCAATTGCCGGTCAGCACCTCGAAACACCCGACGCCGTGAAAATACACCGGGTTATTTTCCGCCGGCGGATACCCTTTTCCCTTGGTTGTGGCCACATGGAGCAGAATCGGTTCTTCCTGCTTTTTGATATTGGTAAGGATATCGATAAGCTGATCGAGGCGGTGTCCCTTGATCGGCCCGAAGTAGGTGAAATTGAAGGCTTCAAAGAGCATGCCCGGGGTGACCAGGGCCTTGAAGGATTCCTCGGCCCGCTTGGCCAGGTTATAGGCGTCGTTTCCGATTTTAGGCAAAGACCGGATAAGTTCCTTGAGGTCCTTGCGCCAGTCCTGGAGATAGCTGGAGGAAAAGGTGCGGCTTAAAAGCGAAGAGAGGGCGCCGACATTTTGAGATATGGACAATTCGTTGTCATTGAGGATCACGATCAGGTCCTTGTCCAGGTCGCCCGCCTGGTTTAGCCCCTCGTATGCCAGCCCGGCTGTCATGGAACCGTCGCCGATGATGCAGATTACTTTATCCCGCTCCTGCTTGAGATGCTTTGCGCTGGCGATGCCCAACCCGGCGGATATGGATGTGCTGGAATGCCCCGTGGAAAAGGCGTCGCACGGGTTTTCGGAAATTCTCGGAAAACCGGAGATTCCGCCGTGCTGCCGGAGCGTGTGAAACCGGTCCCGCCGGCCCGTGAGGATTTTATGGGTGTAGGACTGGTGTCCCACATCCCAGACAATCTTGTCCCGCGGCGGGTCGAACACGTAATGAAGGGCGATGGTCAGTTCAACGACCCCCAGGTTCGAAGCCAGGTGTCCGCCGGTCTCTGAAACCACATCAACAATCAGCTGACGGATTTCACGGGCAAGATTCGGAAGTTCGGACCGGGGTAGATTCTTGATATCCCCGGGTGAGTGAATTGCGTCGAGCAGGGTCACTATGGTAGTTCCTGTATTTAACGGTTTCTCTCCACAATGTATTGTGCAATGGCGTAAAGGGGTGCTGCTTCAGTATCAAATATCTTAAGGGACTGCAATGCGTTTGCCACGAGATCCTTCGCGTATTGCTTCGATTCTTCCAGTCCCAGCAGGCCCGGATAAGTCGCTTTTTGCAGCATCCGGTCCGTGCCGGCCGATTTTCCCATGATTTCCGGGTCCCCTTCGACATTGAGAATGTCGTCGGCCACCTGGAATGCAAGCCCGATGTTACGGGCATATTCCGACAGGGCGTCCACCTGATCGTCGGTGCCGCCGCCGCACAAAGCCCCTGAAACCACCGATGCCTCGATCATGGCCCCGGTCTTGAACGCATGGATTTGTTTAAGCGCCCCTGCATCGATTTGTTTTCCCTGGGCGGACATATCCCGCATCTGACCCTCGATCATGCCTTGGCTCCCGGCTGCCGAAGCGATAGTCGAAACCACCCGAAGCTGCTTTAGCTGCTTTTCGCCACCGTTTTCCGGGCGGCATCCGGCGAGAACTTCAAAGGCAAGCGTAAGCAGGGCGTCTCCGGCCAGGATCGCGGTGGCCTCGTCGAAGCGGATATGGCACGTGGGCCGGCCCCTTCGCAGTTCATCGTTGTCCATGGCCGGAAGGTCATCATGGATCAGTGAATAGGTATGGATCATTTCCAGGGCGCATGCGGTTCGAAGCACGCTGGGGGTTGTTTTTTCGCCAACCGCTTCGGCGGCTGCAATGCACAGCACGGGCCGCAGGCGCTTTCCCTTTCCCATGAGGCTGTAATGCATGGCGTCATGCAGCCGGGAAGGGGGGCCCTGTTCATCTATCAACTGCTCCATTTGACGGTCGATCATGCGGCGCTTTTCAGCCAGGTAGGCCGTTAGGTCAAACGATCCGGCAGCATCCGAGTGCGGTATTTGATTGGATTGTGTCATGATAAGTGAAGTTTTTTCGCCGGGGATCACTCCCCCGGCAATTCCGGGTTTGATTCAGAATCGAACGGGGTCTTTTTCACTGCGCCGTTTTGCTGTTTGATCAAAAGCGAAATCTTTTTTTCGGTTTCATCGAGTTTTTCAAAGCACGCCTTGGAAAGATTCATGCCTTCCTCGAACCGTTTGAGCGCTTTTTCCAGGGTCAGGCTGCCGCCTTCCAGCTCTTCCACGATTTTTTCAAGCTGCGCCATGTTTTCTTCAAAGGTTTTTTTAGCCATTTTATAAACCCTTTCAACCATTTTTGCTTTCGCCTTGTTTTTCTTCCACCCGGCAGGTCATGGATCCCCTGGAAACGATGACTTCCACGCGATTTCCGACTTCCACCTGCCCGGTGGCGGTTACCACGTCCTGTCCGGGTATGCGCCGGACAATGCTGTAACCCCTTTCCAGGACGGATTTCGGATCAAGTGCGGCAACCCTTGCACGCAGTCCATCGGCCCGGGAACGCTTGAGCTGGATGATGGCGTGCGTGGATATTTCCAGGCGGCTTTGGAGCCTTTCAACCCTTTCCCGTAACCGTTCAACGCAGCGGCGGGGGGATGCGGCCCGCAGCCGGCCGTCAAGCCAAAACAGCTGCTGTTTATTTATTGATACCCGGTTTTTTGCCGCATTGATCAGCCGGGTGGATTGGTCATCGAGCCGAAGCATCATGTCATCTAAACGGCGCTTGGGATGGACAAGCCGCCGGGTCAGTTTTTCCGCCTTGAGCCGCTCGTCCGCCGCCATGCGCATCATCAGGGAGGAAATACGCCGGGTAAGAACCTGAAGCGTGTATTTCAGATCGGCTTTGACCGGCACGGCAAGCTCCGCGGCAGCGGACGGCGTGGGGGCGCGAAGATCCGCCACGAAATCGGCGATGGTAAAGTCGGTTTCATGGCCGACGGCCGACACAACCGGGGTTTCCGATTCAAATATTGCGCGGGCGACCGCTTCGTCGTTAAAGGCGGCCAGGTCTTCAAGCGATCCGCCGCCGCGTGCGAGAATGATCGCGTCCGCTTCGCTTTGTTCGCAGGCTATCCGGAGCGCGGTGACGATATCGTTTACAGCGCCGTCTCCCTGGACCTTTACCGGCAGGATATCAATGGGCATATCCGGAAACCGCCTGTGAATGATCCGGATTATATCATGCACAACCGCCCCCGTGGGAGAGCTGATCACGGCGATCCTGGACGGAAGGAAGGGAAGGGAGCGCTTGTATTCGGCATCGAAGAGGCCTTCCGCGGAAAGCTTTTTCTTAAGCTGCTCGAAAGCGGCCTGAAGTGCGCCGGCCCCGGCGGGTTCGAGGTATTCGAAAATCAGCTGGTAGGATCCCCGGGGCGGATACACGCTGATGCGACCGAAGCCGGTAACCGACATGCCGTCTTCCGGAACGAACTTAAGCGAACGGTTCTGACCCTTGAACATCACCGAAAAGACCTGTGCGCCGGCATCCTTTAAAGTGAAGTAATAATGGCCGGATGACGGAACCCTAAAGTTGGATATTTCGCCGGTAATCCAGATAATTGGATATGATTTTTCAAGCAGCGCTTTAAGATCGGCTGTGAGCTCGCTCACGGTCAGGATCTTTCGCCCGCTGTTTGTTTCTTCGTTTCCGTACACGCCGGTATGCTCCAATTTGCTAAAAAGAAACCGGATCGGATCGATCCTTTAAGTAAATTGATAAATCTAGCATAAGCGCAACGATAAATGCAATCGATAATGTCGGGAGACGTCTTTGCCTTTTAACTTTTTTTAATTATATACATAACGTCTGATAAGAAATATTATGTAAACTTTTTCCTGAGACCACGAGTAAAGGGCGAATGTCAAGGATGTCCCTTGTTTTTATCGATGAACTCGCGGACGGCGGGAATAATGTAAATATCGTCTATGGACTGGTTTCGGAGGCACCCGGCAAGAAGTCCGGCTTTTTCGGAGTCCGGCAGTTTCTTGTCCATTATATAGACGTATTCCCCCTTTACCTGGCACAGTCCGCTTTTGGCATTGACGCCGGTTGCCCTGAGATTCTGCTCGGCCACCCGTATGCCGATTCGAAAAGCGGCATCCACGAGATGCCGGTACAATTCCTTTTTTTTCATCGGCCCGCTTATCCGTCCCTGCCGGCACCGATCGTCCGGTCAATGGCATCCACGATTTCGTTGCAGCAGCTTTCGGTGGTATCCCTGTCCGGACCCTCCACCATTACGCGGCACAGCGGTTGTGTTCCGGAATAGCGGACGAGCACGCGCCCCTGCCCGTCAAGCCGTTTTTCCACGTCCGCTATGACGGCTGCAATATCTTTATGTATATAAATATCGGTTTTTTCATTGATCCGGACATTTTTAAGAACCTGGGGATAAACCGTCATGATGGATGCCAACTCCGATAGCGGCCGGCCGGTTTCCTTCATGGCCTCGATTAGCCTCAGTCCGGTAAGGATGCCGTCGCCGGATGTATGGCGATCCAGAAAGATCGTGTGGCCGGAGTCCTCCCCGCCGATGACCGCCCCGCTTTTGAGCATTTCAGCCAGAACATACCGATCTCCCACATCGGTTATCCGGTGCCGGATATCAAGTTCGGCAAGCAGGTTTCTGAGTCCCACATTGCTCATGACCGTGCTTACCACGAGATTATTTGCCAGTTGTCCGGCTTTTTTCATCTGCCGCGCGCAGATGGCAAGAACCTGGTCGCCGGTAACGCGGTCGCCCGTTTCATCCACCGCGATCAGCCGGTCGCCGTCCCCGTCGAATGCAAGCCCCACGTCCGCGCCGGTCTCGACCACCTTTTCACAAAGGCTCTTTACGTGTTGAGAGCCGCAGTCGTCATTGATATTCATGCCGTCCGGGTGATCGAAAAGTGTTTTGACATCCGCCTTTAGCCGCTTGAAAACCATGGCCGCCACCCGGTACGTGGCACCGTTGGAACAGTCGAGCACGATCTTCATGCCGGAGAGATCCGGCTGCGATATGCCGGAGTCGGCAATGAACCCTGCGTATTGTTCTTCAAAGCCGTTGTGATAACGAATCGTTCCGATTGCTTCATCGTGTGCCGGAGCGAAATCTTCCGGGAATTTGAGAATCGCTTCCTCGATTCGCGCTTCCATGTCGGCAGAAAGCTTGAACCCCCGGTTGTCGAAGATTTTAATGCCGTTGTCGTAGTACGGGTTGTGGGATGCGGATATAACGACGCCGCCGGCATACCCCATAGCGGATGCCAGTCGGGCGACAGCCGGCGTAGGCAGTACGCCGCCCAGTACCGCATGCCCACCGGCAGAGCATATCCCCGAAGCAAGGGCGCTTTCAATCATGTTGCCGGAGAGCCTGGAATCGTTGCCGATCAGAAACGAGGCGCCATTTCCGGTACCCAGTATTCGAACGACCGCACGCCCTGCGTTAAGCGCCACCTCCGGGGTGATAGGATATGCATTCGCCCGTCCCCTTATACCGTCCGTTCCAAACAGAAGTCCCATTGTTCAACACCTGTGTGCTTGTGCATGCATGTTCGCTGTAACAGGGCGGTTTCCCGGTTTTGTCCTCATTTTATCCGCCCCTGAATTGTCCTGTTTGTCCGGTTTTTACGCAAAATCGGGAAAGGCGGACGTCCAGGTTTCCATTACACCGTCCACCACCGACCGCATCCAGGCGGTTCCGGAGTCTGCATCGCCTGGGGCCAGATTTTGTATGATCCCTACATAGTCGTTTTTTCCGTGCAAATCAACCGCCCTTTCGACGGCATCCAGAAAGCGTTTGCGCAAATAAACATCCTCTTTGAAAACCGTTTGGCTCCCCGACAGGAAAACGTCCTCCATGCGCCCTTGATTTTCGAAAAGGGCCCGTTTCTGTGCAAGAAGCGTCTCCGATGCGCCGCTTCCGGCGGCGTTCCGGTAGGCCTCGGCTGAAATCTCCAGCTTTGCCGCAAACTTCATCAGCCGGCTGATTCGTTCGGAAATGGCCGCATCGATATTCTCCATCAGCCCTGCGTGCAGTACCGCCGGAAAGCGTACGGAAATAAAGGGCCCCCCCCGCACCTCCGCGTACCAGCGTTTCAGTGCGATCAAATTGGCAATGTAATGGGCGTTTTTGTTTACCGCTTGCTTGATGTTCCGGTAAAATGACTGGTTGTAGGCGATGTTGCCGCTTTTGGCGGGGCCACCGAAAATAAGCCTGCCCACCCTGTTTTCATCGGTTCTGCAGATGGTCCCGGCCGCGGTGACGACCCCGAAGGCAAGCCGGGCCGGACCGACCAGCCCCCCCTGCCCGCCCAAAAATATCGGCGGTTGATTGAGCATGACCCCGGCGGGAACATCGCCCAGCAGCGAGGGGGTAATCTTGTCCTGCTGCGGCGTAAAGTTGAAATGGATAAAAGCGCTTCCCACCTCGCTGTGGTTTTTCGGACCGGTCCCGCCGGCCAGAAGACAGTCGCAGAAATTGATCAGGCTTCCCAGGGTGGCAAATGGAAAAAGAATGGTCTGTTTGACGCCGACCGTGTGAGCGGCGCTGGCATGCTCCTCGAAGATGGTTCCTTCCCGGACATGCGCCCCGGAGCCGACCGACGCGCCGTCCAGAAAAACGGCATTGCTGAAGCAGCCCCCTTTCAGGGAAACATCCGGCCCCGCAAGGCAGTCTTCGACTGTGGCGGGCGTTTCCCGCCCGATCTGCGCCCCCCGGCACAAAAGGGTTCTTTTTCCCGCAATCCTGGACCCGCCATGGATGACAACGCCTGCATCAATTCTTTCCGGGTCGACGTCTTCTCCAATGTATACGCTTTGGGGGCAGTGGATCACGACGCCTTTTTCCATCAGCCGGTTTCGCAAGCCCTCACTGCTGTCGTGTTTCATGTCCACCCCTTTTGCCGGTTTGGTTTTTATGATATAAAATACAAAAAGCAGATAGTTTTGAATCGTTTTGTTACAAATTGCATTTCACGGTCAAGTTGTGCAATGATCATTTTCGGGGCATAACAGGTCGCTTGCAACGCTTGCGCTATTGTCGGCCGCCCATGACATTATATAGAAAGTTAAAAATTATGCAAACCAATCCAAAATACAGGCTTTTGACAAGGGGGGATCTGGACGGGCTGGTGTGCGCGCTACTGCTTCGGCACCTGGCGCTTGCCGGAGAAGTCGTTTTGATCGATTCGCCGGGCGATATGTCCTCCGGCAAAGTGGACGTGCTGCCGGACGATATCATCACCAACCTTCCCTACGTTCCGGGCGCCCATCTCTGCTTTGATCACCACGTGTCCGAAACCATCCGCAACCAGCCCTCTCCCGGCTATATCATCGATCCGGACGCCCCTTCCGCCGCCCGGGTGATCTATGAATATTACGGGGGCGGCAAGCATTTCCCCCCGTTTTTTAATGGCCTCATGAAAGCGGTCGACAAGGCGGACTCCGGCAATTTCACCCGGGAGGAGATTTTACACCCCTCCGGCTGGTCCCTGCTGAATTTTCTCGTGGACAAGCGCACCCGGATCGAGGAGTGGGGGAAATTCACTATCGACGAAACCGCTTTCAAGCTTGGCATCATCGAAGCGATGGGTGTCATGGAGATCGATGACATCATGAAAAACCCGGATGTGGCACAGCGCGCTGAAGTCTATTTCCGTTACGAGGAAAAATACAGAAAGCAGCTGACTTCAACCGTCAATATCCATTCCAACATCGCGGTATTCGATTTCCGGCAATGCAAAAACATCTATCCGGGCAACCGGTTCATCATCTATGCCCTGTACCCCCAGTGCAATATCTCCATCCAGATCAAACAGGAAAGGGATAATCCGGTCACCACGTTTTCCGTGGGCAAGTCGATCATTAATAAAAGCGCAGAAGCCAACATCGGAGAGCTGATGTACTCATACGGTGGGGGGGGGCACCGTGCGGCGGGCGCCTGCCACGTACCCAATGCCGAGGCCGGCCGCGTCTTTGCCGAAATCCTGGAACGCTTGGCAGAAAAAGAAACGGATTCCCCCCTGTCCGGCCACTGAATGTTTAAAGGAGACTACCCATGACCCAGCCTGTAAATAATTTAAAAGCATGGCGGCATCTTGAAGCGCATGCCGGACGAATGGCAGGCCCTGAAAACCACCTGTCAAAACTGATTGCAGCACCAAACCGTCTTGCGGGGTTCTCCGCTTCCGGTGGCGGATTGTTTTACGACTTCAGCCGGCAGCGCGTGGATGCCGACGTGATGGCAACGCTTGTTGAACTGGCCGGTGAGAGGGCGGTTTCCCGGTGTTTTGCCGACATGGTAAACGGCGAAATCGTCAACCGCACGGAAAACCGAGCAGCCCTTCACACTGCCGCCCGCGACTTTTCCGGACGGAAGATTACCGTGAACGGGGTGGATGCGGCTGCCGAGCTCTCCCGCGTAAATGCGGAGGTCCGTGAATTTTCACGGCGGATCCATTCAGGCGAACTGACGGGCACCACCGGCAAACCGTTTAGGCATGCCGTGGTAATCGGCATCGGCGGATCCTACCTGGGAACGGAGTTCGTGGCGGCAGCATTTGCCCCGGCGGCCGATAAAAACATCCGGCTCCATTTTCTGCCCAACGTGGATATCGACTGCTTCGGATCCCTTGTACAATCCATAGATCCCGAATCCACGCTGTGGATCGTTATATCCAAAAGCTACACCACAACCGAAACCATGGCGAACGAAGCCCAGGCCTTGGCTTTTCTGCGGGAAAACAACCTGGATCCAAAAGACCATATCGTTACCGTCACCGCCAAGGGTAGCCCGGGCGACGATCCATCCAAACCGGTTCTCGTATCATTTCACATGTTCGATTTCATCGGCGGGCGGTTTTCCGTTACGTCCGCTGTGGGCGGGGTCCCATTGAGTCTCTATGTGGGATTTGATCGATTCGAGCGGTTTCTTGCGGGCGCGGAGGAAATGGACAACCACGCAGCCAGTGCGCCCCCGGAAAAAAATCTTCCGATGATCGCGGCGCTGGTTTCCGTGTGGAACAACAATTTTCTGGGATACCCGGCAAGCGCAGTTATCCCCTATTCCACACCCCTTTCCAGGCTGCCTGCCCATATCCAGCAGCTCTACATGGAAAGCAACGGAAAAGGCGTCACCCAGGACGGACACCCCTTAAACACGGCATCCGGGGTGATTGTTTTCGGCGAACCCGGAACCAACGCCCAGCATTCCTTTTTTCAGCTCGCCCACCAAGGGCGGCACTTTCCCATTGATTTCATCGGCGTTATAAGGCCCCATTTCGAGTCATACCGGAACCGGTCCAAGGGAGTCACCAATCACCAGGAGCTCTGGGCGAACCTCATCGCCCAGCCCCAGGCCCTTGCCACCGGAAAGGCCGATCCGGAAAACAAGGCCCGGCATTTTTCGGGAAACCGTCCCTCTTCCACCCTTCTGTTAAACGATCTTTCGCCGGAAAATATCGGAAGGCTTTTGTCTTTTTACGAGGCAAAAACGGTTTTCGAGGCATTTATATGGGATATCAATCCCTTCGACCAGTTCGGGGTTGAGCTGGGAAAGACCATGGCATCGGATATCCGGGCGTCTATGGTAAAAAAGAACGAGAATCCGGAGCATATTATAGACGATGCCGGACACATCGAAAAAGCTTATCTGGACATGTTGTTTGGCGGGTCGCTGAAAGCGTGAAAAGCGCCCGAAGCCTGCGGTATACATTTACGTGCCGCAGGCCTCGGGCGCCGTCAGGGGGGATAAGGATTTTAAAACCGGTAGATCATGGCTCCCCATGTCAATCCGGCGCCAAGCCCGGCAAAGAGCACCGTGCTCCCCTCCCGGATAAGGCCCATCTCGATCGCCTCGTCAATGGCAATGGGAATGCTCCCCGCAGTGGTGTTCCCGTATCGCTGGATATTGTGAAACATCTTGTCTTCGGGAATCCCCATTGACTGCCCAAACGCCTGGTTGATGCGGAGATTTGCCTGGTGAGGAATGACCAGGTCGATATCGTCCATCGACATGCCCGCCTGATCGAGTACAACCTTCGAAACCTGCGGCAGGCGAGTGATGGCCAGCTTGAAGACATTCCGGCCGTCCATGGTGGGATAATGGCGGCCTTCCTCCACCATATTCGCGCTGATCCGTGGATTCAGGCGGGACGCGGGTGCTTCGGTCATGAGGGCATCCGCGTATTTTCCCTGGGCGTGCAGGGAACATGCGAGTACCCCTTTATTGCCGGCGGTTTGGTCACCCTCGATACACAATGCGCCGGCTCCGTCCCCGAAAATGACCGTCACGTCCCTGCCTTTTGTGGAAATATCGAGTCCGGTGGAGTGAATTTCTGCACCAACAAAAAGAATCCGGTTCGCATAACCGCTTTTGATATAGGCATCGGCGGTCATCAGGCCATAGAGAAATCCGGTGCACTGCTGGCGGATATCCACCGCCGGCGTGCTGGAAAGCCCCAGTTTGTGCTGCAGCAGGCAACCGGGGCCGGGAAAGAAAATATCAGGGCTCAGGGTGGCAAAAATGATCATGTCAATATCTTCGGGGGTCCATCCGGCACGTTCCAGTGCAATTTTCGAGGCATCCAAGCCGAGATCGGACACGCCGAGCTCCCCTTCTCCGGAAACCCACCTTCGTTCGCGAATGCCGGTTCTCTGTTGGATCCACTCATCCGTTGTATCCATCCAGGCGGCCAAATCGTCATTGGTCACGACCCGGTCGGGCAAAAAGCGCCCCGTTGATCTGACAATCGATTGTTTCATGTGACAAGCTCCCGATCGTTTGAAGTGGTAAAATGAAATGAAGCGGTAACATAAATCGTATTTTTTTATTATCGCACAAAAAAATCCCGGTGAAAAGGCAATGTCGTTTATGCTTTCCACCGGGAGCGGCCTTGTCATGTGACAGAGCCCGCACGAGAGCCGTGATTTTTCGTCAAGGTTGACGACTTCGTAACTTAAACTTTTTTCAAAGCCGCCGAATCGCGGCTTTTTACGAGCGCATCCTTAATATACGAACGAAAGGATCACGCCTGCGCTTTGATTACATTCTTTGCGACCGGCCCGCGCTGGCTTTCTTCGATTTCAAACGAAACGGGCTCACCCTCTGACAGCGTCTTGAACCCGGACTGGTTGATGGATGAATAATGAACAAAAACCTCCCGACCCTCGTCCTGCCGGATAAATCCATAGCCTTTTTTGTCGTTAAACCATTTCACTGTTCCGTTTGCCAAAACCAAACCTCCTTTTTTGCTTGAAGCATTCATTCCGCGCGGCCGGAAAAAGCCGCCTCCCTGATGAATCGTTCCGGCTGGCCAATGCTATGGCCGCATTTCCGGTAAAAGGATTTCAACGGGATACTTTTCCTGCAAAGAATCCATGTACGGCTGCATTTGGTCGGAGACTTTCTGCCGCCTTATCTGCGTTTCGATGTCGGCCTTAACCGAATCGAATGCCTTTACTTTTTCGGGCCGTCGTTCTTCAAGTTTTATGATGTGAAACCCGAAACGGGTTTCAACAATATCGCTGACCTCGTTAATTTCCAGTGCAAATGCGGCTTTTTCAAATGCGTCGACCATCTGTCCCCGGCCGAAATATCCAAGGTCTCCGCCATTTTGCCCGCTGGGGCAGTCGGA
Organism: Desulfobacterales bacterium; assembly: GCA_007134875.1. Taxonomy (GTDB): domain Bacteria; phylum Desulfobacterota; class Desulfobacteria; order Desulfobacterales; family Desulfosalsimonadaceae; genus B1SED10-16. The sequence continues at coordinate 23,300 of SLJY01000005.1, forward strand.
GTGTTCTTTTGCCAGCTGCTCAAAATCACCTCCTTCTGCAACCGACGCTTTGATCCCTTCGATCTTATCGCGCCCCCCTGAATCAGGGCCAATAAGAATATGGCTGGCCCGAATTTGCTCGGGCGTTGTGAAATTGTCCGGTCTCGATTCATAGAAGGCCTTGATTTCATCTTCGGAAACTTCGGCCTTTGCAGCCAGCTCCTGATCGAGAAGTGCCTGAATCGCCATGTTGGTCCGAATTTCTTTTTTCAGAAAATCAATGCTGTAGCCCATCTGCTTTACGGCCTCATCAAAAGCGCCTGTATCCGCGAAGCTGTTGCGAATCTGATCGAGTTCCTCTTCCACGATATCGTCGTCGACAGAGATGTCCTTGTTTCGGCTTTCCAGGTATAAGAGTTCCTTTTCAATCAGGTTGTTGGCAACGTTTTTTTTCAATTCGTCCAGCTGGGCGCCTTCGGGTTTAAATCCCATTTCCTCATACCGCTCCTTGATCATGCCGAGGTTCCGGTCGAAGTCTTCCATGCTGATGGAGTGCTCACCGACCCTGGCGATGATACCCGGCTCATCGGACACGGCGGAGTCCGCAAAGGAAACGGCAGCCATGCAGAATGTGGAAAGCAGCAATGACAGCGCTATCATCCTCTGAAACACGTCAGGAAAAAACAGTTTGATCTTCAAAAGAAAAGTCTCCTTGCTGAAAAAATGGTGTTTGCATGCAGAAGTGCATACGATCGTTTGACTGGGCATTGCAGCGCATAATAAAAGCGGTTTTTATGGTAAATAAAAGTACTATATTGATACATAAAAGAAGTAATGTAGAAAATAAAGGAACTGTGTGTGCCCGAAAGATGGTATGGACAGATGGGTTTCGGTCTATTTCGCAAATGGCGGGTTGGTGAGAAGGATAAAGCAAAGCGAAAAACTCTTTCAACTTGAAAAATGGCATTTTGCTGAACAATACAATAATACAATGATCCGGAAAAATACAGGAATAAATCGCAGCAATCAAGTTTTTTTTGAAAAAAATGTATATATATCGAAAAAGTTGTATCTATTCATGCTTTTCCATGCGGTCAAGCAATGCTTCCCCTTCTTCCATACTGGTAACATTTGGAGCATGATAGCCCAGTTCATAAGAGATGTTGTCAAATTGATAATGTCCCATAGATCCCATGGGACGTCGTATACGAACCACTCTTTTCATCCCGGCTTTGATGAGCGTTTCCTGCGCTCTTTTGATGTACTTTTCGAAAATACCGTCCACCGGATCGTATTTGCGCAGGTCAGTGAGGCATGAAAAACCGCTTTTCAGCTGCCCGCACGCCTCGATGACCTTGTCCAGCATCACCTGCATTTCCTCTTCCCCTTCAATTTTGGCAAACATCAGGTAGATCCGGTTTTTTTCTGTGTCGACTTTTACTTCGTGCATATCACCCCTGTGGCTTTATTGTTTTTGTTGTCAGTGAAGTGATCAAAGAACAGGGGCTTGTTATTTTAAGCCCCATGATCACCGTTTATTGCAAAAAACGGAATTTATGTCAAATGTTTTGAACGAAAGAAAAACCGTTTTATCCTGTTGGGCGCATAAAGGCGGAGATGAATACCTGGCGGGTGTCTGGCGGATCCGGGCCGGATAATACAAAAAAACCGGATGGCCGGTGGGCCATCCGGTTGAAGGTGTATGATACCCTGCCAAGCGCTGGCGGGGAAAAGAAGCGGGAAAAGTATTGGATAGTAAATGGAAGCGGTTTGCTTTGCAAAATGGTCGGGACGGCAGGATTTGAACCTGCGACCCCAGCGTCCCGAACGCTGTGCTCTACCAGACTGAGCCACGTCCCGACTGTTTGTGTGCTTTCTATTGGACTCTTATTGGATTGTCAACCAAAAAATAACGCAAGAACATATCGTGTTTTTGTAAAGACCGGATTGCCTGCATATTTTTTGCCTTTAGGGCTTAAAGGGCGTATTCACCACAACGGTCTCGTTTCTGCCGGGACCGACGGATACCAGGTCAATCGGCGTCTCGGTCAATTCTTCGATCCGATTAAGGTAATTGCGCGTATTAACCGGCAAATCCTCAAACCGCCGAATGCCTGAGATATCCTCATCCCATCCGGCAATGGTCTCGAATACGGGTTCGCATTCCCCCAAAATATTCAGGCTGACCGGAAAATCGTCAATTTGACGCCCGCGGTATTTGTAACTGGTGCAAATCCTGATTTCGTCGAGCCCGCCTAAAACATCAAGTTTTGTCAGGGCGATTCCCGTTAAACTGTTCAGGCGAACCGCGTTTTTAAGCATAACCATGTCAATCCATCCGCAGCGGCGCTTGCGGCCGGTCGTGGCCCCGAATTCCGCCCCTTTTTTCTGGAGAAAGTCGCCGGTTTCGTCAAAGAGCTCCGTTGGGAACGGCCCTTCCCCGACCCTCGTGGTGTATGCTTTTACGATGCCCATTACATGATCGATTCGTTTCGGGCCAATGCCGGTGCCGCAGCAGGCATTTCCCGATATGGTATTCGACGAGGTCACATACGGGTAAGTCCCGTGATCGATATCCAGGTGCGTGCCCTGGGCGCCTTCGAACAATACCTGTCGGCCGTTGCGCATCGCCTTGTCGATTACAACAGAAATATCGGTCACATGCGGTGCAAGGCGTTTTCTGAAGGTTTTGTACCCGCTTATCAGCGCATCCACATCAATTGTTTCAAGTCCGTGAAACGACGATAAGAAAAAGTTTTTTTCTTCTGCTATATGCCGGACATTCCGTTCAAAATCCTCGTCAAGCAGGTCGATGAATCGAATGCCGCGGCGTGCCGCCTTGTCTTCGTAGCAAGGTCCGATCCCGCGGCCCGTGGTACCGATTTTTTTTGACTTGCCGCACCCTTCGCGGGCCGCATCAATGGCCTTGTGATAAGGCATGATCACATGCGCCTTCTGGCTAATGAGCAGGACCTCCGGGTCAATGCGGACGCCTTTTTCCGTAAGGTAGTCGATTTCCTTGATCAGCACCTCCGGGTCAACCACCATGCCATTGCCGATCACGCAGATTTTTTTCTGCAGGATACCGGAGGGTACCAGGTGACTGATAAACTGCTCCCCATTGACGACCATTGTATGCCCGGCATTGTTGCCGCCCTGGAACCTGACCACAAGGTCGGAATATTCCGCAAGCAGATCGACGATTTTCCCTTTTCCCTCATCTCCCCATTGGGTTCCCACGATTACAAGATTCTGCAATTCCGGCTCCTTGTTCCCGCTCGACATCGCAATGATCAAGCGTTTCTCTTCTGTTTGAAAAAATCCACAAGCAGTCGCCTGCATTCGGCTTCGCACACGCCGCTTGTCGTTTCCACAAAATGGTTGAACAATCCTTTTTTCGAAAAATCGAAAAGCGACCCGGCCCCACCCCATTTGGGATCGCGCACGCCGAAGACAACCCGTTTCAAACGGGCATGAACAACCGCTCCCATGCACATGACGCAGGGCTCGACCGTAACATAAAGGGTCATGTTTAACAAGCGATAGTTACCGAGGCGCGCCCCTGCCCGCCGCATTGCCAAAATTTCCGCATGGGCGGCAGGGTCGGACAAGGCGATGGTGCTGTTGGGTGCTTCGGCAAGAACAAGGCCGGTTTCATTGACTATAACGGCACCGACGGGAACCTCTCCCGACGATTCGGCGGATTTGGCCATGGAAATGGCCTTTTTCATATAAAAAATATCGTTTTCAGCTGTTTCGGACGAATGGTCGTGTGAAACGGTCATTGAAGCCACTTTTATATGATGGTGACAACAGCCTCATGAGATTTTTGAAAAACAAATTACCCGGAAAAAATGGCATGATCGAGAAGGCAAGTCAAGCGGCAAATGACTGGATAGTAACGTGCACTTCGGGCGCTTGTTGCGGCCCCGGAATGCGCGGCACCGGGTGTTGTGTCGTTTGTTTTTGCCTCTGCGCGCAACACCCGCTATCACCGGATTGAAATTGGTCATTGACATAATCGTGTTCATGGCGTATACAAGGCCCAAATTTCAAATAAGCGCCCGTAGCTCAGTTGGATAGAGTGCCGGACTACGAATCCGTAGGTCGGAGGTTCGAATCCTCCCGGGCGCGCCAATAAAATCAAAGGCTTGCAAATTTCGGTTTGTAAGCCTTTCCTGTTTCCATCCTTTATCCCCTCATTCAGGTTCCGATACATAAGGGAAAAGATCCCGATAGAACAGGTCATGTTTTTTTACAACTTCATAAAAAAGTCCAATATCAGCGCCTGTGCACGTTAAGGATCATGCATTCTCGGAGATTTAAGACAGTTTGATCCTGAATTTTTTTACAAAGCCGTCAGGCGGGCTTTTTGCGAGTGTACCCATTCCGGCAGGAAAAACCCCTGAACAGAATCTTGACACCTGAGTTCTTGTATGGTTATTACAGGACAGATTCCGTCCCTCCGGCATTCGTTTTTTGAGGCAATCACTTTTTGACGGAAGGATCCGTTTTGCAATCCTTTTTTGACGGCTTCGGAAAATACCCAATATCTGCGTTATGCACAATTTTTCGGAATTTCATATCCGCTAAACACCTTGCATTATTAGGCATTTGGCAATCCTTGATCTTGAACGCTTTACAAGGCCTCCCGATCGCGACGTTTTACGAGCGCATCACGTTTAAACGGGCTCAAATCATAGGAAAAATCACGCAAGCGACGCTTTTGTGTTTTCCCCTTTTCCTGTTCCCCGCATATGCCGGGTCTTTCTACCTGGAAATCAGCATAGAAGATGCTTATCAAATCGCGGTGGAGCAAAATCCGGCCATCGACGCCCGGCGCGCGCAAAAGGAGATGGCCATGGGGGTGAAGCAGCAGACCCTGCAGGCATTTCTGCCTGCCGTCAGCTTTGATACAATGTATCTCCGCTTCGACAGTTCGATTATATCGGATGTCCCCGTACCGGTGGCGGCTCTGCCGCCATCCCCTGTTCCGATTACGATCGAGCGCATGGATTCCGGCCCTGTTGACGCTAATCTCTTTGGTTTCCAGGCAGTGCAGCCGCTTGTCCAGGTTGGAGCGTGGAAGGCCCGGCAGCAGGCGGACCGTCATGCGCGCGGGGCGGAGCTTGCACTCGGCCGCGGGGAGCGTGAACTCGCCCTGAACCTTATCGAAGCCTATTACGGAGCTGTTGTTGCCTGGCAGAGACTGGATGCGGAGCAGGCCGCGCTTGCCGCTGCCGACGAAACCCTGCGCCTGGTGGAATCCTCTTTTGACGAAGGCCTGGTGGCCCCGGTGGATGTGTATGCCGCCCGGGCCCAGCGGTTCGAATTTAAATCCCGGGTGTCGGAAGCTGAGGGCGGGCTTGCGACAGCCATGGCGCAGCTTGGCCGGGTTATGGGCATGGACGAAGACGTCCGGCTGGACCTTGTCGACGATATTCCCGACCCGCCGCGCCATCTTCCCGGGCTGCCCGACAGCAGGCGGCATATCGATCAGCGCAGGGATCTTCTGGCCCAGCAGGAGATCGTGGCGGCAGCCCGCGTCGGCGTGGACCGGGCCAATGCCGCCTTTCTTCCCACCGTCAATCTTCTGGGCCGCTACCAGTGGACCGATACAGATGATTTTTTTGGGACCGCCCACGACTTGTGGGCGGTTGCGGTGCACCTGCAATGGACGATCTTTTCCGGCATGTCCCGCTCCGGCACGGTCTCGGAAGCCAGGGCAAAAGAGCGTGAGCAGGAGGCAAGACTCCGGGAAATGCGCCAGGAAGCCAGGGTGGATGCTATCAGCAGCAGGGCCCGCTGGCAGGCCGCCATGGCAAGCTGGGAATACTCGCAGATGGCCACGGAAAACGCTGCGATGGCCCTTGACCAGACCCGCGGGCGCTACCGGGAGGGAATCGACGGTATAGCGGAGCTACTGCGCGCGCAGGCGGAAGACCTCAAGGCCCGGTCACTGAACCTGAACGCACGCTACGAAGCGGTTCTTGCGGCGCACCAATACCGGCTTCAAGGCCTGGCGATCCACCCAATGGAAGAATGGAAATGATGAAACGATTGTTGTTGCTCCGCCGCGTGCCCCTAATGATTCTTATGCTGGCTGCCGGTTGCGGCGGCGAATCGCTGGAAAAACAGGAAATGCATCCTGTTGAGGTGGCGGTGTATGAAGCAGCCGCACTCGGCGTGAAGCCGGACCGATTGGTTGCAGGGGTGGTCCAGCCGGCTAAGCGCTCGCTTCTGGGAACACGGGTCAGCGGTTATGTGGAGGAACTTCTTGTTCGATCGGGTGACCGTGTGGAAAAGGGGGATTTGCTGGTGCAAATCGACTCCCGGGACATTTCAGCGGGGATACGGGCGGCGGAAAAGCAGCGGGATACAGCCCGCATGGCATGGGAAAAGGCCAAAACCGATCTTGAGCGTACAAGACGATTGGTTGACAAAGATCTCATTGCCAAAGTGAAACTGGAGGAAGCGGAACTCCAGGAAGACCATGCCCGCAGCCAGCTTGAAGCAGCCGAGGCCGAGCGGATCTCCCTTGCCGCCCACATGGATTATGCACGGATCAGGGCCCCGTTTTCCGGAACCGTAAGCGAGGTGCTCACCGAGACCGGCAGTTTCGCGGGGCCCGGACCGCCACTGATTATCCTGGAGGATCGGGATTCCCTGGAGGTTCGGGCAAGCATCGATGAGCAGTCCATGTTGCGCCTGAAAGAAGGCGACGAGGTGGAGGTATATCTGCCGGGCCCCGGCGCCACCACCCGGGCGTCCGTCGAAGCCTTTATTCCCGCGCTGGAGGACCCGGGCGCCGGATCCACCGCCAGGTTTCGCCTGGAAGATCCCCCGGCCGGAACAAGGCCCGGCATGATCGCCCGCGTCAGGGTATACAGTGGTGAACCAATGGCGGAACTGACGGTTGTTCCCGAAGATTCATTAATTTCCCGCGGCCAGCTCAGCGGGGTGTTCGTCATCCGCGAAATTAACGCCACGCACAAGGCGCTGCTTCGATGGGTCCATCCGGCGCCGGCAGTGGATGCCGGACCGGGCCGGGTGGCCATCCGGAGGGGGCTCGAGCCGGGAGAGTATGTGGCCGAAGGAAAATACACAGGTTTACTGGAAGATGATCAACCGGTGAACATCACCGGACGGCGGGTGTACTGATGGCCGAAAATACAGGGCCGGCCGGCAGAATTGCCGCAAAAATGATCGACTCCCCCCTCGTGCCCATTATTCTTGCCGCAGCCTTGCTCATGGGCGCTTTCGGACTGGTATCAACCCCGCGCGAGGATAGGCCGCAAATCGAAGTGCCCAGCGCGGTGATCATCATTCCCTTTCCGGGCGGCGGTCCGGAGTTGATTGACGAACTGGTTGCCCGTCCGGTTTCATCGTGGGCGCTCCAACTGGAGCGCGTGGAGGATGTTCGCAGCGTTGCATCCCACGATGCGGCCCTGATCAGCGTAGAATTCCATGCGGGGGTTTCCGATGCTGCCGCATACAGTGAGCTGAGCGACCTTGTGGCCGCCAACCGGTACAGGCTGCCCCACGGGGCCGGATCTCCGGATATCCGGACAATTGGTGATGAGCAGCTGGCAACGCTCATGATCAACCTTTCCGGGCCGGGTGATCCGGGATTGGCGCTTTCGGGCTTTGAACTTCGTAAAATCGCAGAAGAAGCGGCTGTTCGACTTGAAGAGGTTCCCAATGTCCGGGCGATCGATGTTTACGGCGGAGAGCCGCGGCAGGTAACAATTCATCCGATCCCGCAGGCCTTGGCTGCCTATGAAATACCGTTCGTTCAGGTGGAAGAAGCCCTCAAGGCTTCAAGCCTTCGCCTTCCGGCAGACCGGCTGCGGGGGGATACCACGCTTGAGCTGGATGCCGGCGCGGTATTCCGGTCTGTGGACGATATCCGTCGCATCCATGTCGGGGCCGGTCCGGCAGGACTGGTCTACCTGGACGATGTGGCTGAAATAAGCGACGGCCCGGCGCCGGCCGAATCCCATGCACTGTTACGTAAAAACGGCGCACCCGTGGATTTGCCTGCCGTAAGCCTTGCCGTAACCACCGTTCCCGGCAAAAACATCAGCGATATCAACCAGGCTGTTCTTGATCGGCTGGAAACGCTGCGCGGTGATGTGATTCCATCGGATGTGCAGGTTCATATCGGCTACGATGCCGGACGCATCGCAACAGAACGGGTCCTGAGCGTCCTTCGGAACCTTCTCACCGGTACGATCGTCGTCATTTTCATCATCCTCGCAGGGCTCGGCAGGCGTGCCGCTCTCACCATTTGCATTATGATTCCGGCAAGCCTGGCTTTTGTGCCTTTTATCTATTACTGGTTCGGATTCACCCTGAACCCGGTTTCGCTTTCAGCCATGATCCTGGCCATCGGCATTATTTCCGATGATTCCGTGATCATGCTGGAAAATACGGCACGGCATTTCCGTCAATCCGGGAAACGCTCGAAAAGTCTTACGATCCGGGCCATCAACGAAGTCGGCAATCCGACTATCCTGGCGGTCATGCTGATCATTGCCACCATTGTGCCGACCGCTTTTCTCTCTGGCGAGATGGGCCAGTTTGTCCGGGCAATCCCCGTCGGCACAGCGACTGCCGTGTTCGCATCCCTTTGCCTGGCCCTCACCGTCATCCCCTACCTTGCCTTCCGTCTCCTTCCGGCGGAAAAAGAAACAAACAATGCCGGAAGTATACGCGGCGAATCAGCAGATGCCGGTATGCCGGCGATTGCATCCGGAAGGCTTTCCGGGGTGTACCGCGTTGCGCTTCATCCTTTCATGAAATATCCTGTTTTCCGCTGGCTCCTGTACGCAATACTCTTTTTTCTTTTTGTCTGCGCCCTTTCCCTGGTTTATTTCCGCTGGGTCCAGATCGGGCTGAGCCCGCAACTGGACCGGGAGGTCTTCGTACTGGAACTGCGCCTGCCTGCCGGTAGCCCACTGGAAAAAACGCTTGCCGCAACGTCCGATATCGGCCGGGGGCTCTATCGGGAGCCCGGAGTGGAGGGCTATACCGTCTTTGCCGGAACCCATGGTCCAGACTTGTACCCGCCGCCGGAGCCTGCCGAAGTCGCACCGGTATCAACGAACCAGGCGTTTATATACGTTCATCTCGCCCATGAGGACGAGCGGGATCGAAAAAGCTTCGAGATAACGGAGGATCTCTACGGAATGCTTGCGCCGCTTGCAGATCGCTACGACGCGCGGATGACGATCCGTAACCTGCCGTCGGGGCCGGCCAAAAAGGAGGATGTCCATGCCGAGATATACGGTCCTTCCGAAGCCGGACGCCTCGAACTGGCCGGCAGGGTTTCCGGGATGCTCCGGGACCATCCGGCGACCCTTTCCACCCGGATTTCGCCCGAGGACCCCTCCCCTCGCATGAGCGTGCTCGTGGACCGGGCAAACGCCGCCGCACACGGAATATTTCCGGCCGAGGCGGCATACGCCGTTCGACTTGCCCTGGCCGGTTCATCGCCTGCGGCCATGCATCTGCCCGAGCATCGTCGTCCCGTGCCCGTTGTTCTCCGGCTTCCCCCGGACAAAAGGGAGGCGGTCAATCAGCTCGGGGGGCTTTATCTCAAGGGAGTGTCAGGCGATAAAATGGTATCCCTGGCGGATCTTGCGGATATTGGGGAGGCGGAAAAACGTTATGACCGCCATCGAAGAAACAATTTGCCGGTCGTGTACGTGGCGGCAAAACTGAACCGGGCCGAAAGTGAACCGTTTATCGCCCAGCAGGATATCAGCGATATGGTGTCCGGCAATGATTTTTCGCCGCCGGATATCCGATGGTTCGCTCGGCCTGATAGTTCCGGCGCGTACATGCTTCACTGGGGCGGGGAATGGGAGATGACCCGGCAGACTTACGGCGATCTTGGCTACGCGGGCCTCGTGGTCATCATTTTAATCTACAGCATCCTTGCGGCGTGGTTTGGCTCTTACGGGATACCGCTTTTGATCATGATGCCGATACCGCTTATTTTCATTGGTGTTCTGCCAGCGCACTGGCTTTTCAAACAGAACGTGACGGGTGTCGGTATCATGGGCGTAATCGCGCTGGCCGGCATCGTGGCCCGGAACTCGGTTTTACTGGTTGATTTCATCCAACAGAACCGGAGGCGGGGCATGTCCCTGACGGATGCCGTGATCACTGCGGGCGCCCTTCGTACGCGGCCGATCGTCCTGACGGCTTCAACGGTCATGCTGGGCTCGGGGGTTCTGATTTTCGAGCCGGCCCTGACACCTTTGGGCCTGACACTGGTAAGCGGTGTCCTGGTTTCAACCATACTGACGCTGCTGGTTATTCCGGTGCTCTATTACCACTGCTACGGTGGAGGCGAAGAAAACCGCAGTGCCTGATTGTTTAGGGTCCTGTGGGGCAATGGGTTTTGGGCGTTTTGGGTTGTTTTGACGGGGCGGGCATGCGGCTGCGCACCCGCAAAAAAGAAAAACGCCGCAATCCCTTAAGATTGCGGCGATTCATTTCGGATGGTGCCGAAGGGGAGATTCGAACTCCCACGGAGATACCCCCACTAGACCCTGAACCTAGCGCGTCTACCAGTTCCGCCACTTCGGCAGTTAATCAAGCAAAAAGTTAATGATTGATTTAAAGTTAATTTTTTTTTATATAACCATACGGATAGCCTGTCAAGCGAAAAATCGGCATCGGGACCTTGAAATGCAAAAAGCGATATTCGCATCATTTTGCCGGCAAATCCGTTTTTTTCCTGTGAGAGACCGGCATCGTGATTATTTTAAAGTGGCCGAATGAAAACCGGGATTTTTCGTCAGGTTCAGGAAAGATGCACTCGTAAAAACTCACGATCAGACGACTGTTGTAAACAGTCGTCAATGTTTACGCTTTTTCGTCACACCAGAGGTGTTTTGTATATGAGAGTATTTCGCGGACTGAAGGAGATCCGCTCACCGTTTGACAATGCGGTCGTCGCGGTCGGGAATTTCGACGGGGTTCATCTGGGACATCAGGCCATTTTTGCCAAAGCCCGGGAGAAAGCCCGGGAAATCGGTGGCATGTCAGTGGCCGTAACGTTCGACCCTCATCCGGTGAAGGTCCTCAATCACAGGCAGCCGCCCCCGTTGATCACGATGCTGGAACAAAAGCTCGAGCTGATCGAAAAGCAGGGGGTGGATGCAGCGGTCATCATACCATTCACCCGGGAGTTTGCGTCGGTAACCGCCGCAGCGTTCGTCCGGGATATCCTGATTGACACCATCGGCATGAAAGGGATTGTTATCGGCAGGGATTACGCCTTTGGTAAAAACCGTGAGGGAAATGTCGATTTTCTGAGAACCCTGAGCAATTCCCTGGCGTTTGAGGTGATCGTTCCGGATTGGGTGGCCATGAATGAAAGCCTTCCAGAGCGGGTCAGCAGCACCCGGGTCCGCGAAATTATCCAGCAGGGGGATGTTGCCTATGCCCGGGCTTTTCTCGGGCGCTACTACCAGCTGCGCGGAACCGTCTCCAAGGGGCGGCGGCGCGGGGGCAGCCTCCTGGGGTTTCCCACCGCCAACATCCGTATCGAGGATGAGCTGTGCCCGAGACAGGGGGTCTATGCGGTGAGTGTCGAGGTGGAAGGTCAAACCCGGATGGGGGTCGCCAATATCGGCTATTCACCCACCTTTGACGATTACCTGTTTACGGTCGAGGTGCATATTCTCGATTTTTCAGGCGATATATACGACAAGCCCATACGGGTCAATTTTATCTCCCGGATCCGGGACGAGGAAAAATTCAGCGGCATCGACGCGTTGTCCGCACAAATCCAAAAGGACATTGAAACCGGCAGAAAAATTCTTTCCGGGGTTGTTGAAAAAACGACCGTTGCGGTATGATCAAAAAATAAATAATGTATATAATTTCAATTTTTTAATATATAAAACTTAAAGTTTTAGATTTGATTTGATATGGCTGTTTTACCCATTTTGACCTATCCGGACAACTTCCTTATCCGACCGGCCCGGCCGGTGGATGAGATCACCGATGAGTTGCAGACAATCATCGAAAACATGGCCGAGACCATGTACCAGGCACCCGGCGTCGGACTTGCCGCCATCCAGGTTGGCATAGACAAACGCCTCATCGTCTATGATCCGGATGCGGATCCGGTACGGGGCGAGTACAGCGTTATTATCAACCCCTGTATTCTGGAAAAGCACGGGTCCATCGTATCCGAAGAGGAAGGGTGCCTGAGCGTACCGGAGATGCGTTGCGATATCGAACGTGCGGAACGCATCGTCGTGGAAGGGCTCGATCGCCTCGGAAACCCTGTGAAATTCGATGCGGACGGTACCGAATCAATCATTTTGCAGCACGAGATCGATCACTTGAACGGCACCCTGATACTGGACCGCATCAGTTCTCTCAAGCGGCAGATCTACAAACGAAAGCGTCAGAAACTGATTAAAAATGAGTGATGCGTTGAAAATCGTATTCATGGGAACCCCCCGATTTGCTGTTCCCTCCCTGCGTGCCCTGGAATCGTGTAACTGCCGTGTGGAGCTGGTGGTCACCCAGCCCGACCGTCCCCGGGGACGGGGCCGGCGCCTGGCGCCCCCGCCGATCAAGGAGGCCGCTATCGAAATGGGATGCCGGATCATTCAGCCGGAAAGCGTTCGAACCGAAGATTTTTATGACAAGCTTGCCGAAATCCGTCCCGACCTGTCCGTGGTGGTGGCATTCGGCCACATCCTTCCGAAGCGCATTCTGGAGATTCCGGCATTCGGATCGGTCAATCTTCACGCGTCCCTGCTTCCCGCCTACCGGGGCCCCGCCCCCATCCAGTGGGCCATCATCAAAGGAGAGACGGAAACCGGCGTTGTCAGCATGCTCATGGATAAAGGCATGGATACCGGGGAGATCCTGCTGTGGGAAGCCGTCGCCATCCGGCCGGACGACACGGCCGGATCGCTTTATGACCGGCTTTCCTACGTCGCCGCCCGGGTTCTGGTGCGAACCATAAGTGGATTCGAATCGGGCGACATCCGTCCGATCCCCCAGAATCATGCGGCAGCCACGTATGCGCCCTTTCTTTCCAAGTCGGACGGCCGGATCGACTGGTCGAAACCGGCCGACGAACTCGAACGATTCATTCGCGGCATGAGCCCGTGGCCCGGGGCGTTTACTTTCATGGGAGACACGCGCCTGCGCATCTTTCGCGCCGAGGTGTGCCGGGCGACCGATTCCCGTCTCCCCGGTACGGTGATTCGCGGATTTGATAACGAACTCCGCGTCGCATGCGGCAAAGACGCCCTGTGCATCCAGGAGATCCAGGCAGATTCCGGGAAGCGTATGGGTATTGCCCGGTTTCTGCAGGGAAAACCCATCGAAGCCGGAACGGTTTTGGCATGACCGGTACGGATCCCCGCCAGGTCGCATGCTCCATGCTTGACGCCCTGGATGCCGGGGGCGGAGAAAGCACCAACCTGGACCGTCTGTTTTCAGATACCTTTAATAATACGCTGCGGCGCATGGACCGCCGGGACCGGAATTTTGTCTATGCGCTGGTGTACGGCACGTTGAGAACCCGCGGGCGTCTTGACTGGGTCATCGCACATTTCTCCAAAATTCCTGTCCGGAAGATCGAAGGACCCGTATTGAACATCCTTCGAACAGCATTCTACCAGGTCTTTTATATGGACCGGGTGCCGGAGGCGGCAGCGGTTAACACGGCAGTTGAAAACACAAGGAAAATCGCCGGCAACCACGTGGTCCGGTTCGTCAACGGCCTGCTGCGAACGGCGCTTCGGAGCCCGGATCGTATGTGGTGGCCGCAAAGGGAAAACGATCCCTTCCTATGGCTTTCCGTGGACCAATCGTTTCCAGTGTGGATAATCCGGCGATGGGCGGAGCGCTTCGGGTTCGATGAAACCGTTTCGCTATGCCGCTATCACAACGAGATACCGCCATTGACGATCCGGACCAATACTCTGAAAGCCGCGCCGGGTGACCTTGCGGCCGCCCTGAAGCCTTACGCCCGCAGGGTGGCGCGCGGCACCCACGCGCCGGAAAGCTTACGGGTTTACGGACTGAAGCCATCCGTGGACGCGCTTGAACCGTTTCGCAGCGGATTGTTTCACGTGCAGGATGAAGCGGCCCAACTGGTATCCCATGTGACCGCTCCCATGCCGGGGGAGCTGGTAATGGACGCCTGCGCCGGATTGGGGGGCAAAACCGCCCATCTTGCGCAGCTTATGAATAACACGGGCGGGATTGTAGCAGTGGACAACCATGCAACAAGACGCGAAGAGCTGATACAGCAGATGCGGCGTCTGGGGATCACAATCGTAACCCCCCTTGCCCACGACCTGGACGAAGGCCCGGTTCCCGGACGGGATGCGTCCTTCGACCGGGTTCAAATCGATGCCCCCTGTTCGGCAACCGGGGTGATCCGGAGAAATCCCGATGTCCGGTGGTCGATCCGGGAAACCGATTTCGTTCGCATGGGAAAACGGCAGCTTCGCTTTCTGAAAAACGTTTCAGCTTCTGTTAAGATCGGCGGGGTTCTTGTGTACGCTGTGTGCTCTATCGAGCCGGAAGAAACGACCGATGTCCGGGATGCGTTTCTGAAGCAGCACCCTGAGTTTGGTGTAAAGCCGTTTTTAGGGACTGAAGGGATGTTTCCGGGCGCATTGCCGCCGGACGGGGTGGCCTGCTGTCTTCCCCACGTTCACGGAACAGACGGCTTTTATATTGCCGCCTTTACGAGAAAGGCCTGAGACCATGATACGTTCGGCCTTCAAATTTCTTGCTGCGCTGATTGTCTTCATGGCGGTTGCCGGGGCAAGCGCGTTTTTCACTTTGTCCTTTTTTATACAGAAAGAGGAATCGGTCGTGGTGCCGGATCTCTCCGGAAAGGACGCGGTTTCGGTGCTGCGGCTGCTGTCCGCACTGGAACTCAATGCGAAAGTCCGGGGATTTGAATATGACGGCCAGGTTCCCCGGGACCACGTTATTCATCAGTCTCCGGAGCCGGGACGGACCATCAAGAAAGGAAGGGACGTCTCCCTCGTGTTGTCCAGGGGTTCCCTTTCGGTCGCATTGCCGGATCTCAGGGGGCAGAGCCTCTCCAGGGCCCGGATCATCCTCCACGAAAACGGGCTGGAAAGCGGGCATACGACCTTCGTATACACACGAGATGCGGATCGCGATAGAATTCTTGCGCAAACCCCGTCGCCCGGGCAAAGCGCGGCCCGTTCATCAACGGTCGATATGCTGGTCAGCCGCGGTCCGCGGCCCGCAGCATATAAAATGCCGGATGTGGCGGGGCGATTCCTGGATGAAACCATGCTTCTGATCGATGACTACAAACTTTTCCTTGACGCGCTCATTCCGGTATACGATAACTCAAAACCGGATAACATGATACTCGGCCAGAATCCCTCGGCGGGACATCGCGTCGAGGAGGGCGACGGCGTGCGGCTTCGCGTGAACCGGGCGGAAGCGGAAGCCGGAGGCGGACGGGGGGTTGAAGAAAGGTTGTTTACATACCGGCTCGCCCCCGGATACCTCAAGCAGCATGTCCGGCTCGAAATGCGTGTATACGGAATGAACGTCACAATCTACGACGAGTTGATGGGGCCCGGGAAGGAAATCTGGGCCATCGTCCCCCGGTATGCCAGGGCGGCGGTTTTCCTGTATGTCAACGACGAATTGGTTGCAACGGACTTGTATAATTGAGAATTTGCTGCAAGGAAACGAATTGGTTATGAAGCTGATTGCCCCATCCATACTATCGGCCGATTTCAGCCGCCTGGGAGACGATATCCAGGCCGTTGAGCGCGCCGGTGCCGACTGGATACACATCGATGTCATGGACGGCCATTTTGTCCCCAATATCACCATCGGTCCCCTGGTGGCTGAAGCCGTCAACCGGGTGACGAACCTGCCCCTGGACGTTCATTTGATGATCGAGGCCCCGGACCGCTACATTCCCGCGTTCGCCGAAGCAGGCGCGGACTGGATATCCATCCATGCCGAGACATGTCCCCACTTGCACCGGACGCTTTCGCTGATCCGCGACCAGGGCGCCCGTCCGGGCGTAGCCCTCAATCCGGCAACGCCTCTTTCCGCCCTGGAATGGGTTATGGAACACATCGATTATGTCCTGATCATGAGCGTCAACCCGGGGTTTGGGGGGCAGTCCTTTATCCCCCAAAGCCTGGAGCGTATCCGCGTTGTTCGTGAAATGGCCGCGGCCAGGAACCCGGAACTGCTCATCCAGGTCGACGGGGGGGTAAACGGAAAAACGATCCGGGATATTTCCGATGCCGGCACAGACTGTTTCGTCGCAGGTTCGGCGATTTTCGGAAAAGACAACTACGCCGCCGTGATCGCGGAAATGAAAGCCCTGCTGGAATAAACCCGCATCGCGCAATCCTTGATCTTGCACTTTTTGCAAAGCCGTCAGCTCGCGGCTTTTTACGAGTGCATCAGTTTTCGGGAAATTCGGAAAATGGACAAAAAGAAAATCCTGGTCATTCACGGACCCAACCTGAATATGCTGGGCCAACGGGAGGTCGGGCATTACGGCGCCGAAACCATCGACGATATCAACCGGCGGATTGCCGAAAAAGCGACGGCAGAAGGTTTGATAGTCGATTTTTTCCAGTCCAACAGCGAAGGCCGGATCGTCGACAGGATCCAGTCCGCCATCGGGGAATTCGACGGGCTGATCATCAATCCGGCCGCCTACACGCATACTTCCGTGGCGATCCGGGATGCGGTTTTGCTCCTTGACATTCCCGTGGTGGAAATCCACCTGTCCAATATCGATAAACGGGAGGCTTTCCGGCATCGCTCCCTGATCGCCGATGTGGTTTCCGGGAGAATATCCGGCTTCGGCGGGAAGGGATACCTGCTGGCCATTGATGCGGTGGCGGATGCATTAACCAACGCAGACAGGAAATGAAAGGGATAGCCGGATGAACCGCGTCGTCTATCCCGCCGTGGTCCTGGCCGCAGGGCTCGCGGCATCCCAGGCGCTTTTTTTTCTGCTCGTTTATGCCTCCAACGTCAGGCTTCATGCAGCCATGGCAGCACTGGACGGCGCGGGGTACATGATCGTCCCCAATTCAAACGCGCTTGGCTCCCTGAAAGCCTTTTTCCCCGCTTTTGCCGGGGCCCTGTTTTTCACGTTCACCATCGGTGCCGGGCTGTCCCTGGCCGCAATGGCGGGCGCATGGCTCTATGGCCGAGCATTTAGAAGCCGAAGGCGTTTCGGCTTTTTTCTGTCCGCACTATGGATTGTCGCCATAGCCGCCGTGAACAAGGATGGTTTTTTCGCAGCCGGAAGCCTGGCGTTTATACTGATACCGCCTTTTGTTTTTTTCCTGTGTATCCGGTTGATGCCGGCCGAAGCCCCACCCATGGGCCGGCTTGCCCTGGCGATCCAAATGGCGGCGGTGCTCCTGGTGGCGCTTTTCTGGCTGCCCAAAGCGGACGATTCCGTTTTCATCGATATCCGGGACAGGCTTTTGCTGAGCAACCCGGCAGGTGCGGCCATCAACGATTTTTATTACCGGTATACGCTGTATCCCGCAAAGCTGATCAAAACCCCGTCGCAGAAGCTCATGGTCCCGGCATGCACCGACGGAATCGGCGACCCGGATCTGCAAAAGCGCGTAAAAAAAGCCCTGTCAGCCCATGACTTCCTTCCTGTTTCCGAAAACCGGGTATGCGCGGTGCATATATCGATGGAGGAGGGCCGCCTTTTACTGTCCGGTCCGGGCAGAACCCTGCTGGAAACAACACCGGCATCTTTTCTGGAGGCACCCGGCCGGGCGCTCGCCTCGTTTTCCCGGTTATCCGATGCCGGCGGGATATTCCGGAAAGCAACCTATATCAATCTGTTTACCGCCCTTCCGCTGTCCCTTTTCATTTTGCTCCATGGCGTTATAATACCGGCGCTGTTTCCGGTGCGCCAGGTGTTTTACCGGCACATGCTGGCTTCCGCACTGTGTCTTTTGATCGGCGTGGCCGCGGGTGCGGCCATGTATACCGGGTCGGATCCAACCCCGGAGACCCCAGAAGAAATCCGGGCGGGACTCGCATCCGGTGACTGGCGAAAACAACGTGATGCACTCCGGGCGATTATCGATCACCGGATGGATCCCATGCGTTACGGGATAGACGATCGCCTGGCCTTTGGCGGTTCGGTGGCGCTGCGTTACTGGTATGCCGCATCATTGGGATGGAGCCGGCATCCGGCGGCATATGATCTGCTTTTGGAGATGGCCGACGATCCGCACCCGAACGTGGCGTGCATGGCGTACGCCAGCCTTGGACGCCTGGGCGATCCCCGGGCGAAAGAAGAAATCCGGGAGCGCATCGACAGAATCGGGCATTGGTATGTTCAATGGTATGCGTATCAATCCATGAGGCGTCTGGGATGGGCACAGGAACAATTCGTTACGAACCGCGACCCCTCGCGGTAACCCTTATTGGTGTTGCCGCGCTGGAGCTGGTTGCAATGGGGGGGCCGGCGGCGGATCCCTATGCAATCACAGGGGTTGTGCGGACGCTTCAGCTGTTTTTCATCATGGGGATCACGGTCTGGTTTGTAAACGATGCCGCCATTGCCGGACTTTCCTTCGCCGGGCTTCGGCAGGGCCTGAAAAGGGGGCTGATTTGGTCCGCGGTATTCGGGGGGGCAGCGGCGGCCGCGGGTGCCGCCCTGGCCCTGGCCGGGTATGACCCCTTCGCCATGATCGGGATCCGGCTGCCTTCAGGCATTCGGCAAATCGTCGTTTTCGTCCTGGTGGCCGCTTTTATCGGCCCTTTTGCCGAGGAGTTGTTCTTCCGCGGCGTCCTCTACGGCTTCCTGCGGCGTTTCGGCGTTGTCGCAGCGATCATTGGCAGCAGCGCGCTTTTCGTGGCCGCACATCTTTCCGGCGGCATCGCCCTCACCCACGCACTCGGTGCCCTGGTATTCGCGGCGGCTTATGAATATGAAAAAAACATCTGGGTGCCGGTTGTCATTCATGTTCTCGGCAACCTGGCACTGTTTTCCACGGCCCTTTTACCCTAAACACCGCCCCGGTTTTATGCGCTTCCTTACGTGAGCACATCCTATGCCAATGTAGCTTATAGATTGCGCGCAGGCGCGGATGTTGGATTTTTTACGAAACCGTCAATTACCGGTTTTTCAGAATGCCCAGCATCCTTCGCACCGGTTCCGCTGCGCCCCACAGGAGCTGGTCCCCCACGGTGAATACCCCGAGATAGTGATCGCCCATGTTGAGTTTGCGGATCCGGCCCACGGGAATCCCTAACATGCCAGTCACCGCCGCCGGGGTCAGTGATTTCAGGGAGTCCTCTTTGGTGTTGGGAACGACCCGGACCCATTCGTTTGCGCTTTGTATCAGGTCTTCGATTTCATCCACCGGGATGTCTTTTGTCAACTTGATGGTCATGGCCTGGCTGTGGCACCGCATGGCGCCGATGCGGACACAGATGCCATCGATAGGGACCGGGGGTCGGGAATCCAGAATCTTGTTGGTTTCCGCAAATCCCTTCCACTCTTCCCGGGTCTGCCCGTTTTCCATTTTGGCATCGATCCAGGGAAGCAGGCTTCCGGCAAGCGGGGCACCGAACTGTCCGGTTTCAAAAGTATCCGAGTTCATGGTTTCCAGTACGTTGCGATCAAGGGCAAGGATTCCGGTTGCCGGATCTGAAAGCAGCTTTTCAGCGTTATGCCCGATCCCGGCCATCTGGGCCACCAGTTCCCGCATGTTTTTCGCGCCGGCCCCGGATGCCGCCTGGTATGTCATGGAGGTCATCCATTCGATATATCCCTTGCGGAAAAGTGCGCCGATGGCCATGAGCATCAGGCTGACCGTGCAGTTTCCGCCGATGAAATCCAGAACGCCGCGCTGCAGGGCCTTGTCGATCACCGCCCGGTTGACGGGATCAAGCACGATCACGCTGTCGTCATTCATACGAAGAGCGGATGCGGCGTCGATCCAGTATCCTTTCCAGCCGTTTTGACGGAGCGCCGGATGGACCTTTTTGGTATAATCGCTTCCCTGGCAGGTCAGAACGATGTCCATACCGGAAAGAAATTCAATATCCAGCGCGTCCGCTACGAGAGGAACATCCAAGCCGATATCAGGCGCTTTTTCCCCTGCCTGGGACGTTGAAGCAAAAAACGGTTCGATTCCAACGAAATCGTTTTCCGATATCATCCGCTCCACGAGCACGGACCCCACCATGCCCCTGTATCCGATCAATGCGACTTTCTGCATTTTTTATTAACCCCATTGGTTGCGAATTGTTGAAACGTCAATGCTGACGAACCCGTAAAAAGTCGCGATCCGACGGCTTTGTAAAAAGTTCAAGATCAAGGCAAACCTGAAAACCACTTGGATCAGGCCCCATCAATGTCCGGGAGATCCGTCGGGAAATCCGGTCATTTTATTGTAGACGAATGCCCCGTAAATATTATACAAATAGCCGTAAGCTCCTAAACTCAACGATTTTCAGGTTTGCCGCAGATACGAGGAACTTTAATACAGACTGCCCATATATACAGGCATTTCCATATGCCTGTCAACTCCCGGATAAAAGCATAGAACAAAATCATGCCCATTTATGAATACAAGGCTTTCAACGTCAAGGGAAAATCCGTCACCGATATCATCGATGCGGAAAGCCCGGCAAGCGCGCGCCAGAAGCTTCGTTCCGCCCGCATCTATCCGGTTTCCATCCGGGAGGTCTACGATACGGCATCAAAAAAACAAAAACGGCTGAGCGACTTTCTGCAGTCGTTTTCCTCCCGGGTGAGCCCTGCGGAGCTGGCCATGATCACAAGACAACTGGCAACGCTTCTGGGTGCCGGCTTTCCGCTGGTATCGGCACTCTATACGCTGATCCCCCAATCCCGATCCAGCGCCCTGAAGCGGGTGCTCTCACAAATCAAGGACGCCATCGAGGAGGGCTCGTCCTTTGCCGGAGCCCTTTCCCAGTATCCGGATATCTTTTCCGATATATACGTCAACATGGTTCGATCCGGGGAGAGCTCCGGGACGCTGGAAATTGTTTTGAACCGGCTGGCGGATATCAGCGAGCGGCAACAGGCATTGAGCCACAAGATCAAATCCGCAATGGCCTACCCTATCCTGATGTCTTTCGTTGGGACTGCGATTCTTGTATTCCTTCTGACATACATTGTTCCGACCATTACTACCATGTTCGAAGACATGGATCAGGTGCTGCCCCTTCCGACGGTTATCCTCATTGCGGTCAGTGAATACCTGAAAACTTACTGGTGGGTGATTCTGGGTGCCGGTGCTGTCACATTGTTCGCATTCAAACGATTCGTCAAAACCGAAAAAGGGGCTTACTGGTACGATCGCATGGTTTTATCTCTCCCGCTTGTGGGGTCCCTTCGCCGGAAACTGGCCGTGGGTCGTTTTTCGAGAACCCTTGGATCCCTGCTGGAAAACGGGGTTTCCCTGATGGCGGCTTTGGGGATCGTTAAAAACGTCGTCGGAAACCGCCTGTTTGCGGATTCTATCGAATCGGCCGCCGCAAACGTGGAAAAGGGGGGAAACCTTTCGGACGCCTTGGGTGAATCCAATCTTTTTCCCAATATCTGCATCCAGATGACCCAGGTTGGTGAGAACAGCGGGGAGCTGGAAACCATGCTCGGGAAAGTGGCGGACATTTACGAAAAGGAAGCCGAAAATACAATCTCCGCCATGACATCCATGCTGGAGCCCCTTATTATCCTATTCATGGCCGTCATTATCGGGTTCATTGTTCTGGCCATATGTCTGCCCATATTCGAGATGAATATGATGGTGGGATAAAGGTGACGGCTTTTTACGAGCTGTTATGTTTGACGGCTTTATAAAAAGTCCAATATCTGCGTTACGCGCGATTTCTCAGAATTTGCGACTTACGCCTTGTAAACATACACGTACGCCAAGTACTCTGTATTCTTTGAAATCGCGCAAGCCTTGATCTTGAACTTTTTACAAAGCCGTCAGATCGAGACTTTTTACGAGTGCAGCATGTTTTTAAACCAGAAAGGCCTTTAAAACGGGAATCGCATCACAAGCCCAGGGGTATTCGTAGTCGGAGGCGGTGCATCGGCCGATGAAAAGCCCGCCGCAGGATCGGGGCGGCCTCTTTTGAGGTCGTCTATGAATTCGTCGTAGACCCGCCTGTTATACTTGTGGGCCGCACCGACGGATCCGTAGATGCTGCCGCTGTAAAATCCAGCGCTGGCAAAGGCCAAAACGCCTCCAAGAACGTTCAGGCCGTTGTCGAAACTCTCCCAGGAAGCACCGGCACCCGCAGAGACAAGAACAAGCGATATCCATGCATCCCGGTTTCTCCCGGTATACAGATATCCTCCTCCCGGAACGATTGAAAAGACAGCCGCGGCCGCGGGACGCTTGACGGGAAGCTCATTGAGTTCCGATTCCAGCCGTCCGGTGATGTCATGCGGACGGTACCGGTCTTCCCCCTCCTCGCTGATGGCCGAAAACGCCCTGGCGGCGGAAGAATGGTCCCGCCTTTCGAGCAGTATCCATCCTATCGCATACAGCGCGCGGTCGCGGATTGTCGGCTCGAAATCCCGGGATGCAAGCACGTTGAGCCTGGAAAGAGCCGATGAATGGTCGTTTCGCCGCTTGTCGCTTTCAGCGGCCATGAAGGCGGCCTCCACGGCAATGGCGCTCATCGTATCCCCTTCACGGACCACACTTTCGAAAAGGGAAGCTGCCTTTCCGTACCGTCCCTGCCTGAAGTTCGCCATCCCGGCCCGAAACTTCGCCTCCCCGGTACGGGCATCATCCGGAAAGTGATGGGCAAAGCGCAGATATTCCGTGATCGCGGCATCATACTCCCCTGTTTCGTAGAGATGGGCAGCAAATCCAAACAGCTTGTCATCGGAGACAGGATCCGTTTCTGCGGCAAAAACCGGGCTGAGTAAAAGAGCGGTGGCCAAAAGAGCGGAGGCCAGGCCTGCGCGATTTCCAGGATTTCCAAGGAGTTTGTTTATTATATGACCGATGGTTTTGCGGTGGTGTAAAATCAAAATGTCAGAATTCCTTATATTCCAATTACGCTTTTTGATCCTGAATGTTTTACACGGCCCTCATAGAAGCCGGTTTCATCTGTGTTAATCTGTGTGTTCAGTGGGCGATGATTTTTGCTTTTCAGGATTTTTTCAGCCCACAGGTCACACAGATTAACACAGATGAAAACCCACCAAAAGATATATGCCCTCGGCGGAGCAAAAAAGGTTGTGGGCTTGAGCTTCCCTGGAAGCCGTCACGTCTGGGTTACCCGGAGAACCTCCTCAATGGTGGTGACACCCTGCAGGACTTTTTGGACCCCGTCCTGGTAGAGCGTGGTCATCCCCGACGCTACCGCTTCCTTTTTCAACTGGTGGGAGTCATAGGTTTTCAGTACCATCTGCTGGAGTTTATCGTTTAGAACAAGGATTTCGTAAATTCCGACCCTGCCCCGGTATCCGCTGTGAAAGCACTTTTCACACTTCCGGGCCTTGTAGAATACGGTGTCCTCCTCGGTGAGCGTTTCAAGGCCCAGTCGCTGCAGGGCTTCCGGTTCCGGTGTATAAGACGCCTTGCATTCATCGCACAGAACGCGGACCAGTCGCTGGGCAACTACCGCTAAAACGGACGAGGAAATCAGAAACGGCTCGATACCAAGATCAACGAGCCTCGTGATGGCGCTGGCCGAATCGTTGGTGTGCAGGGTGGAAAAGACAAGGTGGCCGGTCAGGGCCGATTGCACACCGATTTCCGCTGTTTCCAGATCACGCATCTCCCCGATGAGGATCACGTCCGGGTCCTGGCGAACGATGGAGCGAAGCCCCCGGGCGAAGGTCAGGTTGATTTTGGGGTTCACCTGAATCTGGCTGACCCCCTTCAACTGGTATTCCACGGGATCTTCAATGGTAATGATGTTGATATCCGGCGAATTGATGGAAGACAAAATGGCATACAGGGTCGTCGTCTTGCCGCTTCCCGTCGGGCCGGTGACCAGGACGATCCCATGGGATGAATGGATCAGTTCATTGATCAGCGTAAGCTTTCTTTGCTCCATGCCCAGGTCGGGGAGCCTGAAGAGATTGCCGGATTTGTTGAGCAGCCGGAGCACCACCCGTTCGCCATGGGTGATGGGTATGGTTGAAACGCGGATATCGATATTCTGGTCTCCGATTTTAACCTCGAAGCGACCGTCCTGGGGGAGTCGTTTTTCGGCAATATTCATCTTGGCAACGACTTTAATCCGCGAGACCAAAGATGACTGCATCCACTTGGGGGGGGTGAGCATGTCATAGAGGATACCGTCCACCCGGTAGCGGATCTTGAAGCTGTACTGCTCGGGTTCGATATGGATATCGCTTGCCCCGATCTTGGCGGATTGGGATATCACATGATTGACGAGCTTGATGATGGGCGCATCGCTCGTATCATCCAATAGGTCCGCAGTCTCCTCGATTTCGGTGATGATGTCCCCGCCGTTTTCCTCCATGTCGGCCACAAGTTGCTGGGCCGTATCCCGGCTGCTGTCATAAGCCAGGTTGATCAGGCTGTATATGGCATCCCGGGGAGCAAGAACGAGCTCGTAATCATCGATTTCAAGGATCTTGGCAAGGTCGTCGATTGGCTGGAATGCCGATGGATCGCTCAGAGCGATAACACGCCGCCTGCCGTTCTCCTTGGCAGGCAGGATCTCCTCCAGCTCTATAATATCCGTTTCCGTGCACACGGGAACCATTGCATACTTTTTCAGAAAGGAAATGGGAACCAGCCTGGCAAACCAGGTGTCCACGCCTTCCACCGGAAGCTTGTTCGCAATGGGCATGTCGTAGATATCGGCATAGACACCCAGCAGCTGGGGTTCGGAAACCAGTTTTTTCCGCAGCAGGACTTCGGAGAGCGTAGTGTTCTGCTCGATTCTGAGGCGGTTTGCTTCACTTAAGGCGTCTTTGTCGATACCGTATTCATTGACAAGTATGTCAGACAATCGCTTGGTAATCATCTTCAGTCGTCTTCAAGGGTTTGTCTTTCCCGATCCTGGTCGGGCCCTGAGTAAAGCTTGATGCTTCCCTCGGTCTCCTTCTCGAACAGGTCGCGTTTATCCTGCTGAAGCGCGGTTGCTTCCGCATCGTTTTCCAGCACCTGCGGGGTGAGGAAAATAAAGAGGTTCGTTTCGTCGTTGGCATCCGCCCGGGACTTGAAAAGCCAGCCAAGGCCGGGGATGGATCCCAGGCAGGGCACCCGGTACTCGGTGGAGGAAAGACTTTGGTCTATCAGGCCGCCAAGAACAATGGTGCTTTTGTCGTTCACCTCGATGGTGGTCTGGATGGTCCGCTGGAGGGTTGTCGGCTGAAACTGGTCCGTTGTGGTTTCCAGCTTTGTGATTTCCTTGTCGATTTCCAGGCGGATCTTTCGGTCCTTGTTTATCTGCGGGGTGATTTCCAGCGCGATGCCCACGTCCTTGTATTCGTAGTTGCTGAAGTTGGTCTCGCCGGTCGCCGCCCGCGTCAGGTAGGGTATATTCTGCCCCACGGTAATCCGTGCTGTTTCGTTGTCTGTGGTGAGCAGTTGCGGTGTGGAAAGAATATGGACATCCCGGTCCTTGTGGTATGCCTGGATGACCGCGCTGATGGTGGGAAAACGGATGCCCCCCACATCGATACTCTCGCCGAAAACCCCCATGGCAAATCCCGGCGGAAGAAGTGCGGCGTTGGGCACGCCTTCGGGTACGGTATAGTTGTATCCCCTGTCGCCTCCCAGTGCGCCGCCGGAAAACCCTCCCCCGTATACGCCCTCTCGACCCTGAGCACTTGCCTCGCCGCCGGCCATCCATTCCGCACCCAGGCGAAAGGAGCGGTCCTTGCTTACCTCCATGATCAGCACCTCGATGTAAACCATGGGACGTGATATATCGAGCTGGCGGATAACGCTTTCGATGATGTCATAGTCGTCCCTGCCTGCCCGTATGATCAGGCTGTTGGTGGCATTGTGGGCGGTGATGCTGACATCGTCCGATATCAGCGGGGCGGTTCGCAGTGCGGATTCACCGTCCCCACCGCCGCCTCCGCCGGATCCGCCAGGAAGCTCCCGCAAAACGGAGGCAAGATCTTCGGCCTTGGCGTTTTCCAGGTAGTATACATGAATATTTTCTTTTCCCCTGGGAATTTCCCGATCGATCATTTCGATGAGCTGACGGATACGGGCGATATCCGTTTCGCTTGCCTGTAAAATAATGGCGTTGGTGCGGTCCACGGGAACGGCCGTTATGTTTGATCGGGCCGCCCGCCTTCCCTCCTGAGGCTGGTCATTGAATACCGATTCGATAATCCGGACCACTTCATTGGCTTCAGCGTGCCGCAGGGTAATGGTTGCCACCTCCCGGCCGATACCCTCCACATCGATGGTGTCGAGTATTCTCATGAGCCGGTTGATGTTGGACTGCACATCGGTGATGATCAGGGTGTTTGTGGGCTGGTAGGAAAGCAGCACGGCATTTCTCGATACCAGCGGAGAAAAGAGCTGCTTGATTTCTTCGGGGTCGGCGAATTGAAGCGGTATGAGCTGGGTCACGATCCGGTCGGCCGGCCGATCCGATTCCCTTTCCATGAGGGTATCGATATTCATGGAACGGGCGTGGGGCGACGGGATGATTTTCGTCACATCCCCGGAATCGACCGTTGTGAAGCCGTGTACTTCCAGTACGGATTCGAAAACCCGGTAGGCTTCGTTCACCGATATTTTGGTGGGCGATATGATCGTGATATTTCCCCTCACCCGCTGATCGACAATGAAGTTCTTGCCGGTGAGCTCGCTGATGAATTTGATGAACACATTGATATCGACTTCGGTAAAATCGATGGACACGCTTCGTTCAGCAGGTTCCGTTTCCTCAACCGGTTTTTCCGTTACAAGATCGGCGGCACCGGGTCGTTCGGTTTCAATGCCGGCACCTTCCTGCGCGCCGGCAAGTCCGGGGCCAGGTGCCGATAAAAAGCCTGCCAGTATCAGGAACACTGCCACTTTGTAAAAAACGTTCAATCGCATATGCACCGCGCATTTCCTTTTACAAGCTGGTTGTTGAAATGTCCGGGAATCCGATCCCTCCCGCTATGACGGATACGATCCGATCGCCGTAAGACCCGAAAAGAACTATTGTCACTGAATTCTGTAGGAGATTGTCTGAATGCTTCCGTCCCGCTGGATCTGCACCTGGATGTCCCGTTCGGAGCGAAGCCCCTGATACAACTCCATGGCATCATCGACCGATCGAATCGGATTGCCGTTGACCCCCTTGATCACATCTCCGCTTTGCAGGCCCATGTCCTCAAAAATGGAATCCCGGCGTACGCCGCTCAATAACACCCCTTCGGGGTTGCCGTCTTCAAAATACGGTCTTAAACGGATCTGCCGCATCAGGTTGCCCACATCGGCAAGCGCTTCCTCCACCCTGCCCCGGTCGATGGAAAACTCCTGCTCGGACTCGGAGACCAGCCTGGATGACTGGACAGGGTCGGCTTGCGTTCCTGACTGCCTGCTGGCCCGGGCGTGATCAAGCAATTCTTCCATCTCGAGGATTTCATCGCTTCCGTCCACTGTCAGCACAACCCTTTCGCGAAGAATTTTCTTGATGACGGCATCCCCGATATTATCCCCTTCTCGGTACAAATGCTGCGGCTGGCGGCGTCGGGATGCATCTTCGATGACCGCATAGGCGACTCCTTCGCCATCTCCGGTGATTGTGCCCCACAACCGCAACTGGAGGCCTGTTTTCTCCAGGTCTTCAATATCGGTTTCCACGACTTCCGGAACCTGGGTTTCGGCAGTTTTTGTCCGGAAAAGGTCCCGCTCGGCAATGGCCTGGTAGCGCGAATACGCCCGATCGCTTTCGCTGCCCGTTCCATGGGCCGTGCGCAGTGAATCCCGCGAATCCGTTCGGGTGATCAGTTCAGCCAGAATCATTTCCTCTTCGAGGGGGGCTGTGGCAGCCACGTAAAAGATTTTTACCCCGATAAAAACGGCCGCGGTAATCAGGGCGATGTTGATGATTCCCAGAATTTTTTTAATCATTGCTCAAAAAGCCCAAATAAAAATAGTATCTCCCTAAATTGAGCGATTTTCAGGCTTCCCGCAGATACACGAAGGCGATTAAAATTTTCGCCTTCCTTGACCTTGACGAAAAATCCCGGTTTTCGTTCGGCCGCAAAGTAGATGCGGCAAAATTGAAAATTCCTCAGATTAGGGTGTCATTAACGGATGGCGTACCGGGGCCGATCCAGGGTGCCGGTGATTCGTACGGGAATCCTTCCATCCCCCTGGTATTGCCGGGGAAGCAGGGGCCTGAAACGACTCAGCATCTGCGGGTGAAGTTCCACGGTGCCCTCCAGGTTGATCCGGCTTGCCTCCATTGGAAAGCGAAGGGTAACGGTGCCGCTTCCATGTGCCGATACCTGCTGACCGGCGAGGTTGAGCCGGTCAATGTGTACCCGGTCGTTCTCGACGGTCATCTCGGCCTCCATGGTGGAGAACGCGAGACGATCCAGAACACCGAGTATGGATTCATCCGGATCCATCCGAAACCCGCTGATGGAAACCGTTGCATGGCCCTTGCCCTCGAACCGGTCGAAAGTTTTTACTGGGGTTTCATACCGGGCCGTTGCGCTCAGTGTACCTGAAAATTGGGCCGGAAAAAACAATTCCAGGGCGAACGCATCCTGCAGGTCAATCGATGAGGCGCGGATATTCCCGATTAGCTTGCGATTATCCCCGCTCTGCCGGGTTCTCACAGTGCCGTGGATATCCCCTTTCGCTGCTGCGGCAGCCAGCCGGATGCCCGGCTCCATGGATAAAAATGTACGCCATGAAGGGGAAAGACGGATGGAATCAAAGCGTATGAGGGATTCATCCTCCGACAGGATGTACATATTGGACAGCAAAAGACCCGGCGGGATGCCCGGCGCAAGATTTTCAATGTAGCAGGTGAAGCCGGGCGCAATGGATCCGGCCCGGTATTCGATATAGTCTTTTACCGTCTCCGACGGAAACAGGATATAAAGGAACAGAAGCGTTGCACCGAGAATATAGAGGATATGGGCAAGATATTTTCTGAATCGGTTCATGTTCAAAGAACTTCCTGTTAATAACAATTTCCGGCCTGTGCAAAAGCTCAGGTGGCTTCCGCGGTTTCAACCCGCATCACCACGTTGACAGGGCCGTCGCGCTCCCCTGATTTATTGATGGAAAGCCGGTTAACACGCACCATATTCTCGGATGCTTCCACCTGGAAAAGATAATCCGCCAGGTTTTCCAGCGTGATGCCTTCAAGCCGCATCTCCACCCTGGAAATGGTAAGACCCGTTAAATCGTCCACCGTGGTGCTGGGCCGCATGTAAGCGATTTGGTTTTTTATGCCGCTGGTGCCCGCCAGCCGTTCCAAAAAAGCAAACAGGGAAAAATTTTCGGGCCGGCCTGTAAACCCTTCTTGCGCCGCTTCCATGCGCTGCCGGGCCTGGCGATACGCATCGCGTTTTTCATGCATCTGTAAAGCGGTTTGTTTTTTTTCCGCCAGTTCGGCCTCCAGGTGATTTCTCCTTTCGAATACGGGAGCAATGGCCAACTGGAAGAGAAAAAAGATCGCAAGAAAAATGCCGGCTCCTATCACAACTATACGCTCGCGGCGATTCAGGTTTATATTCACGAAATCCCCCGGTTCTCCGGAATTATAAGCCCGCCAGATCCGCGCGGATGCGGAAGCGGACACGATTGATGCTGCTGTCCATATTTGCGGAACTGATTGTTATTGTTTCAAAAAAAGCCACGGTTTCGAGCCGGCTTTTGACTTCCTCCACCGCGTTGAATCCGTCGATGGTTCCGGAAATGGTAACGTGATCCTCGGATCGAACCATGCCGGTTACCAGCACGTCGATTTCTTCGGGTATGCTTCGGCTGATGGCATTGAGGATATCAATGTTGACAATATCCACGGTCGCATCACCGGCAAGCGCGCTTTGTTGTCGAATCCTCTCGATTTCGCTTTCCATCTGGCTTACGGGATCGCCGCCCAAGGACTGATCCGGCAGCGTTGTCCTGAAAACCTCTGCAATCTCGGCATCCAGCCGACGGACTTGGTGATCCAGAAACCTTGCATGTACGATCACATTGCCTAAAATCATGATAAAAACAATGAAAAACAGTATGCCGCTGGCAACCAGTTCGGTTTTGTTTTCTTCAAGATGCTTTTGGATGAAAAAATGGTCCCGGCTGAAGTTGAACGGCGTGATGCCGCCGATTTCGATTCCCGCAAGCCCCAGGGCCGAGTTAAACAGGCGCTTTTTAAAGCGGTCGTCTTCGGGATACTGAAGGTTTTTGAATCCGCCGTCTTCGGCCAGGGTTACCTCTCGGACATCCATATCGAGCGCATTATGCAGCGCTTGTCCAATCTGCCGGCCATGTTCTTCCATATCGCCGGAATCGGTACAGGAGAGCAAAACCTGATCAAATCGGCATTCATCGTCATATATGGTTTCAAATGCAGCGGTGATCCGGCGGATTTCCTTTTTGAGCCGTTCGGTTCTTTTTTCCGGATTTCCCCGCGGGAGCCGAAAGGTTCTGGCCAGGTGCAGCTTTCCGGAAAACACCAGGCAGGCCGTGGCGCAGACGTAGTCGATGTTCAGAAACATAAAACCGTCGGATTTTGCCATGCCGTAACGGCCATACCAGAGCGCTTCGGCAACGGGGGCGGATGTGATGTATCCGGCTTTGATGCCGAAGTGGCGGAGCATTCCGGTCAGTTCGTCCAGGGTTTCCGTCTTGACGGATGCCGCGATGATATCGGTAAATTCCGCCTTATGAACAATGGCGAAATCAATGGTAAACTCCTCCACGGGGCTGGGCAGACCGGATTCCAGCTCAAAAGGAAGTAACTGGCTGATTTTTTTCCGTTCCCTGAATGGCAGTTTGATGTTGCGATAGGCCACGTCACCCGGGGGGAGCGACAGAATGCAGGAAGCACCGGACGCGCCCGTTTCTTCAACCACTTTTCCGATAGCCCAGAAGAGACGGTTTTCCGTGTCCGCCGGGGCCTGATCGATGCCGATGCGGCAGTGGCTTTCAATGCGGTTGGCTTTCAATCCCGAGGAAATCCGGATGGCTGCTACGGATTCATCGCGAATATCAATGCAAAGGAGTTTTCTGCTCATAGATCCTGGTAGCTCCAGCGAAGCGTCCTGCAGCGCCACCTGCCCGTCTCTTCGTCTTGTTCCCGCACGACGACAACGGTGGCGCCGAGTTTCGCGCCGTCGAATTCCGCGACGACCTCGATGCGAAAATGGTCGCTTTGAGTTGTTATCAATTCGGGGTTGATCTCCGCATCTTCAAGGCCGGGTACAGACTTGTACCAGCCCGGCTGGGACAAATCATGGAGATACTCCCCGTTTGCCTTTTCCTCCCGGAAGGCGATGACCTCTTCTGCCATAAATTCGTAGCCTTCCGGAAGCAATGCCGCCACAACGGGCATTTCGGCGGTATTGATGTTAATCCTGCCGTCATAGGTGAACCGGCTGCGGTCCCCGTCGACCGGGGTCATCCCGAAAATGCTCAGGTAGTTGTCTATATCGAACCCGTAAAACATCTCTTCGCTGATATTCCTGACCCGCATCAATTCCTTGATATGTTTGAACGGACCGTCGCGGCAGCCGTATGGCGGGTCAAGGGCCTGGTAGTAATCGTCCTCCGCCCCTGTCAGCCCGGTAATGGCGCCGTCATCGCCGGAATCGAGCCAGTCCTTCACCGGATTGATGATCATGTCCGGGGTAATATCGTCACCGCCGAAAAAAGACCCTGCATCCTCGAATTCCGCCGCCGCCATGGCAAGCGCAAAAAAACGCTGCCACAACTGCTGCTGATTGGGGTTGAAATCCCTTCCTTCCGGAAACCGAACCAGCGCATTGAGCTGAATCCGGCTGCGCTCATCGGTGATGTTCAGGGTAACCGTGCCGTTGTCAAAGGGCAGTCGTTCCATGTAGGCCCCGATAATTTCGGGGTTGGCCCAGTCATCCTGAAGGGAAACGCTCTCCGCTTGCCGTCTTTCTTTTGCCAGTATCGCCTTTCCGATCTCGATTCCCGCCCCGGCCATGTGAGTGAGCGTCATCTGGTTTCTCGTGGCTGCAGCAGCGGAAACCGACTGTCGCATCTGGCGGTTCATTTCCAGGGTGACCGCAACGATGATGGTGATGGCACCCAAGGTAATCACCAGGGCTACCCCTTTGTTACTGCCTGCGAATATCTTCAAGGCGCTCCCGGTACACCGGGATATCCACCCGGGTTGTAAAGTCGTGTGTCCCATTTTCCGATGCCACTTTCATGTGGATGATAACGGCCCGGGGTGTGGCAAACCGGTAGGTCTCCGAATCCGAATTCCATTCTCTGTGGGTCTGTCCGTTTTCATCCAAGAATGTCAGGGAAAAAGACTCGATCCCTTCGCAAAGAACCGGGTCTTCGGCCGTATCCATCGGGCTGTTCGGATCAATGTCGTAAGGAAACGGCTTGTCTGAGCGCATTAGCAGCAAGCCTTGTTCATCCGGGTCGCCAGGCCAGTCTGCAAAACGGGCTCCGGGTCTGTCTCCGGGCACCTCGATATAGTAGACGATCCGTCCGAGACCCGAGACGATATCCGACGAGATGCCGAGGTGTTCCGTGGATGCAAACGTGAGCCTTGAAAAAATGTTTCCCCGCGCATAGTATTCCTCCCCAAGCACCCGGTACGGATCCGGCGGATCATTGATGCCGGGAACCTGGTATTCCGGATACTGCTCCACAAACATGGCCGTAAGATCCATGGTCATCCGGTTGAGTGCGTTTTTGGCCATGTCATGGACATTGCCGACCTCCTTGATGGCCTCGTTTCGCGAAAGAACCGCATTGAGAGAGCTGTAAACCATGGTTGCCAGCACCGCGAAGATGGATATGGAAACCAGTATCTCTATCAGGGTGAAACCGGCGGTCCTCCGTTTGAGATCTGTATCGGTAAACAGGACCATGACAGCCTCAGATCTCTTCATCAAACGCATGAAAATAGGATTGCAATACATAACTGCTTTTGGTCACCGCGGAATGGATCGTCACGGTGATATCGTAGACCGGCAGTTTGTCATTTTCCATTCCGGCAAGGGAAAGGCTTTCAACCATCACGCGCCAGGAATAATATTCCGGCATTTCGTCAAACCGGCCGGAATCAGTCCCCATGAACCGCTGCGGGTCGAACCGGACCTCGGCCATTTTCTGTTGCGCTAGAAACGGCGCGGTTGAATAAAATCTGGCGGATTCGTTCATGGTGACCGATTGTCCCTGCAAGCGCAGGGCGCTTACCAGTACAATGGCAATGATCGAAACGGAAATAAGCACCTCCAGCAGTGTAAAGCCTGCACAATACCGCTTTTGTGCCATATCTTCTGGGTTACTGGAACGTGATATGCTCATCATGGATTTTCACATGCGGAAGAAACGCTCCCACAAGGTATGATTGCTGTCGGTTCCGCCGGTCCGTCACGTGAATGATCGCCCGGTCGGAATATCCTTTCGGATGGAACCGGATCTCGGCGGTCCCGCTGGTTTCTGTATGCTCCGCCGAGTAATGGACGGACGTAAGCCGGAATCCCTGCGGCAGTTCAAAGGTTTGTTCTTCGGCCTCCTGCCGGGTGTTGTCCGGATCAAAGGAATATCGGCCGTATTCGCCGGCGGAATCTTCAATATGATCTTCCGCGATAGCGATTTGTTGCATGGCAATCCGGAATCGGTTGGTGTCCATATCTATAAACAGCACGTGCTGCGTCTGTGTTTCAACCGCCTTGTTTTTTAGATGCTTGACATTGAGCAGGATCCACTTTGAAACCTCTCGCCGGTCTGCGCCTTCCCGGAACCCCTCCATTCTGGGCAGGGCGAAAAACAGCATCGTCCCGATAAGGCTTAATACGACAATGATCTCTATTAACGTAAAGGCGCGGATATCCTTCAACCCTCGCAGTGTGGCCGTATCGGAACCATGACTGCGAAAGATCCGCGTCCATACCGGCATCCGCGGAAAATTCGTCTCCGGTATAAAAAAACAGGCTTCAAAGTAACGGATAATCTTGGATGGCAATGGCTTGAAGTTAATCGTATTTCCGGGTGTCCTGCAAATCGGTTTCACCGGCTCAAGGCTCTCTGAAAAACATTGGGTCCTGCCGGGCTATTCGAGCTCCCAGCTCCTGATTTCTGCGTTTACCCCTTCTCCGCCGGGCTGTCCATTGGCCCCGTATGACAGTATGTCGAAGTCTCCGTGGTTGCCCGGGCTGATATACACGTAATCGTTGCCCCATGGGTCTTTCAAAATCCTTCCCCTCTCAACATATCCGCCTTCCCGCCAGTTGCGGACGCCTTCGGGCTGTTCTACCAGGGCTTCCAGCCCCTGCTCCGTGGTCGGATAGGTGCCGGTATCCAGTCGGTATAACTTCAGCGCGGTTTCCAAAGCCTCGATGTCGATTCTTGCACGCTGCTGCCTGGCCTGATCGTCGCGACCTACGAGCCTGGGAGCCATGTAGACGGCGAGAACGCTCAGTATGACAATGACCACCATCAACTCGATGAGGGTGAAGCCTTTTTGGTTTGTGCCGGTTTTGGGGGTAAAAATTCGGGACAGCATAAATTTTCCTTTTAAACACTCAGATTTTTCTATACGCTACGGAGCGTACATCTGCATCAGCATCCTTTTAAACAAAACAATGGCTGATTTCAAGAAATTTCGTAATTGATTTCTCCCGTGGAAATGAAAATCCACAATTAAGGGCGTATAAATCTCTTCAAATTATTATTTTCGTATACATTCCATGCGCCTATTTAGTATAAAATACAGAAGACTAAAACTCAAAAGTTAACGATCTGGCGAACAAACAGCTCCCGAAGAAAAACCAGACTTTTTCGTTAAGGCAGGGATGTGAACCCGCCTAACGCCCGCGATCAGGCGGCTTTGTAAAAAGTTCAGGATCAAGGCTTGCGCAATTCCTTCGAATGAAGGGTGCCTGGTGCACATGAAACTCTTCGATATTGCGCGCAGACCCAGATATTGGACGTTTTACGAAGTCGTCAAGGACGGCGGAAATTTTAATCACGGGAATACATGGCGTATTCCGAGGAGTTTTTACATGACGTCACAATCGGAACAACCAAGTGTCATTTCCCGGGCTACGGCACTGGATCGGCCTGAAATTTTAAAAATTCTTTTTCACCCCCGTAAAGCACCCATTGTTTCGGAGGGCAGCCGGGCGGATGAAATCACCGTGAAAACACCGGACAATGCCGTAATCGGATGCCGCCTGCACCTGGACGCCCCGGAGAATCCGGTTATCCTTTTTTTCCACGGCAACGGCGAAATCGCGCACGATTATGATACGATCGGCCCGATTTATCTTTCATACGGCATCAATTTCGTTGTCGCCGATTACCGGGGCTACGGGATCTCAACGGGCTTTCCCACGATATCGAACCTGTTTGCCGATGCGTATATCGTTTTGGATCACATTCGAAACGTTCTGGATGGAAAAGGGCATAAAGGCCCTTTATGGATCATGGGCCGATCGCTCGGCAGCGCTCCGGCCATCGAACTGGCGGCCGGAAAAGGCGGCATTATCGACGGCCTGATCGTGGAAAGCGGTTTTGCGGAAGTAAAAGATCTCCTGGAAAGAATAGGGATCCTTCCCCATGACTTGACCGGCGAACCGGATGCCTTTTTCTCCAGCGCCGATACGATCCGGCATTTTAACGGGCCGGTTCTGATCATCCATGCCGAACACGATCATATCATCCCGGTGGATCACGGCCGCAAGCTTCACGATTCCGTGCCCGGCCCCGTAAAGAAGCTTGAAATCATACCCGGGGCGGATCATAACAACATTTTTGCCATGGCCGGTATGAGCTATTTTGAAACCATCCGGAATTTCGTGGCCGGATGAGCCCGGAAAGGACCTCTATTGGTACAGCATGCGAAGCCCCGTGATACAAGTCCCGTCCGGATCGCTGCCTTTTCAGCCGCAGGCCCCGAACAGATGCAATCCCGCATAGGAGATGCCGCCCGCAGGCTGCAATCGGCTTGCAGCCGGGAGTCGGCTGCTGAAGCGCTTTCCGCTAAAAAGCGCGCGCCTTTTTCGCCGGAAGACCCTTTCCGGGTCATCCTCGTCGTTCCAGCCGGGGGGGACATTGCTGCACTGCTGAGCCAGGCCTCGGCCATGACAGGCGTATCCGGTCCGTGCCCTGCCGGTCTTTCCGGTGACACCCCGCCTGGAATTTTTGCCGGCCGGGGGAAGCCCCCCGGCAAGGCGGCTTTTTTGTTTCCGGGGCAGGGAAGCCAGTATGTCGGGATGGGAAGCGATGTCATCGGGACGTTTCCTTCAGCCGGCGATGTTTTCGAACTCATGGAAAAAACCCTTGAAGGGGATACGCCGCTATCCCGGATGGTTTTTCCTGAAAAACCGGATTTCGGGTCCCCGGATGCCCGGGAGAAGGCCCGGATGGAGTCCGCTCTCCGGCAGACGGATATTGCCCAACCCGCCATCGGTGCCGTAAGCCTGTCCATGATGAAAGCCTTGGCCGGCTTCGGCATGACACCGGATGCGGCGGCCGGGCACAGTTTCGGTGAACTGACCGCCCTGTGCGCCGGAAACCGGCTCGCCGAAGAGGATTTCTATCGCCTGGCGGTCTGGCGGGGACGCCTGATGGCCGCGGCCGGGGGAAGTGACAGCGGAAAAATGCTTGCGGTAAAGGCCTCCCCGGATGAAATCGCGCGGATTGTTCAGCAAAACGGACTGGACGTGGTTGTTGCCAACAAAAACAGTCCGGAGCAGGGGGTGGTATCCGGCCGATCGGATGAAATTGAAAAAATGCTTCAATTATGCAAAAAAAACCGGGTGCGTGCCATGCTTCTCCCCGTATCGGCAGCGTTTCACAGCCCCCTGGTCGCCTCCGCGGCCGGCGGTTTTTACGAAAAAATCGCTTCGGTTTCCATGAAGCCGGCGGCAATACCCGTGTATTCGAACAAGACCGCCCTTCCCTACCCGGCGGAGACAGACGAAGCGATACATCTTTTCGGGCAGCACCTGTCGAGTCCGGTCAATTTCATGGACATGATACAAAACATGTATTCCGACGGCGTTCGGGTGTTTGTGGAGGTGGGACCGAAAAACGCCTTGACCGGGCTGGTGAAATCCATCCTTGGCGATCATGCCCCCGGAAATGGAAATGGAGTTGATGCGTTTTCGGTGGATGCATCATCCGGAAAACAAAGCGGGCTCTACGATCTTGCAGCGAGCGTGGCGCGTCTGGCCGCGGCGGGCTACCCTGTGGACCCCGAGGCATGGCCCTTCGACGGCTCTTTGCATGTCAAGCCGGTCGGATCGTAGCCGAATACAGTATTTCCATTTCCCCGTTGCGCCGGATTGTCATTGCCCCGTCGGGTGCCAGTCCAATCAGGGTGGCTTCAAAGGGTGGTTCTTTTTCTTTTCTGACCACGACCCGACGGCCGCGCCAGGCCAGGTTGCCTTCCAGACGCCGCACGAAATCCGGTGGCCTTAAAGTATTAAGCGTGCTTTCGAAATGCGCTCTGCCCGTTTCCATCAGCCTTGTCCAGAAAGACAGAGGCCTGAAGTGCCGACCATCCGGGTCAAGGCAAACGGCGGGCAGTGCGAAATCATCATCGGCGGCTCCGTCTTTTGGAGCCGAAACCACGTTGATCCCGATGCCCACCAGGACCGCCGCTCCGCGCCCCTCCACCAGGATCCCGCAGAGTTTGCGCCCGTCAAGGACAATGTCGTTGGGCCATTTGATCTGAACCCCGATTTTCTGTTCACGAAGCACTGCCGCAAGAATATCGCCGGCCAGAAGCGATGCGAGGTTTCGGTACCCCGCTGCCGGATCGTCCCTTTTTATGCTTAGCGGCCAGTACCAGGTGCCGTAAAGGTTGCCGGGAGGCGAATCCCACCGCCGCTTTCGCCTCCCTCGCCCCGCTGTCTGCTGAAGGGCTATCACCGATGACCACGGTTTCATGACGCCGCGCCGGATGAGTTCACCTGCCGCGTCCATGGTGGAGATGCACGGGCCGGTTATGTGAATGGAGGCCGACCCGTCATATCCGCGCGCGCGCCACAGCTTGCCCGTGCTTTCAAGGCCGGTAGCGGAGGCGTTATCCCAGGGGCCGAATGCGGAAACATCGGCGGACCATGCGCTGTGGGAGGCTGCAAGGCGCCACGGACCGATTCCGGAGTAGATTTCCGGAACCCCGGCTTCATGCATGAAAATACCCGTTTGTTTTTCTTGATCATCCATTGGATCTGCTGTTATCATTAATGATGTTTGACGGCTCCGTAAAAAGCCCAATATCTGCGTTATGCGCCAATTTCTCAGAATTTGCGGCTTACGCCTTGTAAACATACGCGTACGCCAAGTGCTCTGCATTCTTCGAAATTGCGCAAGCCTTGATCTTGAACTTTTACAAAGCCGCCAGATCACGACTTTTTACGAGTGAATCATGTTTATATCCCTAAAGAAACGGGAAATCAAGATGGACGGTTCAAATGGAGTTAGCGACCGAACGAAAATCAGGGTTTTTCGTCAAGATCAAGGACGGCGAAGATTTTAACCGTAGGAATATTTGGCGTATTTTGAGGATTAAAATTTGAGCCGAACGCAGAGATTGGCGAAAAAGACGGTTTTCGTCAGACACTATTAACAGGGGGTAAGCGATGAGACACGTCATATGGACTGTTTTCGCAGCAATATTGATCCTGGCGGTCTGCCAGGCCTTTACAGCGGAAAGGGGGTACGCCATGAAGCCAAACACGGACGGGGATGTCATTTCGCTGCCGGAGCCGGCAAAAGACGGTGCGATATCCGTTGAAAAAGCGCTTGCAGAGCGGCGATCCACGAGATCTTTCACCGACAGGCCGCTGACCCGGCAGGATGTAGCCCAGCTCCTCTGGGCCGCCCAGGGGATTACCGGCAAGCGTGGATTTCGAACCGCTCCGTCGGCCGGGGCGCTTTTCCCGTTGGAGATTTATCTGGCCGCCGGCAACGTGGAAAATGTGCCTACGGGATTGTATCATTACCGGGCCGAATCCCACGATCTGGAGCGCGTGAGCGGCGGGGACCATCGCTCGAGCATCGCGGAGGCGGCCCTCGGCCAGGGGGCGGTCCGGAACGCCCCGGCCCTGTTTCTTTTTACCGGTGTTTTCCCCCGCACCATGGAAAAATACGGCCGAAGAGGCATGCAGTATGTTTTCATGGAAGCCGGGCACGCGGCCCAGAACCTGCTGTTGCAGGCCGAAGCCATGGGACTCGGCCATGTACCGATCGGGGCGTTCAACGACGAGGTGATGGGGGAAATCCTGAAACTCAGGGAAGCAACCCATCCCCTGTATATCCTGCCGGTGGGGCACCGATAGACGCTGCACCGGCAAGCCTTGATCCTGGACCTTCTACTAAGCCGTCAGATCGCGACTTTTTACGAGTGTGTCAATGTATTAGTTCCGGTCGGCCATCATCCGCTCATGGAGGCGCTCCGCGTGGAGACAGAATGCCTCCAGCTTGGCCTCGATCAACTGGGGATACGGCGACCCGTCGGTTTCAATGGCAAGAAACGGCAGCCGTTCGATATCGGACAGGACGGTTTCCAGGTTTTTTTTGCCGTTTAGGGTTCTGAGCTTGTCCGAGCGGGTCATGACCTCGGAGAGGATCGATTCGGAGATGCGGTTGGGCATGCAGCCGAACGGTCCGATGATGATCACCCCGGAAACCTCGGATGCGACTTCCGTCAGGGAACTGCCCACCGTGAGTATCGCCTCTCCGCTGAACGTAGGGGAAACATAGGGCATTGCATTTTCTATGACCGTTTTGACATCCGCGCTCCGGGCATGGACAACCCCGGATCGCGTCAGGGTGGCCTGGATCTGTTTTTCATAGCGACTCATCAGTTTGCTTCTCAGGTAAAAGCGCAGCCGCTCTTTCCAGTTCATCCGGTGTTCGTTCCTGTTCACGCCCGCGTTGTATTCCAGGTAGTGAATCCATTCGGAGACCGGAGAGCACATTACCGCAAAACCCTTTTCAGCGAGCCGCTCCGTGAGATGCTGTCGGGAAAGGCCGTCTCTGCGGACAAAGATTTCCCCGGTCAGCAAAATGGTGGGCACTTCGGCGGGGTGTCGTTTCATGGGGATATCCCCAAGGGCGGCAGCCGTTTCTTCCAGCTGCCTGCGGATCGACTTGAAATTGCCGTGTTCCATTTCTTCGACAATCCGAACCCACTGGTTTTCGAATACCACCATCCCCTGTTCCGGATCAACGGCATTGGCCAGGATCATGGATCGGGCGTCCTCCATGAAATCGGATATGACAATCGCCCACCACGCCTTGTAATAATTGAAAGACCCCTCGATGCCGTAATACGAATTGTCAGCTGTAAGGGAAAAGATCGCCACATCGGGTAACTGCAGACGCCGGACCAGGTCCTCCATGAAGATCGAATACTGCCCGAACCGGCAGGGGCCGGAAGCAGATGCCATAAAGTATACCAGCACTTCGTCGTCCCGCTTTTCATTGTAAGCGAAATTGAGCAGCTTGCCGGTCGTCAGAATCAGCGGCAGGCATTCCTTGCAGGATGTATTGGCCCTGCCGAGCTTGAGAACCGTTTCGTCGGCAGGCGGATGATGCACGACGTTGAAACCGGCATCCCGGAAGACCGCGGCGAACAGTTCCGTTCCCAGCCTCCCCATGGACGGTATCAGAAAGCGCACCCTGGGATCTGTCATGGGCAGAATCTTGCCGTTGGAGGTTACGACCTTCGGCACGCCGTTTTCCACAATCGTCCGGGCGGGCCTGAACGCGCCGCCGGTCGCGGCCTTTTTTGTGCCGACAAGCAGCTGGCGGTACTCGCTTACAATGTCCAGAAACGCCTCGATCCGGGTTTCGATGCCGGCATCGGCCGTGTGGCTGTCCAACTCCAGGGTCAGCGTTGGCTTGAGCCCCATGATATCCCGGAAATAACCGATGATAAACGAATCGGGGCCACACGAAAAATTCGTAATATAGGTCCCGAAAAGCTGCTCATGGCGCTTGACGAACCTGGCGGCCTGGAGGATGCGCTGTCCCATTCCCCAGTACATATGACGCTTTGAGGGCTCATCCTCGATGGGCAGAAAATCGAGCGGAATCACCTGGACACCCCGGGAGGCCAGCTTATGGGGAATCCCCATGTTGGCCCCTTCCACGAATGCATTGTAGGGACGGCCAAAAATAACCACCGCGATTTTTTCCGGCTCATCCGCAAGGGAGGCAAGCACCTGCCGTCCGAGCCTGCGCATTTCATCGAGACATGCCTTCTGGCGGCTCAAAGCTTTATCGAAAGCTCTTTTTGCCGATGACGAATCGATACCCATTTTCTGGGCCACCTCGATCATCGGGGTTTCCGCCTCCTCCATGCCCCGCATCATGTTGATAAACGGCTTGATCATAACCGTATTCTTTTTTTCCAACTCGGCAATGGCGTTTCTGAACGTGATTGAGAGATAATAAGGCTCCGCCTGGACGAACGGGCATACTTGGGACTCCGGGTGATTGTTGGTCGTGGGGATTCCCCGGATCTGCGGTAGAAAGATATAATCCAGGGAAGGCAGGGTTTTCAGCAACGAATAAAAATACCCGTGGGCAAGCTCCGCCGGATGGCAGAACGCGGCATTTCGCATGTCCAACCCGGCATGGGACACCTGCTGCGGCAGTACCGGTTCGTATCCGATTTCCCTGAAAAACGTGGCAAAAAACGGGTAATAGGTTTCAATGAGAAAGCTCCGGTTGAGCCCGACCCTTCCGCGGACCGGGGGCCCCTCCCCGTCTCCGGGGGCAAACCGCTCAAGCACCATCTTTTCACGGGTGCTGACCAAGTCCAGGTTTTTTATATCGTATCGGATATTGTTACGGATATTGTAGTAGCGGTTGCAGGCCCCGCCGAAAGCGTATTTTTTCCCTTCCAGCGCCATGACCGCAATTTCGCAGCCCCTGTCGCACTTCTCCCGCCCCCCCTTGCAGGTAAAGCTCTTTTTGTAAGTGGCCTCGCGGGCGGCAAGCTGTTCAAGGTCGAAGCGCTTTTTTTCCAGCAATCCGATGGAAAGGCGTTTTTCTATCTCCAATGCCACGCCGAAAGCGCCCATAAGGCCGGGTTCCGGCGGGACGATGATCGGCTTTCCGGACAGGGAGGCCATGGCCAGAGGGACGGCATGATTGTAGCAAACCCCTCCCTGCATGAAAACTTTTTCTCCAACCGGCCGATTACCCTTCACCCGGTTGATATAGTTCATGCAGATGGAATAGACCAGACCGGCCACGACGTTTTCGTGTTTTACGCCCTCATGGATGGCGGTTTTAATATCCGATGAGATAAAAGCGGCGCATTGATCATTGAAATTGGGCGGTGCATCCCCGGTGACTGCCACTTCTGCAATTTTTTCCACCGGAAGGCCCAGCGTTTCATAGGCTGATTCGGCCAGAAATGAACCGGTACCCGCAGAGCACGCTTCATTCATGGCGTAGTCGGACGGCACGCTGTTGGTGATATAGGTATATTTTGCGTCCTGCCCCCCGATTTCGAATAGGGTGTCCACATCCGGATCGAAGTGAACCGCGGCCGCGGCGTGCGCGATGATTTCATTGATCACCCCGTCCGTCAGGGCATGAAGGCCCGCTATCTGCCGGCCGGATCCGCAGACACCTAACCCGATGATGGTGATCTCGTCGGGATCGACGGATTCTTCCACCTGCTCCAGCAGCCTGCGATAGCATTCACGGGAAGCGCCGATGGGATTGCCGTGGGTATTAAGATACTCGGATGCAACGATGGCATGATCGTCGGTTCTAAGCAAAACGGCCTTGGTTGTGGTGGATCCGACATCGAGGCCCAGTATGAACGTGTCATTGGGGCGGGCTTCCCCCCGTTCCATGGTCTTGAATTCAACCATGTTCTCGAAGTTGCGCAGGGGCTCCAGGATATCGAAGGATGCAGCCCCGCTGATAATGAGATCTTCAAAGCCCGGAAATGAGAGGGTTTCGTTGTCGAGACCCCAGAGCGCCGCGCCCGTTGCCTCGAAAAACACGGCGCAGTCCGGAACGATGAGATTGGGAAGTGATTGTTCCATGTAATCGATCATCATCCGGTTTCCGCTCGAACCGCCGACGATCATGATATGTTCCCTGGGAATGTTTTTCACCAGTTCCACGACCTTGTTCGCCATCATCCGGCACAGGCCCGCAGTGACCCGCGAACGGGGTACGCCCTTGTTGATGGCATGGGTACAGTCCGACTTGCAGAATACCGAACACCGGCCGGAGACCTCGTAGGGCGTTTCGGAAGAGGACCACCGGGCGGCATCCTCCAGGCTCACCCCCATTCGCTTGAGCTGCTGGATGAAAAACTCCCCGGTACCGGAGGCGCACTTGTTCCCGGTCAGCACGTTGGATATGCGGCCGTAATCGTCAAGCACGTAAACCATGAAGGTCTCCCCGCCGCAGGATACCACCGCAGGGCAATGGGTATCTTTCGGCCGGGCGAACCGGTATGCCAGTTCGACCGCTTCCGGTTCGGAAATGGTCGAAAGATTGACAAAGTGCCGGAAACGTCGGCCGGTTGCCACAATCCGATCGATTCCGTCCAGGTCGAATCGCTTAAGGGATTCAACAAGAGTCTTTCTCGGATCACCGCCGTGAGGCGTTTCGATATGGGTGACGATGGAAGGCTTGTTTCCCGACGATTTCGTCTTGCCGTATCCTTCCGCTCCTTCAAGCGCAACGATGGAAACGGTGGATGCGCCTATGCAAATGCCAAGTGTATTCAAAATTGCCGTCATTTCATTCATCCGGTTTTATATGGGTCAAATAAGATGTATTCGTAAACGTCGCGATCTTCTTATGCTTTGTCAATGTTCAGAATCAAGGCTTGATGCGCTCATTTGGCTTTCCAAAGCAGCACCAGCAATATAACACATTGATTTTAATAATTTTATAAAAATAACTAAAAATGTATAAATCTAATAAATAAACCAAAAGAAGGAAGGATGTCAAGGGAGCAAATGAGGGGCAACGCGTGCGCAGCGTTTCGGGGGCAACACCGGGATGGTATATCGCTAATTATATGGAAGCACCTCGTCTTGGTTGACAATTTCAAAGTCATATACCAATATACATTCTTTTAAGGTCCCAACAACCAGGAAAGGAATAACCAATGCCCGATAATAGCAAAAAGGATCAATGGCTGTATGTTGCCGTGGAAAGTCCCGGAGGGGAGGAAAAGTTCGTGGGTCTGTACGATAAACAAGCGGATATCTCTTATATTCCCGCTTTCGAAAGCAAGGAAGACGCACTTGCCGCCCTTGCGAACCTGCCGAGGCGGGAGGGAAAGCAATATGAGGTTCAGGCCGTGCTGGCCGATATTCTTTGTGAAGAAGCACGGAAAAACGGTTTTCTTGTTTTTCTGACCGATGGGGATGGCCTGATGCGCGGCCAGGTCGAGGCGTGATACGACCGGTTCATTCCGGGAGCGTATCGTAGAAAAAGCGCATCGCGTCGGTCCGGGATATGATCCCGATTACGCGGTCGTTTTCGATGACCGGCAGACGGCCCACATCGTGTTTCACCATCAGTC
Organism: Desulfobacterales bacterium; assembly: GCA_007134875.1. Classification (GTDB taxonomy): domain Bacteria; phylum Desulfobacterota; class Desulfobacteria; order Desulfobacterales; family Desulfosalsimonadaceae; genus B1SED10-16. The sequence goes on from SLJY01000005.1 coordinate 68,036, forward strand.
TGGCGGCGTGCATCGGGCTTTTATCCGGCGTGATGGTCACCAGGTTCGTGCTCATGAAGGCCTTGACCGGGGATTTCAACTGGTTTTTTTTCTTTACCTTCCTGAAATCTCTTCTCGAAATAACGCCTACCAGTCTCCCGTCGTCAATCACGGGGAGCCCCGTGCACCCCTTGTCCTCCAGAAGCCTTGACACCTCGGACATGGGCGTATCCGAGGCAATGGAACTGACCGGGTATGACATGAGGTCGAAAATCTGGATGGAGCTTTCCTGGTTGCCCTTGAGCAGCTCTGCGATCCATTCTTTCAGCGCTTCCGGGTTGACTGCTTTGAGCATTGCCGATCCCGCACCGGGATGACCGCCGCCTCCCATGGACCGCATTACAGAGCCGATATTGACATCCGGGGTGCCGCTGCGCCCGATGACGATGCATTTCCCGTTTTCCTCGTGGACGAAAATGCCGAACGCAACATCCACGTTCAGGATATCGCGGTACATGTGGACAACCAGGGATAGGTTGTTTACATGTCCGCTGATCCGGGTGGTGTTGATGCTGGTTTTCCAGTTGTTGATCATCGAGCGATCAGCGGTTTTGAGCATCTCGAAGAGGACTTCCTTCTGCTTTTGCCCGTACGCTGGCTGTAAAAGGGTTCTCAAAATGCCCAGATCCGCACCGGACTCCAGAAGAAAAGCGGCGGCCCGGGCATCCTCCGAGGTGGTGGAAGGGAACATCAGGCTGCCCGTATCCTCGTAGAGGCCGCAAAGAAAAAGCGTCGCCTGGATAGGAGACAGCTCGATTCCCTTTTGCCGGATGCCCCGAAGCAGCAGGGTGATGGTTGCGCCCACCGGTTCCTGGCATGCCCACGCAGGGGAAAGATTGCACTTGCTTTCATGATGATCCCAGACGAGTATCTCCAGGCCGGCCCTCTCTTTCAGATCGTCCATCCGGTCCAGCCGCTCCCATTGATTGGTATCGACCACGATCAGGCGCTCGACGGCATCCATGTCGACATCCTCGGTGCGGCGCAGGTTGAACAGATCCTTGTGGATTGATAAAAAAGCCTTGATGTTTGGGTTGTGGGCCTTGGGAAGCACGGGCACTGCTTCAGGATACAGCAGGGTGGCGGCAACCAGCGAGGCAAGGCCGTCAAAATCGGTGCTCCTGTGGGTGGTGACAATCTGCATACACGCTCCGGAACGGAAGTGAGATAGTGATGAACGTATAAAGCTGCGATCAGACGGCTTTGTAAAAGTTCAAGATTAGTATTTGTCTACTTTCCGGTAAGATACCTTCATCCGCCCATTGCCCCGACGAGTTTTTGTATTATCCGTCATCCTCAAAAATGATTCAAGTGTTTTTCGTTTTTTTTGCATATCATTCCTTTGCAACTGATTTTACATGATACTATCTTGACACGCCCTGTAGGATCGATTATTGTCCATAGAACAAGCGCGACAATTTCGTAAAATGTTAGATATTCGCTCCCGGCGTAATCTTTGAAGCGTTTCCCGTACGAATACCCCATCACAATCAGGCTGACAGCATCGGATACCAATGGACTATATCCCGGAAAAAAAGCTTCAGAGGTCGGGTAAAAAAGACAACCGGGCGACGAAAACAGCTTCTGCTTCCGACCAGACGCCTTTGGACGATACGCTTGCAGGCCTGCAGGAACTTGCGCCTCTGCCCAGAAAAGAACAAGCCGTTTCCAGAGTCCGCCTTGTTAACAAACTCAATCATTTTCATTTCACAAATAAAACGATCCGCATCCACGCTGAAAACCCTAAAAGCAGCCATTCCATTGCCCTTGATGCATTCCCCTGCCCGTGTTTCGATCGATATGCTGTCGGGTTGTGGCACAATCCGGATGATGCGTCACACATACCGGATTCGTTTCGCTTCACTCATTTCGAACTGATTACCGACGAACAGGTAATCCATGTTCCGGCTGACGTCCGGGCTGTCAACCGCAGGGGAATCTGCTTCAGGCTCCCGGAAAAGTCCGTGCAGTATACTTCCAGGAAAACGATTCGCCGGAGCTGCCTGCCAATTGATGTGCAGTTGATTCAAAACGGTGTGATTTTTTCCGCCGCACTCCTCGATTTTTCCGTAAACGCCTTTCGCGTTGCGCTGAAAGGCGGCAAAGAAACCGCAATCGGGTGGATCAATGAAAACACGCCGCTTAACGTGGTGATGCTTTCGGAAGGCTCCCCCGTCTATTCCGGAGAATGCCGCGTTCTGAAGCACTGCGACGGGCGGCAGTCCAAACAGCTCGTTTTGAAACCCTGCCGGCAGCTTGTGCAGCGCTTTTCCCCCAGGGCCCACCGAAGTAGGCGAAGCATCCTGACCCCTTCCCCGGATATCCGTTTTGAGCATCCCGTTACCGGCTCTCCGGTTGCCCTGAAAGCGCTGGATATTTCCGGCTCCGGGCTTTCCGTGGAGGACGACGCGGAAAATACGCTTCTCCTTCCCGGCCTTATTCTGCCTTCCATGACCGTCAGCTTTTCCGGCAGCTACTCATTTCCGTGTCGTGCCCAGGTACTTTATTGCAGGGAGGATTCCGAAAAGGGCGGTAACTCGATGATCCGGTGCGGCATCGCTTTTCTTGATGTCGCACCGGAGGACCATGTCAAGCTGCTTTCTCTTTTGCACAATGCCGAAAACCGGAACGTCTACCTGTGCGACCGAATCGATGTGGACAATCTTTGGGAATTTTTATTCGATACGGGTTTTATCTATCCACGGAAATATGTCTATCTCCGGGACGAGGCCGAACAAATCAAAAAAACGTATCAAGCCCTGTACTGCCGGCAAACAGGCATATCCAGGCATTTCACCTGGCAGAGGCGGGGCGGGATCATGGCCCATCTTTCCATGCTGCGATTTTATGAAAACACATGGCTTATCCAGCACCTGGCGGCCCGGACATCGCATCATATCGGCGCGGGCATCGAAATGCTCAGGCAGGTAAGCGAGTTTGCAATGGATTCCCATCGCCTCGCCTCGGCCAAGATGCACTATCTTCTGTGCTACTTCAGACCCCACATGCGATTTCAGAATCATTTTTTCGGAAAAATTGCCAGGCACGTCGAAAACCCGAGGGCATGCTCCATTGACCGGGTTGCCTACGTGTCGTTTCGCCGCCGCCGGCAGCTTTCCTCCCTGCCGGATCCATGGCGACTCGAAAAACCTGCTCCCAGAGATCTTGACCAATTGGAAGATTTTTACAAAAAAGCATCCGGCGGCATCATGCTCGAAGCACTGGATCTGATATGCAGAAACGACATGTCAAACCGGCAGGATTTAGCAAGCTGTTACAGGGAGCATGGATTGAAACGGGAACGCCGGATGTATGCTCTGAAAAAAAACGGGCATGCAAAGGCGATCATTATGGTAAACATCTCCGATGCAGCACTGAATCTGTCAGATCTTACCAACTGTGTCAGCCTGTTTATCCTGGAACAGGACGCCGTAGCCCCGGAAATGGTTTACAGTGCTCTGTCTGTGGTATCAGGGCATTACGCCCGTCCCAGATTCCCGGTGCTTGTCTATCCGCATGAATATATCCGTGAAAACCGGATTCCGTGCGACCGTGTGTACAATCTGTGGGCGCTTGATATGAACTACTCGGATGCGTGTTTTCAGCATTATGCCAAATTATTTGTTTGATGAAGCCGTAAAACGTCCTGTATCAGCATGAACTTAAACCGGTATAATCAATCATGAAACAAGCTGAATACCTGATGGAAAACGAAGCCGAAGCGGATCGTCTCGAGATCAAAACCCGGCGGTCCGTCGTGGAACGGCACGCCCGGTGGGCAGGACTGCTCCCCGGGATGCGGGTTGCGGATATCGGGTGCGGCCCCGGCATGACGACCCACATTCTGCAACAGATGGTTCAGCCGGGAGGGCAGACAGTGGGAGTCGACTTTTCCGGGATACGCATCGCCCGGGCAAAAAGCCGCTACCGGGAATCCGGGATATCTTTTTACTGCATGGACGTTCATGACGATTTAAGCATGCTGGGGACATTTGATATGGTATGGGTACGTTTTCTTCTTGAATATCAGCGATCGAGGAGCTTCGAAATTGTCCGGCGGCTGGAGAGACTACTCCGGCCGGGAGGAATACTCTGTCTGATCGATCTGGACCAGAACTGCCTGAACCATTACGATGTTCCGCCGCGCCTCGCCCGCACATTGTATGGCCTCATGGATCATCTGGCCCGACACAACGATTTCGACCCGGAAGCCGGACGCAAACTGTATACGTACCTCTACGATCTTGGCTTTGAAAACATTGACGTGCATATGGAGCCCCACCATCTCATTTTTGGAGAAATCGGGGATGTCGATTATTTCAACTGGGAAAAAAAAGTAGCCACTGCAGGACGGAATTCCGGATATCCGTTTGCCGAATACAAGGGAGTGTTTGAAGCGTTTTACCTGGAATTCAAAGAATTTTTTACAAGTCCGAGACGATTCACTTATACCCCGGTAATATGCTGCAGGGGCCGCAAGCCGCAACCTGAACAAAATCCCTCTTTTTCGCCGATCCCTGCGCCGGCTTAAATTTTATGCATCCGTAAATCGTCGCGATCCGGCGGCTTTGTAAAAAATCCAAGGTCGCGGTTGAATAACCTCTATCCTTGACATTGACGTGATTCCTGGCTTTCATTATCTTTCGCAATTATCAGCCTGCCCTACATGGACTGCCGTATTTTCTTTTCCTCCTCCATCGCATCTTCCGGCGCCGGAACCGCTTCGGGTGCGCTGTGATGGTGCCGGATAAAGGCCTCAACAACCTTTGCGTCAAAATGCGTCCCTGAATTCCGGATCAGCATCCCGATTGCCTTTTCCGGCTCCAGGGATCGCTTGTAGTAGCGGCTGGCCGTAAGCGCTTCAAAATAGTCGGCAACGGCGATAATGCGTGCGCCCAGGGGTATTTCCCGGCCTTTCAGGCCGTTGGGGTAGCCGCTCCCGTCAAGTTTCTCATGGTGAGAACCGGCGATAAAAGGGACATCGGCCAGGTATCCTTCAAATCCCATCTGTTCCAGTATTTTTACGGTCTTTTCCGCGTGGCACTTGATGTTTTCCATTTCACGGGCCGTAAATCGCTCCTTTTTTTTCAAAAGAGAATCGGGCACGCCGATTTTTCCATAATCGTGGAGCAGCGCGGCAATCTTGATTTTTTCCCTGTATTCCCGATCGAGGCCCAGTTCTTCGCATATTCCCGCGGCATACCGGGCCACGCGCGCAGAATGTCCGCTGGTAACGGGATCCCGCGCATCGATTGTCGAGACCATGACTTTCAGAACCGACTCAAGCTGCCTTTCCCGTGCTTCTATGTGCTCGGTATGCCGGATGACAATCCCTATGACGTTTGAAATGCCCATCAAAAGGCTCATGTCGCTTTGAACAAGTACCCGCTTGGTGTTGATGTTGTCCACTGCCAGAATGCCAAGACTTTCACTGTCACAGATAATGGGGCAGCAAATAAACGCTTTGGCACTGATGCGGTCGGCAACTTCAAGGCTCCTGGGGGAAAGCATATTTTCGATCTCATTGATGTCATTGACCAGAAACGGCTTCTGGCTCCTATAGGAGACGATGAAAACACCCCTGGATTCGTTGTTGTCCAAGTTGAAACGAACATTTTTCAAGAACTGGTACTGATGGCGCGTATATCCGTAACCAGCCCGGAAGAACAGGGCATTTTTCTCCTTATCCGATAGCATGATCATGCCGCGGTCATAATCAAGACGCTTTTCGAGAATGCCGACAACTTCGGAGAGAACCTCATCAAGGATGTGGCATCGGTTCACGACCTGCCCGATCTCACGGGTGACGCGCGTGTTGTTGTAGTTGATATCGATCTGTTCGATAAGGCTTTCGCTGATATTGCGCATATTGGATAGTGTGCTGCCCAGATATTGTTTATCGAGTTTTTCGTTGATATAGGCCATACCGAGATATGCCGTGATGCTGATGGTCAGGATGAAAACCGTATGCACAATCGGAAGAAAGATCGCAGATAACAGCGACGCTGTAAGGAAAAACAAAAACAGGTAGTTTTTCAGCAGCCGGAAATGATCCGTCAAGGACGGCTCCCAGGATATAATGTAGCGGCACGCCGGATCGCCCCTGAACACGCATTCAGGATGCTCGATATGGGGCAGCCGGTTATTGAACAGGGACAGGATGGCCTCGAAAAAGCCTTTCCGGTTTTCGCATTGAAACGGTTTTTCCTCTGTTCCGGATCGCGGTTTTACGAGAACCTCGACCCGGTTGGAAGCAAGCCGCCTGGATTCATAGTCTGCCGATCGGGTAAAGTTGCTGCTGGTCTGACCTATTTTTTCGTATGCATATCCCGGGGAAAGAAATCCGAGAACGTATTGCCACATTGCCCCGACGGACTCCGGAGAGGCGGCGTAGCGTCCGGCTTCTCTTGCAATACCTGGATTTCCGGTCCGGCGAACGATTTCCTCAAAAAAGCAATCGATCTGCTTTTGACTGAACCAATGGCCTTCATCATTGATTTCATAAGGCTTCATCCCCGCGTGATTCATTACGAGAAGGGGATCGACCTGGGGATAGCGCTTCCGGAGCAGCTGGATATAAGGCAGGATAATCCGGCTGTTATAAAGAGGTGTGCCATGGATCCGGGTGTTGGAATCAGTCATGAGGTTCCTGAGAAATAGTCAAAAAAATCGAGAACTCTGACCGATTCTACAAAATGGAATCCAGAATGGCAAGTAGATTCTATATTATATACAAAATACTATTCTTTTTTATTTGGCCGGGTCTGCAAGCGGGTTCGGGGAGCGATAAAAAGTCCCGGTTTTCGTTCGGGCACTAGTTACCCATATAACGGGGATCGATTTCTTCTATGAATTTTTTGGCATACCGGTCGCTCAGTTCCGAGGCTATCTGCATATCCTCCATTCCGTAGTAGCGGTTTCCGGAACGGACATGAACCCATCCCCGGCCATAATGGTAGCGGGCTACCCCGGGTTTCAGCGTAATGGCCCGACTCATGGCGTCAAGGGCTTTTTCATACTCATCCATCTCGGTATAGGCCACGCCCAGATTGAAATGCGCCTCTGCGTTGTCCGGCTCCAGTTCAATGGCTTTTTGGAACGCTCCAACCGCAGCATCCTGATTTCCGTAAACCGAAAGCAGGGCGCCCCTTTCGAACCAGTAGGAAAAATCTTTGGTGTCGCTGCCGGATTCCGCAAACAGGGTTGCCGGCAGCAGGAAAACGGCAGTCAGGATGAAAAATAGTAAAGCGGGTCGAAAAAAAAGATTGTACGGTTTCATTTTTCTTCTCCTTGCATCTTTCAAAACGGGTATGGATGGTTGAAAAACGTTTACCATCAAGCATTATACTATACAGGGGGAACGGGCAGCGTGTCAACGGTATTGCGCGGAAATTCCGAAATACGCTTCGGGTCAAGCCCGCAATGACGGACGGTGCTCGCATTCAGTATCGAAGGCAGTCCACCGTATTGGCCGGGCGTGTATCCTAAAACCTTACGCCACACCTCGTCGTCTTCCATGCAGAAATACAGCGTCACATCCGGCGCCAGCTTCCGGATAGCTTCCACAAGCGCCCGATAGAGGCGGATCCGGAGGGGCTTGAAGTAGCGCATTTTTCCGTCCGGCCCCCGGATGAATTCTCCGTGCACGATCTCCGAGCGTGGATGCCTTCTTTCGATAATTTCCTGAAGCCGGGGCATGAAGCGAAACGATCCCATGCTGATCCATACAACACTGCCCGGATCGATGCGCCGGAAAAGTTTCCGGGCGATCCGGGCGTAGTCCGATTCGCACCCCGGGTACCATATCATGGGATCAAAGTGAAATCCCAGGGGGTATCCGCGCGATTGACACCCGGCGGCCGCGGAAATCCGGTCATCAAGGGATGCCGTGCCTCTCTCCTGCTCGCGGATGGCTTTTTCCGTGTTCAGAGACCAGCTCATGATCGTATTGCGCCGGTGGTCGAGCCCAAGCAGCCCCTGGGTCGCGACGGTCTTTGTTTTCAATTCGAGAACGGCGTTGTTCCTTCCGGAAAAGAGCGTAACGAGACGGGATGCCAGCGGATACACCGGCTCCCAGATCAGGCTGTCGGTAAACTCGCCAGTACCCGTGCGGTACAACCGCCCGGATGAAAAAAGGGTCTCGAGCTGATCGGTCATTTCCCGGAAATTGACGAACAGGGTGAGAACCGGCGGATGAAAATATGCCTGCAGGATGCAGTACGAACAGTCCATGGTGCAATAGGCGCCGACATGCAGGATATGATAGTCGCAGCATGTATAATGCGATGTGCCGGGGCATTTCCGGATAAAGGGCCCTTTGTTGCATGTGATAAAAAGACAGTGCTTCCCCTCGGTTTCCGGATTTTTGCTGTTGCGGATATCCCGCAGCGTTTCATCCGGATCGGCGACCACGGTTAGTCCGGCATTCATCCTGGTCGATATTTCGTCAGTCTCCGGGTAATCCGCGACCTGGGGGTCTATGTAGAGTTTACGTATCTTCAACTTCCCGCTCAAGTATGTCACGGAGTGCCGGGTGATTTGACAGAACACGCAGATAATCAGCTTTTTGAGCCAGTTCTCCGCTGCTTTCGAATGACAGTGTAAATGTATAAACGGGGCTTTCAAAGCCCGGCGGCGGCATCAGAAAGAGACCCGGAGGAAGCCCCAGTTTTTCCCGATTTTCGAGGAATACGGTCTCGAACCGGGTGAGATGGGGATAACGTGCGTTCCGGATTTTTCTGCGCAGATGTTGAATCTTTGCCTTGCGGTCGAGCCGTTCGTCTTCAAGAATCGATGTTGCGGGCAAATGCAGAAGCACTTCGGAAACCGACGATTGACGAAGGACAGACAGGGCTTTAAGGTGCGAAATGATTTCCAGTTGCTGGCTTGCCGTGGGCCGAAGCGTTTCGATCAGGTTTGCAATTGTATCGATATCCTGTTTATCGAGTTTGCCAAGCTCAAAAGCTGCTTTCATGGAGGTCGTGTCATGGTAAACCATGCGCTGTATCGTTTCCGGAAGGCTTTGCAGACGCAGGTATTTGCGGGCGAGATCCGCCGTAATGCAAAGTCCGGCGGCAGCGGCCACATCGGGCAGATCCTTTTCATCATCCAGGAGGTCCATGAGCTTCCCTGTGGCGATGGCTTCCTCCATGAGATTCAGCCCGCCTTTCAGGGCATTGTCGGCGATGGCGAACCGGAGCAGGTCAAGTTCCGGGACTCGGCCGTGCGCCAGCACCCTGGCCGGGACCCGGTTGATATTCAGTTGCATGCAGGACTGGATTCGTTTAAAACCGCATACGATCCGGAAGCCTGCGGGTGTTCTTTCAAGCAGCGGTGGGGTGATGACCCCCAGCCCGCGAATCGATTCGATCAGTTCCGGGCCTGGGCCGGAAAGGGAAACGCGGCAGCGTTGGTCCAATGCATCGACATCTGCCGGATCCAGCCGTATTTCCCTTGCATCCGCCTTTAACCCGTTTGGCATTACTTCACCAGGATATTCATTGCTTCCGCGTATTTTTGTCTTGTATTCTCAATCACTTCCGGGGGAAGCTCCGGTGGCGGGGGGGTTTTGTCCCAGCTCACTGAACCGAGGTAATCCCTGAGATATTGCTTGTCGAAGCTGGGCTGAGGGCCGCCGGGTGCATACCGGTCCCTGGGCCAGAACCGCGACGAGTCCGGAGTCAGGATTTCATCGATGAGGATGAGTTGATCGTTTTCATCCACTCCGAACTCGAATTTCGTGTCAGCGATGATAATGCCCCTGGAATCGGCAATTTCAGCTCCTTTTCGGTAAATTTCCAGGCTGATGTCCTGCACCTTTTCCGCAAGATCCTGCCCGATAATGTCAATGGTTTCTTCAAAGGATATGTTGATATCGTGTTCATCCATCTCTCCCTTGGTGGACGGCGTGAAGATCGGCTCGGGCAGGCGATCCGACTCTTTCAGCCCGTCGGGAAGCCGAATGCCGCAGACGGTACCGTCCTGCTGGTAGGTCTTCCACCCGGATCCGGAAAGATATCCCCGGACAATGCATTCGATGGGAAGGGGGCGCACCTTCCGGACCAGCATGCTTCTTCCTTCCAGGCTGTCCGAATATTGCCTCGCAATTTCGGGAAACCGCGACACATCGCTTTCCACCACGTGATGCGGTATGATGGATTTCATGATGTCAAACCAGTAAAGCGAAATGCGGGTCAGCATTTTGCCTTTTTCGGGAACCGGCTCTCCCATGATCACGTCGTAGGCGGAGATCCGGTCCGTGGCCACAAGCAGGAGGTTTTCTCCGAGATCGTAGATATCGCGGACCTTTCCCCTTTTAAAAATTGTCAATTCCGGAAATCGTGTTTCAAATACGGTGGTCATTGATCTTTTCCTTCGTTTTTTTTAAATTCGTTTATGAACCGCCGCAGCTTCGCATAGAGATCGAAATCCACCTCGTAAAACTCGATTCCGGATTCGAAGCGGCTGTTTTCACCGCGGTTGCAGTATATCACTTTTCCCTTGATATCAAAAATGTCCTCCTTGATACCGATGGCCAGAAACAGGATATAGCGGGTCTCGATCGGTTCATGGGTTTCGACCTTTACGCCCGCTTCGCTGATATTCAAAGTCCGTGCCATCCCCTGCCCTACCTGCCTTCCGCCTGAATCCAGGCATATATAATGCAGAAGATGCACCGCTTCGTAGCGTTCTTCCTCCCGCCTTCGATCTTTTTCCATCGGATAGGACCTCCTGTAAGGGACGGATGATCAGGTTCCCATCTTGCCGGCCAGATCCATGATCCGGCCGGTCGTAACGGAAATGCTGGTAGTCATATATTCGACCATATTTTTGAATGTGTTGGAAATCGACGCATATTCTTTTTTGACTTTCCGGAGATCGTATCGTTCCGCGCGAAAATCCCCGGAAGCACAGACAAAGGCGGAGTACGGCTCGTGGGATGAATTCAGAAACGGAATGGCCCCTGTAAAATCCCCCGCACCCAGGCTGCACAGATGAATGCTGCCTCCCGGCGTTTTCCGGATGACATGGGCCTCACCGGCGGTGATCCGGAGACATTCGTTTTCGTTTCTTTCCGGGGATATCAGCACCTTCATCTTTTTATGCCGCTCGGTGGTAACATCCTGTTTCAGAAAGGCCCTGGCGCACACGTCCGTAACCTGCCGCAATCGCTTGTCAACGGATATCAGTATACTTTGAAGGTCATCGGACATGGCCGCATATTCACGGCTGATCAATTCGGAATCGAGCACGCCCAACTGGACCTTCCCGATGGCTTTGACCGTTGCGCTGCGAACGTTACCCTCCCGTAAAAAGGAAACGATGCTCCCGATGTATGCGCCGTCTGCAAGTTGAACGATGGGCGCGGGTCCTTCCGGAAGGATCCGGATGACTTCCATTTTCCCGGACAGGATCACCCAGAACCAGTTTCCGAACCGATCCTGCGCAACAACGTCCGTTCCTCCGGGAAATTCCTCCTCGTCGACCACGTAGACGTAGTCGATGACAGGCCCCTTAATAACAGGCAGTTCGTTTTTTTTTTCAGATTTTTTCTTCTTCGGTTTCTGAGCGACTTCGGGGACGGGCCCGACTTCCGGGATCAGGCCGTCGTCGAACATCCTGAGGCCGTCGAGAATGAGTTCCATACGGCTTTTTTTAATAGTCGGCCTACAGTTCACCACGTCCCGGACAAACTCGAAATCGGCATGGGTCCAGCCAAAAAAAGTGTACAGAACATCAACGCCGGTTTCTTTACCGAATTCGGCATGGACCGGATTGCCCTCGTCAAGGTAGATGTATCCGGGTACATCGAAATGCCCGGATACCAGCTTGATAAAACCGGTGCTGCCGCTGCTGCCAAGCTGCTGGAGAAGCTCTCCCAGTTCGATGAACGAAAGGCTTCCCTGTAACACGACTTTCGGTTTCATACACCCAGCCTTCATAATCCTTTAGGGATTGCAGCAGATATTTTCTGCAATCCGGATTTCATACACCCAAACAGCGTGCAGAAACAATCGCGATCGGATGGCTTTGTAAAACGTTCATGATCAATGTACTTTTTTCTACCTACCGAAAACCCCGTAAAATGTCAAGAAAGCGATTGACCCGACCGACCCGGTAATCCGTTTTGGACGAAAAATACTTTTCATTAAGGTGATTTCTGGTTATATTTCTTAAAATTTCGAAAGGGAGGAATTATTCTTTATCACAAACGAACCAACCATGAGGAGATTGCTGATGAAAAAGAAAGTGACTGTTGTCGGTGCCGGAAACGTTGGGGCAACCGCCGCCCAGCGGCTGGCGGAAAAAGCGCTTTGCGACGTGGTCCTGGTGGATATCGCCGAAGGGCTCCCCCAGGGCAAGGCCCTTGACCTGGCGGAGGCTGCACCCATTGAAAAGCACGACAGCCGCCTTGTGGGAACCAACGACTACGAGGCAACGGCGGGTTCCGATATCGTGATCATCACGGCCGGGATTCCGAGAAAGCCCGGAATGAGCCGCGACGACCTTGTAAAGACCAACAAGGGGATCATGCAAAGCGTGGTCGAAAACGTGGCTAAACAATCGCCGGACGCAATCCTTATCGTGGTTTCCAATCCCCTTGACGCCATGTGTCATATCGCCTTCGAGGCCAGCGGCTTTCCGAAAAACCGGGTTCTGGGAATGGCGGGTGTCCTCGATTCGGCTCGCTTTCGGTGCTTCATCGCCGAAGAACTCGATGTTTCGGTGGAAAATACCCATGCGTTTGTCCTGGGTGGACACGGCGACACCATGGTTCCCCTTCCCCGCTACTCCACGGTCGCCGGGGTTCCCATTACCGAGATGATGCCCGCCGATCGTATCGAAGCCATTGTGGAGCGCACCCGGACCGGCGGCGCGGAGATCGTTTCCCTGCTTAAGACCGGAAGCGCCTTCTACGCCCCTGCATCGGCATCTGTGGAGATGGCGGAGTCCATCCTGAAGGACCGGAAGAAAATTCTTCCCTGCGCCGTCTACCTGGAAGGAGAGTACGGCATCAACGGTCTGTTTATCGGGGTGCCGGTGAAGCTGGGCAAAGACGGTATTGAAGAGATCATTGAAATCAAATTAACGGACGAGGAAAACGCGGCGCTTCAGAAATCGGCGGATGCGGTCCGCAATCTCGTGGATGATATGGCAAAACTGTAATGTTTGTGTTTGGGGGACGTTGTTAACTTACTAACTTTTGCTCCAGTTCCGGTCATGATGGCATCACGGTTTAGATACCGGCTCTTATAGCTTCTTCGTAATCCGGAAAAAAAGCAAAAGTTAATAAGTTAACAACGTCCCCCAAACATCCCCCTTACCCCCCGTCCCGCAGGGCAGCCTGAAGGTCGGCGGCGGCTTTGCGGTTCATGGAAGGAAGGTCGGCGATTTCGTCGATGCCTGCCGCCGCCATGGCGTCGATGCTGCCGAAATGCTTTAGCAGTTCTTTTTTCCGCTTTTCCCCGATGCCGGGAATATCGTCAAGTACGGAGGCCATGGCGCGGGTGTTGCGCCGTTTACGGTGAAAAGTGATCGCATAGCGATGGGCTTCGTCACGGATTGCCTGCAGAAGCCGGAGTTCCGCGGTATGCATCGTAAAATTGACGGGGTTGACCCGCCCCGGGACAAAAATCTTGTCTTCGGGCTC
>SLJY01000227.1 GCA_007134875.1 Desulfobacterales bacterium
AACAATATCCTCAATATCCTTAACCGAATTGACACCCTGGAACAAAAAATTGCCATCCTATTAAAATTTTTGTCCGCTGAATAATCACGCCTGCCGATATCGGATCCTTGTTGACTGATTTTAAATTTACCAGCCTATTTGCTACATTGTCCGCGGGGTATTTTTTTCCTGAAGGGCAGGGTACGAAGGGCAATTTAACAGTATAGTGCTGTGCTAAACTGAATTGAAAACGATTAACTTCAGGGGTGGCCACTTAAATACGTTGATGTGGGTCTGTTCTTAACCGAAAGTAAGTCATCATACCCTGATGTATTGATTTCATATTGCCTGACAGTTAGACAAGTACAAAAAACCGCCTCCGTCAAGTTTTTTCTGCCTTTGATTCAATTTACGAAAACCCCATTGCAATTCGCCCCCAAAGCCTCTATGGAAATATTTTCAATGAGAGTCAGCTATAGTTTGCGGCAAAAAAGGAAAACGATTATTCGGAGTGATAACGCCGGTACCGGCAGTTATTTTTACCTGGACAGTATTCGCAGTTTTGCGATTTCGGCCAGACGGGCATGTTTTCGCCCACTCCCAGAACCATGCAAACCGATTTTTTCGGATAGAAACCCCCGGTTTTCGTTGGGCGCATTCCAATGGCCGGACAGGGCAGGCAGCTTTTCGGATCAAGGGGTAGACCGGGGGAACCGAAAAAAAAGGGACTGCTGATGGATAAACGGGTGTCTCGGATCCGGTGCGCCACGATAGCTGCAAGTCTGTCGGATACGGCTTCAAGAGCAGCGCTGCCGTAGGCATCCAGGACAATCGCCATGAAATACCTTTTTTCTTTCATAAGCGAATAAACGGCCTTTTCCAGGCCGCGGTGGATATGGCAGGCGGCCACGGCCACAAATATCGCCCCCGGGATATTGTCGGAAAATAGGGTTCCAGGGATGACATCGCCCGAAGCCAGCTGAACAAACGTTTTTGCTACATTTTGTATGCGGGCAAACCGAAAAGCGGCTGCGGGCCGGACAAGATCGTGTGCGGCGGCGTAATCCCGAACTGCCTTCTCATATTTTTCAATTGCCTCCTGGATGTTGTCGCTTCCCGAACATCCCATCCACCGCCGAAGATCGTCCTTGCGGATCTCCACCTCGTCGGTTTCCGCCAGAATGACGGTTTCAGGCAGTTGCAATGGATATTTATCGGTACCGACCATAATCCCGGGTGGTATTTATCATCGCATCGACATTTTCCGGTTTGGCCTCGTCGATAATGGCCGCGCTGCTCATGATAAAGCCGCCGCCCGCGCCGCATTCATCGATGAGTTTTTTGCAGTAATCGGCAACCTCCCCGGGACTCCCGGTTGCAAGCAGTGAATTCGGAACATTGCCCATCAGGCACACATTATCGCCCAAAATTTTTTTGGCCCTGAAAATATCCGTGCCTTCAAAATGATATATGCATTTTCCCCTGGGAACCTCCTTAATAATCTCGAGCCGGGTGTCGTAGATGCCCTCTATCAGCAGATACGGCGTTAAATCGTTGTCGCACAGATCCATGATCAGATGGTGTAAGGTGGGCCAGTAAAATTCCCTAAACTGCTTCAAGGACATAAAATTATCCGTGCCTTTGTGCAAGGGGATGAACACACGGGGATTACCCTTGGCCCGGGCGCCGTTTATGGCAGCATTTTTAATAAAGGGAGCGACCTGGTTCACCGCTTGCTTCAGCTTTTCCGGCCGCCGGTACATATCCGTCATCGCCCCCCTGGTACCGCGCAGGTTGTCTGCGATCAGATCATAGGCCGTGAAGACCGTTTGCTCCTTGATCGAGGGAAACCCCAGCGTCTTGAGCTCGCCTGCGAACTCTGTGAATGCCTTAGCCCAGACAAGCTGCCGCTTTGATGCCGTTACAAGGGTTTCCAGGGATTTTATGAAATCCGGATCGGCCATCGCGCTTAAAACGGTGGGCCAGACATACCCCAACGCGACGGTATAAAAAGGGGGCAGTTTTTGCAACCCTTCAAGGTTGCCGGCCAGACGGGGAAGCACGTTGCGGACCAGATACTCGCCGGGATTGGCAAAAAACATGTCATATTCTTCCGCCAGCATGTATTCGTCTTCCACGAACTGGAAGGACTGATTGTCTGGAACACCGTGCCCGGGCCACTTCATTGCCTTGAAATCCAGCCCGGAAAGCACCTCGTCCATGGCGTAAATGGTAAAATTGACGCTGTAGGTGGCGTCCGGTTCAAAATCGAGGATGGTTTTTCGCCACGCGGCAATGGCCTTCTCCGGATTCTCGTAGGCCTGACGCGGTGTTGTACCGGTGTAATAACAGTTGAAAAAGCCGAACAACGGCACCACCGGCACCCGGTCCGGCTCTTTAAGGGCGATGGCGTCGAGAATGCGTTTTTCGCGTTTCTGATAACTTTCAGCGACGTTGTTTTTCATGAGGCATCCTTTGGTTGTGGTCTTTGTTCCTTTACCCGGTATTCGGCGCTGCTATCCATTCATCGCAGAGTTTCACCGCCTCTAGGGCATCTTTGCCGAAAGCGTCGGCATTGACGTATCTGGAAACCTTTTCGTCCATCTGGCCGCCACCGATCATGTATTTCACGCCGGAGTTATCCTTTCGGAGCGCAGCGATGGTCTCCTTCATGGGCTCATAGGCCAGGGTCAAAAACCCGCTTAATCCGATGACCTGCGGCTTGAACTCCCTTGCGGCGGTGCAGAATTTTTCGACAGGGACATCGACGCCTAAATCCAGTACCTCGTAGCCGTTAATATCAAGCATGGTAACAACGATATCCTTTCCGATATCATGGATGTCTCCTTCCACCGTACCGATAATCACCCGTCCTTTACCTGGTCGGTCTTCCTTGTCGGATTCGAGATGCGGCTTTACGGCTTCGGCGATCTTGTTTAGCATCTCTCCTGCCAGCATAAGTTCAGGAACAAAATATTCCCGTTTTTCGAACAAGTCCCCTACTTTGACCATGGCCTCTCTGGATGCGTCCAGAAGCGCAAGTGGATCGCCGCCCGAGGAAAGATGCGTTTCGGAAAGGGTCATTGCTTCGTCTTCTTTCATATTGACCAGCGCATCGATGAACTGATCGATCACGGAGACGTATTCTGCCGGAGGCTTTGCTCGCCCCGGTTCAGAGAAGACGGCGGGTGCTTCCGGTCCGTGCTTCCGGAGGGCCTTATCCAGAATGCCCGCTGAAGCCATCGCCGAGACAAGCTGTTCCAAGACTTTTTCCAGCTCTCCCCCACCCTCCGCTGCCTGAAAACCGACATTGTCGTCATCGATAAGACCGGAGCGCAGGGCATTGTTATACCGAAGGCAGTTGGGATCCTTGCCCAAAAGCATTTCCGCCGCAAGAATGGTTCCGGCCAGCTGCCTGTCTCCGGGATCGATGATTGCAGCGTCCAGGCCTGAAAAAATAGCGAGCGAAGCAAAGGCTTGGTTGATAATGCTGCGTTTCGGCTGCCCGAAAGAGATATTGCTGAGTCCGCACACAAGATGCGCATCGGGAAACTCCGATCGGACCCGGCGCATGATGTCCAGGGTAATGATTGCGCTGCTCCGGTCGGTTGCAATGGTTGTAATCAAGGGGTCCACATACAGTTTGTCATCAGCAAGACCGCTTTCCCGCGCCCGGCCGATTAGACTGCGGATAATCTCCATGCGCCCGTCGGCGGTTTTGGGAATGCCGTCATCGTCTAAGGCAAGCAGTATCAGGGGCGTCCGGTACCGGGCGGCGATAGGAAGAACATTTTCCAAGCGCTTTTTCTCTCCGCTCAGGGAGTTGATCATGGGGGTATCGTCGAGTTCCTTCATGGCGGCCACCAACGCCTCCGGGTTCACGCTGTCCAGACAAAGACCGATGTCTGCTGTCACCTTCCGCACCGTCCGGATCAGCCAGACCATATCACCGGGTTCTTTGTCCGGATGGGTGCCGGCATTGATGTCCAGGTAGTCGGCACCGCTGCTTTCCTGGTGCAAGGCGAGACGCTGTATTGTTGTTTCATCCCTTTCTGCAATCGCCCGGGCGACCTCCTCACGCGTTCCGTTTATTTTTTCTCCGATTACAAGCATTTTTACCTCCACGTGAAGCCGGGTGGCCGGCTCGTTACTTTTTGTTTACATTCCCGAATAACGGTCCGGTTTGCCCGGAGGATTGCGATTTTCCATTTCCGCGCACCTGCTGTCCGGATTCCCGAAGCTCCGGAAAGTAAAAGGACCTGGCGAACCTTTGCTTAAACCCGGCTGTACCCGCCAGGTTGACGTGTGAAACCGATTTCCGGGTCATATCCATCTCATCTCCCAAGCTGCAGGATTGATGTTCAAGCAATATTTCCGCAGCGCCGTACGCCGCCGCATTTTCCAAAAACTCGAATGAATCCGGAGAAAATGCAGGGAAAAGACCGATGGTGAAAGCGGCACCGATGTCAAGTTTGCTTCCGAAAGCACCGCTCAATATGACCGTTTCAACATCCCGAGGGTCTGCCCGGTGTCGGTGAAGCAGCGTATCGATGCCGACTCTGACGGCCGCCTTGGCCATGAGTAGCGCATCGATATCCGACTGTGTCAATATAAGCGGGGGCATGCCTTCCGCATATCTGCCGGGCCAGAGGCTTACGGCGGGTTCCCTTCCGCAAGATTCGGCAAAAGGCGATGACGGGTCGATTTTGCCGCGCCGATCAATGATTCTTCCCCGGTAGGCTTCCGCAAGCACCTGGATCAGGGCTGATCCGCACAATCCCAAGGGCGCCCCTCCCTCTGCGGTAAAGAGGTCAAAGCCGTCATTTCCCAGCCGGACGGCATTCACCACTTTCTTGCCGGCATTCCGGCCGCAGGAAACATGTCCGCCTTCGAAAGCCGGACCCGATGGAACGGATAGACTGGACAGAGCATCGCCCTCGGGTCCTGAAAAAACCATTTCTGTATTCGTGCCGATATCGAGAGCCAAAAACGGTTTCGGGTATTTGCGGGACGAAAGGGCCCGGATAAAGGCGACATGGTCTGAACCCACAAAACCGCCTATGCCGGCAGGGATAAAAAGCTGCGCCTCCGGATGGCAGAAAAGGCCGGCTTCGGCGGCACGTAAACACTTTGCGGCGATTGAAAACGGCACATAGGGGGCCCGGGTCAGACCGGATACATCCATTTCAAGCAAAAGATGCGTCATTGCCGTATTTCCCACCAGGCAAACCGTCCGGATTCTCTCCGGAGTCGTTTGCTGTGATCGGCAGATACCGGTAATCATATGATTGATTCGCTGAATCACCGATTCCTTCAACCCTCTTGCATTTCCATCCAGGGCAGCCTTCAGGCGGGTCAGGGTATCGGCCCCGTAATACGCCTGCGGATTGGCCGCCGTGGACAAAGCGGTCTCCTTCCCGTCGGATAGGCGAACGGAAAGCATTGTTATGCGGGTTGTTCCCAGATCAATGGCCAGCCCGCAGGTATCCGGATCCGCGATTTTTCCACCGAAGGAAATGATATCGGTTTCAAAATCATCGATCAGGCTTGATTCGGGGATGCGCAGCCGGCAGGCACCCCGCGGATTCAGGCGACATGCCAAACGAAGGCCGGCGGCGGCCTCAACCGGGCCGAGATGCATCTTTTCATCCTCATCCGGCAAAAAACAGTCCCCTTCTTCCACGTAAACTTTGCATTTCAAGCATTTTCCCAGTCCGCCGCAGGGGGTTTGCAAAAAAATACCCTTCTCTGCAAGGGACTTGAGAGCGGGACCGGGCGGCAGGACAGCCTTAATGTCATTGTTTGCTCGTAGGGTCATTGCGAGTATGTGAACATTTATGAGTAAGTACTTTTCCGGGGCTTCAGTGGCCGCCTAAAAAGTCTTCCACGACGCCCGGGTCGCAAAGCAGTTTTTCCCCGCTTCCTTCCCGCACAATTCGGCCCGTTTCCAGAACATAGGCATAATCACTTATTGCAAGAGCTGCCCGGGCGTTTTGTTCGACCAGCAAAATGGTCCTTCCGGCACGATTCAAGGTAATAATGGTTTTAAAAATTTCTTTGATCACCAGGGGCGCCAATCCCATGGAAGGCTCATCCAGCATAAGCAGATCCGGCTTTGCCATAAGGGCACGCCCGATGGAAAGCATCTGTTGCTCCCCCCCGGAAAGGGTTCCAGCGATCTGATAGGCCCGCTCGCTAAGCCGCGGAAACAATTCATAAACCATTTCAAGCGTTTCGGCAATCGCCTCCGTTTTTTGTTTGCCATGGCGGGTATACGCTCCCAGTATCAGATTGTCCGCAACGCTCATGTTAACAAAGAGACGTCGGCCCTCGGGCACAAGCGAGATCCCTTTTTTGACCACCTTTCTGGCCGGAAGTCCGCCGATGGGATCCTGGTTTATCATTATATCCCCACCCCCGGGCTGCACCAGCCCCGCGACGGTATTCATCAACGTCGATTTTCCGGCACCATTAGCTCCTATTATTGAAACCAATTGGCCTTTTGCTACATCGAGGCTGATCCCCCTGATTGCACGGACGCCGCCGAAGGTGACTTCAAGATTTCTAATGGCAAGCACCTATCGCCTCCCCTCCCAAATACGCATCGATGACATTGGGATCCTTTTGTATATCCCGGGGAGACCCCTCGGCAAGCCATCGGCCGTAATTGATCACCAAAACCTCATCTGAGATCTGCATCACAACTTTCATGTCATGCTCAACCAGAATCACTGTGACCCCTTGCCCTCTGATGCTAAGTATCATTTCCATGGCCCTCTGGGACTCGGCTTCGTTTAAGCCGGCAACCGGCTCGTCCAGAAGTATTAACGACGGATTCGATGCCATGGCACGGGCCATTTCAAGCATTTTCTGTTCACCCAGCGGCAGGTTCCCGGCCTTTTGTCCGGCATATTTCTCCAGGTTGACGCTTTTCAAGTGGTGCCAGGCAAGATCCCTGATTTTTTCTTCCTCCTTTTTGACACCGGGAAGCCTGAAAGCAGATGAAATGATTTCTTTTGCGCTTCTCAGGTGACATCCCACCATGATATTTTCCAGGGTGGTCATATTTTTGAACAACTCGATCGTCTGAAATGTTCTAGCGATACCCGAGGCCGCTATCCGATGCGCTTGATTGTGTTTTTGCAGCCGGTTCCTGAAAATGATTTCCCCGGCAGTAGGCGACAGGAAACCGGTTATCATGTTGATCAAAGTGGTCTTCCCGGCACCGTTGGGCCCGATCAGCGATTTGATGATTCCCGTTTCCAGGGAAAAAGACAACCGGTCTACAGCCACCAAACCTTTAAACCGTTTGGTAAGGTTCTTAACCTCCAGAATCTGATCAGTCATGGTCCGATTCTTTTCTGATGAACTTGAAAAAATAGCCTGCCGCACCCGCGAGAAGACCATAAATCCCCTGTGGTGAAAACATTACAACAAGCAGCAAAATGATTCCGTATGCAAGAACGTCAAAATCGTGAAGAAAAACCAACCATTCGGGAAGAAAATTAAGCAGTGCCGCCCCGAATACAGCCCCCCAAACGCTCCCGATACCGCCGATGACAACAATCATCAGAACTTTCAGCGAGAAGAAAACATCAAATGCCGGGGGATTTACAAAAGTAAGATAGTGGGCGTACAGGCTGCCCGCCAGAGCGCCGAAAGCCCCGCTCACGACAAATATTTTCACCTTGGCCATGGCGACATTAATCCCAAGCGAAGCGGAAGCTTTATCACTGTCATGAATGGATCTCAAGGCCCTGCCTGGTCTTGAATTGACAATGTTCAGGGAAGCGGTGAGCACAATGATTGCCGCCAGCCACGAAAGATAATAAAACGAAAAGGAAGATTCGATCGGATGCCCCATTAGCGACAGGGGCGGTATATTGCCGAAACCCGATGGTCCGCCTGTCAGCGCAATATATTCGTTAAACACGATAAAAACAATCATGCCGAATCCGAGCGTGGCCATGGCGAGATAGTGTCCCCTAAGCCTCAGCGTGGGTATGCCAATAGCCGTGGCAATTGCAGAAGCAACAAAGATGCCGGCCGCCATGGCAAACCATGGATTGACATCCATCCGCACGGTCAGAATGCCGGAAGTGTATGCACCAATGCCGTAAAACGCTGCCTGCCCCAGCGATATCTGCCCTGCGTAGCCAAGAAGCAGCGAAAGACCGCAGCCGATGATGCTGTGGATCGCGACAAATATCATGACATCTACGTAATAGGCGGTTGCACTGGAAAGGTTAAGCACCCAAGGCAGGATCATTATAAAAACGGTAAAGGATGATACTTTAAGCGCCGTGTTTGTTGTCATTCTCGCAACACCCTATGCTTTTTTATTCGCCCCGGAGCCGAAAAGCCCCTCTGGTTTAGTGAACAACACACCAAGGATCAACACCAGAGAAATCGCATCCTTATAGGCCGAAGAGACAAATCCAGTCGCAAAGGATTCAAGGATGCCCAGCATGAATCCGGCAATCACCGCGCCGCTGAAACTCCCCAGTCCGCCAAGTATGGCGGAGCCAAAACCCTTGATGGCGATCATGGCTCCCCGGTCGTACTCCATTAATGTAATAGGCGTAATAACGGCGCCGCCAACTGCGCCAAGGGCTGAGCCCAGCATGAAAGCCGCACAGATCATCAACGGCGTGCTGATTCCGACCAGACCGGCAGCACCCGGATCATCGGCGCATGCCCTCATCGCTTTGCCAATAAGGGTGCGATTGAAAAAAAACGTCAGAAACAATACCATTGCCACGGATATTCCCAGTACCCAGAATGACTGGCGCATGATGTAGGCGCCATAAACATAAACCGGAGGACCTTCGATAAAAGAAGGAAGGGCATAAGGCTCCTTCCCCCAGATGAACATGGCAACGCCCTGCAGGATGATTGAAACAGCAATTGTGACCATGATCATGGTGAGGATCGACGGCTTTTTTATAGGCCGGATATTGAAATAATAAATGAATGCGCCGATGAAAACCATGACGCCGACCACCGAAAAAAAGGCGACAGGCAGCGGAAAACCGAAAAATCTTGCAAACATAACCATGAGGAGGCCGCCCCACACAACGAAATCTCCCTGGGCAAAATTGATGATGCCTGTCACGTTGTGAATGATATTAAAGCCCAGCGCTGTCAGCGCATAAATCGCACCGATGGTCAGGCCGGTGAAAAGGTACTGAATGATCTGTCCGCTTAAAATTGTGTCAAACATCGGCTTGTCAGCCTATCTGGTGTAAGGATTGATTTATCCCGCAGGCGGGAATGCATGCGGATCCATACCCACAATCCGGGAATACGCACCGCGATGCCCAAGAGCTTTGCGGTGCTATCTATCCACCGGGGACACCTGCGTTCGATCTATTCATCGATTATGGCCCAATCGCCGTCCTTGACCTTGACCATAACATAGGCATCCATGTCCAACCCGACGTGATCCTGTGGGGAGCGATTGAAAATGCTGTTGTTTCCGACAAAACCCGAGATATTTTCCATATATTCCCTGATTGCGGACCGATTCGGCCCCACCTCGGCAAGGGCATCCCTGAGCTGGAACATTGCATCCCAGGCATGGCCGCCGAATACGCTGACTCCCTCATTGAACCGCTCTTCGTAAAGCCTTTTATAACGCTTAACCACCGGCGCGTGGGGATCATCATCAGCTATCAAATCTGCAATTACAATCCGCGAAACCGGCACAATAACGCCTTCCGCCGCTCCCTCTGCCATTTCGATGTTGCGTGCACTTCCAAAGCCGTAGCTCTGGTAGAGGGGTATCGTCATGCCCAACTGCTTCCAGTTTCGTGTGATCACGATCTGGGTCCGGCCAATGGACCAGTTGATAATGGCTTGGGCTTCTGTTCCCCGTATCCGTGTCAAAAGGGCGGTAAGATCCGTTTCCCCCGGTCCGTATGTGTCGTCGAAGACGATATCGATGTCATATTCAGGTGCCAGTTCCCGCATGTGCTGCCGGCCGCTGATGCCGTAATCGGTGGAAGCGGTCGCGATTGCAATCTTGTCGATACCGTTTCTTTTCATATAATCGTATTTCAGCCGAATGGCCAGATCGTCGCCTGGGACAACCTTAAAAACCCATTTTCTCTCTTCCACCGGTTCCGCGATCCGGGTGCTCGCACCAAAAGCGATCATTGGCACTTCCGCCCTGTTGACAACCGGTATGACTGCCATTGACTCCCCGCTGGTTGAAGGCCCGACAACAGCCAGAACATTGTCCCGGGTAATCAACCTTCGGGCCAGGGTAACAGCTCGGCTTGCATTGCTTTCCGTGTCATACAGAACAAGCTCCACCGGACGTCCGTTGATCCCACCCTCCTCATTGATAATATCGACAACCATTTCAAGGGTGTTTCTCTGGGGATCTCCAAGGAAAGAAGCGTTTCCCGTAACAGCGACGATAGCACCAATCTTATAAGGCTCATTGTCTGCGGCCCAACCGGATGCCGTTGACAAAACGAAGAAAAATACGCTCAGGAAAAGAATGAATGCTGTTTTTTTCATGTGACCCCCTTATTAATTTTTGATTTTCCTAACCCGCAGGCATTTAAAAGGTTCCTAGCAAGGCTTGTGCCATTCTGAATAAAAGAATATATCATTTGTTTTCAAGCTTTTTCATCGCTAATCGGGAAAATTGCAATATTTTTTATTGCAAAATATTGCAATTTTATAATATTATGTAATCGATCTTCGACGACTTTCCTATAATTCTTTCCAAAATTCTGCAATGAGGACTTGTAAAGTGCAAGCGCATTTGTCCCCACAGTCGCAAAAGCTGCTTGTTTCAGCGGCTCTCCTGCCCCCCCCGATCACGCTGGACGACCTTGTCAACAGCGTGTCCCTTTCCCCGTTGCAAGTATTGCAGGCCATGGAAAGTCTCGTCACCGAAGGGTACCTAAATCTCTCCCTGGAGGGGCCCGGTCATTATCAGCTCAAAACACCTGAAAAAGCGAGTGAAATTCTCGCATTTTATTCGGACGGCATCCTGTACGAAACCGCGGAAAACCTTATCCAAAATGTCAAAAAAGCCGATATGGCTAGGGATAAAAAATGCCTTACCATCGCCAATATCGTTTCCATGACAGGACTTGTTCAGCCTGCTCATCTGCAGGATCTTATCCGGGCGGCCCATTACTGCCTGGAGACTGGCGCTATGGAAGCCGCTACCTTTTATTTCAAGATTATTATAGAAAATGTGGACATTATTTCCGATCAGAGTCGGCAATACATGTACTTTATTGACGCCTCTCTCGGGCTGATTTCGTCGCACGGGCATCTCATGCCGCTTCAGCAGCAGTGGGATTTGCTGGAACGCGCCAGCGCGTGCGCCGAATCCAGCAACAAACTTGAAAAACTTTGCATGGTCAACCTGCGGCTTGCCCAGGTGATTAAAACTGCCGGCGACTACGAAAAAGCATCGGTGCTCTACGAAAAAGCATGGGATCTTGCCAAGCATCTCCACAGCGAGGACCTTTTACGGCAAGCCGCTCTTTTTACATCCGATTTTCTTTTCTGGCAGGGGTTTGTTGCCCAAGCCGTCTCCCGATACGAAAAGGTCATAGGCGATGCCGAAAACTTTCCTGCAGACCAAGCCACCCTTCGCGCAACAGCGACGCTGGGATGGTGCTATGGCATCTGCGGGCATACGGCACGGGGAATCGGGTTAATCGACGCGGTGCGAAACAAGGCAGACGGATTGAACCTTACCCAGGTGAAAGTATACGCCGACATGATGGCAGTACTGACCCTGCTCGACTCGCGGCGCATCAGCGAGGCGGAAACTCATCTGGATGCGATATTCCACTTTCCGGAAGACACCCTTGGCAACTACATCCTTTGGGCGGGGTACGCGAGTCGGGCATTTATTTTTTACACCAGGGGCGATTTACAGCGCTCCTTTAAGTATCAAAAAATGGCCTTTGAAAAATCCGAAGAAGTCGGCTGGTTCCATCACAGGGGGCCCTGGAACTTCGATTATATCGATGCACTGGAGGAAGCGGGCCTGGTTCACCCGAAAATGAATTATGACGCCGAAATCTGGCGACTGCTGGGCTGGCCGGACGTGTATATGCAGGGGGTCGGCTTCCGCTACCGGGCACTCCGGAAAATGAAAAAACAGGGGCGAAACGATGACATTGTATCCGATCTGGACAAAAGCACCCGCCTTCTGACAAAAGCCGGCGCACGTCTTGAGCTGGCACACACGCAGGTGCTGCATGCCCGGTTGATGCTTCAGGAAGAACCGGCCAGCGAGAATGCCCGCTCCCTGCTCAAAGAAGCATGGAAAGTGCTCTCCAACATCAACCCGGATCTATTCCCCAATGAGCTCAGACCCTACCTTGAAGATGAGCCGGAAGAGGAAAGCGTCATCAATACTCTCCTGGAGGTGGGGGACGCCATTGGCACGGTCCGCGACCGGGAACGGCTTTTGACCCGGATCATTAACCTTTTGATGCGTCTTACACGCGCCGGAAGAGGAGGCGTTTTTTTGGTTGACGACCGCAACAACGCGCGGCTGGTTGCAAGCCGGAACCTGGATACGGCAATCCTTGAATCCCCGCAGTTCCGGGAAAGCTGGCAGGTCATTGCACAGGTCATCGAAACGGGCCGGGAAACAATCATGTCCAAAAACACCGGTCCGGGACCCGGCTGGCTGCTTTGCTATCCCGTAATGCTCCGGAATCACTTTTTCGGCGTTATATACTTGGATAATACGCTCGTGGGTCTCTCACCGCCCCAGGATATTATATCGCTTTTGAAGGTTGTCATCAGCCAAATGGGCGTGGCTATTGACAATGCCAACGCCTATGAGGAAATCGAACAACTGAAGGGGCGTCTGGAACAGGAGACCCGGCTATACCGGATGGAGATGGAAGGTGTTCCGGCCGGCACAAAAGCCATCGGCACATCCGAAGCCATGAAACGGGTGTTGGCTAAGATCGGCAAGGTGGCCGCCACCGGCGCCACCGTTTTGATCACCGGCGAAACGGGCGTCGGCAAGGAGCTCGTCGCCAGGGAGATACATCGTCAAAGTACACGGTGCAAATCTCCCTTCATTCCTGTAAACACGGCATCATTTAGCTCCGAATTGATTGCAAGCGAACTCTTCGGACATGAAAAAGGTGCTTTCACGGGCGCAACACACCAGCACCATGGAAAATTCGAACTGGCCGACGGCGGGACTCTTTTTCTGGACGATATCGACGCCATTTCCATGGATGTGCAGGCAAAAATCTTACGGGCGATCCAGGAGAAAGAGTTTGAAAGAGTCGGCGGAAGCCAGACCATCCGTTCCGATTTCCGGCTGATTGCAGCAACCAATGCAGATTTGACGGAAATGATCACGGAAAAAAAGTTTCGTACCGACCTGTACTTCCGCCTCAATGTTTTTCCGATTCACATTCCCCCGTTGCGGGAAAGAAAAGAGGATATTCATTTGCTGGCCAATTACTTCCTGGATATCTTCAACAAAAAAATGGGGAAGCACATCCGGGGATTTACAAAAAAAGAGCTTGAATCCCTCAGCCGGCACTCCTGGCCCGGCAACGTAAGAGAATTGAAACACATTATCGAACGCGCCGTAATCCTTTCGGAAAACGGCTATGCCGGTGTGCCAGAATTGCTCAGCAACAACCGGTTCGAAAAAGAATCCGATAATGCCTTTCCGACATACCGCGAAATGGAAAAAACACACATAGTCAATGCCTTGAAAAAATGCGGCGGCAGGGTAAGCGGAAGCGGCGGTGCGGCGGAGCTACTGGATCTGAAACCGACCACGCTGTATGCAAAAATCAACAAACTGGGCATTCGGAAAAAATTTTTATGATACCGGATGAATAGATCCTTATATATATCATCGCCGGCACCCCGATGTCGGGTTGTTCCAGACGACGCCACTGCATTTTGATCTGGACAAGACCGTGGCGGACCCTGGACGCATTTCTGCCTTTTGAAGAGAGGCTGTTGAAGGAACTGGCAGACAAAATCCGTTTTGCCGACTGCCACCTGGTAACCAGTGATATTTCTCCTTTGGAAATCGCTGCAGCAAAACGGGCAGGGATCGGCTCCATATTGGTGGAAAATTTTACATGGGACTGGAGGTACGAGGCGTATGGGCGTTGGTATTCTTTCGGCTGGATCACAATGGCCTCATGGCCTTGACTTCATAGTATCCTCATATCGGCCAAAATTGCCATGTGGATGCTGCCGTCGCCGGGCAGAAGTAGTTGCTTGCTTGGAAGAGATTTCAAATCACATGATCCAGGAGTCTGCCAAGCTGAACCAAATGGGATTTCTTCTCATCCACTAGCTTGGTTCCAGAAATGCCCGCCCCTCTTTATCCGGCTGCCGTCACAGGCTGTAAGACCCCATCGGCATCCACTCGGTGGTTGAAGGCCGATAGGGCTTCGGCGTGGGTCTTATCCTGCGACTGCAGGCCCCGCATATTATTTTTTTGGCGCGGGGTGATGACTGATTTGTCAAAGTGCACATTCCGGCTATG
>SLJY01000091.1 GCA_007134875.1 Desulfobacterales bacterium
AGGCTTGCGCGATTTCGAAGAATGCAGTGTACTTGGCGTACGTGTATGTTTACAAGGCGTAAGCCGCAAATTCTGAGAAATCGCGCGTAACGCAGATATTGGACTTTTACGAAGTCGTCAACATTGCGCCAAGAAAGACCCGATGAGCGAATACATTGCACACGACAACGAAGGCAGAACCGTCGGTAAGGTCGAAAGAAAATATTTCACCTTTGCCGCACCGCCAAACGAGATGGTCCTCGATTCCGGTGCAAAGCTCGGTCCTGTAACGCTTGCATACGAAACATACGGTACCCTCAACGAAAACGGAAGCAACGTTGTGCTGGTGCCCCATGCGCTGACCGGCGACTCCCATGCCGCGGGGTATTATTCCGACAACGACGACAAACCCGGTTGGTGGGACAACATGATCGGCCCCGGAAAGGGGGTCGATACGGACAAGTACTTCGTGGTCTGCTCCAACGTTTTGGGCGGCTGCATGGGTTCCACCGGCCCCGCCTCCATCAACCCCGATACCGGCCGGCCTTACGGCATGGGATTCCCCTTCGTGACCATCGCCGACATGGTGCGTGCGCAAAAGGCGCTTCTGGATCACTTGGGGATAAACAGCATTCTGTCCCTGATCGGCGGTTCCATGGGGGGAATGCAAGTACTTCAATGGGCAGTGCAATACCCGGATATGGTCCGGTCCGCCATTCCGCTTGCGACCACCATGCGCCATTCTGCTTTGGCCATCGCCTTCAACGAGGTGGCCCGGCAGGCCATCATCGCGGACCCCAATTGGAACAGCGGCAACTACTACGATGGCAAAAAACCCGACCTGGGGCTCTCCGTGGCGCGGATGATCGGCCATATAACCTATCTTTCGGATGAAGCCATGCGCCGCAAATTCGGCCGCAAACTCCAGGGCAAGGAGGATTTTTCATTCAATTTCGAGGCCGACTTCCAAGTGGAAAGCTACCTGCGCCACCAGGGCGCCAAATTCGTGGAGCGCTTCGACGCCAATTCGTTTCTCTATATCACCAAGGCCGCCGACTACTTCGACCTGGCGCAGCAGAATCGCGTCGAATCCGGAATTGAGGCGTTCTCGCGTGCCGTGGCCCGTTTTCTGGTGGTATCCTTCACATCCGACTGGTTGTACCCCACCTATCAGAGCCGTGAAATGGTGAAGGCCATGAAAAAAAGCGGCCTGAATGTCAGTTTTTGCGAGATCGAGGCGGACTGGGGCCATGATGCCTTTTTGCTGCCGAACCAGCGTTTGACCAACCTCGTAAAAGGCTTCCTGGAAAGTGTATACAATGACACCTGATAAACAGGATAATCTCCGCTTCGACCTGCAGGTCATCGCATCCTGGATCGAGTCCGGATCCCGGGTGATCGCTCTCGGATGCGGCGAAGGCGAGCTGCTCTATCATCTGAAAAAATACAAAAACATTCGGGAGACGGGCATCGAAATCGTCGAAGAGCGGGTCGCCGCCTGTATTGAAAAAGGGCTTTCCGTCATCCAGGGGGACATCAGCGAGGAGATCGCCGACTACCCGGACAACAACTTCGACTACGTCATCCTGAGCCAGACCCTTCAGCAGGTATACGAACCGCTCGAACTGATCAACGAAATGATGCGGATCGGCGGCAAGGTCATTGTCAGTTTTCCGAATTTCGGACACTGGCACATCCGCTACCAGGTGCTGTTCAAAGGGATCGCCCCCCTGACACCGCAGTTGCCTTATCATTGGTATGACACACCCAACATCCGGATTCTTTCCATCAGGGACTTCCGGGAGTTTACCCGGCAGGTCGGGGTTGCCATCGAAAAGGAAGCGGCAATCAATACCAACAATTTCTACAGAAGTGGCCGGATCACGCGCGTATGGCCGAATTTGCGTGCCACGTACGGTATTTATCTGATCGGCCCTCAAAAATAAATTGATGGCTTCGTAAAAAAAGTCCGATATCTGGGCATGCGCGCGGTCCTGACGAATTTCTCGTTTGCCGCAAATACGGGGAAATAGCATAGGATGCGCTGACAATGGAAGCGCATCCCATGCCTTTTTATTGCGATTTTTACGAGTACATCAAGACTAATTGGCCACAGATACCATGAGAATGACAATTAACCGGAACATAACGGTTTTTGAGAGCGGCGGCCGCAGCGCGTCGTCGGAATCCCTCATCGTCGAGGAACCCCTTTCCATACGAATCGACGGGCATCCTTATTCCGTTGTCATGCGCACGCCCGGGGATGAAGCAGCCCATGGGGCCGGTTTCTGCCTGGCGGAAGGTATCGTGGAGGTGTTCGAGGACATCGCCGCCATTGGATTCTGCGACGATGACGAGACCAATGTGCTCACCGTAACGCTCACTGCCGACAGGCGCGCGAAAGTGGCCGGGCTTCTGGAGCGAAAGGGATTTGTCAGCCAGACATCCTGCGGCATCTGCGGAAAAGAGGTGATAGACGATCTCCGCCAGATTATTTCCCCCCTTCCCTTCCGGCATCATCTATCCCCTGAAAGCATACTGGCCTGCGCCAATGCCCTTCCGGCATACCAGCCCCTGCACCGGCAAACCCTCGCCGCGCACGCCGCGGTCCTATACGACGCCGGGATGAATATGCTTGCATTTGCAGAAGATGTTGGCCGTCACAACGCATTGGACAAGGCGATCGGAAAAGTATTTTCCGGGGCAGGAATCGATCAGGCCGTTTTCGCGCTCATGTCGTCACGGCTCAGCTACGAGTTGGTGCAGAAAGCCGCCCGGGCCGGCATTGAAATCATGGCGGGAATCTCACGGCCCACCGCGCTCGCGGTGGAGCTTGCGGAATCGGTCGGTATGACGCTGGCATGGGCAAGAAACAAGCGGCTTGCCGTGTTTGCGGGGGAACGCAGAGTAACGGATCAAGATACCGGATAATGCCAGGTTTGACGGCTTTGTAAAAAATCCGATATCTGATGCACTCGTAAAAAGTCGCGATCTGATGGCTTTGTAAAAAGTTCAAGATCAAGGCTTGCGCGATTTCTCAATGCGCCCGGTAGGCTTCCGGATCGATATCCAGCCGCCGCAGGATTTTCTGGAGGGCCACCCGGCTCATGCCGGCCAGTTTCGCCCCGTGGCTGATGTTTCCCCCGGTCAGAAAGAGAATTTTGCGGACATATTCCTCCGTGAACGCATTTACAACCCGGTTCTTTGCCTCCGTGTAGGGTTCGGGCGTCCCGTCGGATGAACCGGGGCCTTCGCCGCCGTCACCGCCGCCGGTTGCGGCCGAATGCCGCTGCCGCTCAAATCGATCTTCGGCCATGTCCTGGTTGTCCACCGCCCTGAGATCCGCCATACCGATTTCACGTCCATTGGAAAAAACGATCAGACGCCGGACGAAATTCTGGAGCTGGCGAACGTTGCCGGGCCATTGACGCCTCATGAGATCCTCCAGGACATCCGCGGCAATCCCCATGGGCTCCATCTCCAGTTCCCCGCACACGCGCCGGGCCAGGTGACGGACCAGGACCGGGATATCCTCCGGGATTTCCCGCAGCGAAGGGGTCGAAATTGTGACCACGTTGAGGCGGTAGAACAGGTCCTCCCGGAACCGCTTGCTCCGGATCATTTCCTCCAGGTCCTGGTTGGTGGTGGACAGGATACGGACATCGACCCGTTGGTTTTTCGTGCTGCCCACAGGCCGGATTTCCTGCTCCTGGAGGGCGCGCAGCAGCTTGGTCTGGACCGGCGTCGAAATATCGGCAATTTCGTCGAGCAGCAGGGTCGAACCGTCGGCCTGCTCGAAAAGCCCTTTGTGATCGCTTACCGCGCCGGTAAACGAACCCTTTTTATGGCCGAACAGCTCGCTTTCCAGAAGGTGCTCCGGTATGGCCGGGCAGTTGACGGTAACCAGGTTTCGGCTGCTGCGAC
>SLJY01000229.1 GCA_007134875.1 Desulfobacterales bacterium
GCCAACTGCGCTGTCTTCCGTGGCCCCTCAGCCACTTTTACCTCAGCCGCTTCCGGCATGGGCCGCCGGCAGGGATCCACCCCCGAGGCTAACCAGTCCTGCCACAGTCAAGCAGGCAAGCATCTTTTTCAAATCTTTTGAGTCCATTTTACCCTCGCCGTTGTTTTTTACCTATCTTTGCAACTGATTGCGGTCTTCACCGGCACTGCTGCCGGCCTGTATTTAAAATAAATAAGAAGTGATCGTCGGCCTGTCGAACAATTCAGCCCGGACGAAGCAATAAATGAAACCCTCGCCGCCGCACCCGGGTTTATGGCGTGCTACTTCAACTCAACCGGATATTCGGCCCGCTGCCATTCATGCCAGCCGCCCCGGAGAACCCGAACATCTTTAAACCCCTTGTTTTTCATTTCTTCCGCCACCCGGGCGGATGTGGATTCGCCCGGTCAGGCACAATAAAGAATGTAAGTTTCCGATGTGCCGTAATCCCCTGCCCACTGATCAACGGCGCCCGGATTTTCATTTACCGCTCCCTCGATCTTAAACTGGCTCGCCCGCCAGTCGCTTCCCAGCCGAACATCGAGAAAAATCACTTCCGGATCATCCAGCAGCTCCCGCGCCTCCTCCTTTGAAATTCTGGGTATCTCGCCCTGGGCGAAAACCGTTGCCGCCATGACAGTAAATCCCGCAATACATAACAAAACAATGACCAATGACCCTATTTTTGAAAACATCATGCTTCTCTCCTTTTTCCGGGGTGATAGTTATGGGCCGGACTTCCGTCCATGCACCGGCTCATCCTCAAAAAATTATCACCTCCTTCAGCTGCGGGTCCGTTGCCGCAAGAACAACAAATGCGATGATGTATATGACCGACACGCCTATAGAAGCAGCCACGAAAACAGTAATGCCCGATGACGCCCGGTGCCGCAGCAGGTAGAGGTTAAGCCCGGCATAAGTGATCAGCCACAGATAAAAGGCGGCGCGTTTTATCGTAAAGGTGATCTCCTTTCCGGCCATACCGCCAAGGAGCATTGCCAGAATAATCAGACAAAGCACCGCCACGAATCCGTTCCGGGTGCTAACCTTTTTCCGTGCTTCCCCTTTTCCCGCCGCCGGAGATACCAATGCATTGAAAACCGAACCGGTGCCCAGAAGCAGTAAATTGACGCCTGCAAAACTGCCTGCGAGCAGGGCAACACCTATTATCCTTCGGCCGGTATCGCCTGCGATAAAATGCGCCGCCACGTTCTGCGGTCCTGTACTTTCAACAAGGATATGCGGTGGTGCGGCCGCTATGGAAACCATCGACCACAGCCAGAACAATGCAAAAACAACTGCAAACGCGAAAATCAGGAAATATGAATCCGGTAGCAGGGTCTTATTTTGTTTTTCGTGATACATGGCCAGCTCCGCGGCCATGAAAATCCAGAAAAGCATGAAAACGGGTCTTGCTTCAAAGGACAAGATGCCAGGGACATCAACATTGCCGAAAAGGGGCCTGTCCAGGGTAAGCAGCCCGATAACCGAGAGGAGCAGCACGGCCCCTGAAAACAAGAAAACGGAAGCAATCTGAAAATACCCGGACACCCTGCTGTCGGCGAAATTCACGGCGAGAATGAAAACAAGGAGGCATACGGAGAAAAACAGGTTGGGAAACCAGCGGACAAAAACCTCATTAAATACATACCCCGCAGCCGCAAGAATCAACGTGGAGGCCGCAAGGCAAAAGAAAAGAAAGGCCACGACCTGAAGTACCGCAAAAACCGTTTGAAACCATGAACACGCCGGCACCGGCCAGGATTCGGGTTGTGACGACAAAACAGTATAATATTGGCTTGCGGTAAAAAAATTAAGCAGCGCGGCGACGGGAAGAATCCATAACAGAGCGTATCCAAGCATTCCCGCACTGTTTCCGGCAACGGGCATGGAAAGCGGAGACACCATAACCCCCATTGCCAGGCAGGCTGCCGAGAAAAACGCCGTGTGATTCGATGACGACCGGTTCATGGGTCAACGCTTCCGCATTCTTCATTCCATCAGTGATGACGGCTTTGTAAAAAGTCCAATACCTGCGCCTGCGCATAATTTCTGCCGAATTTCAAGTACGCAAGGTACCCTGCATTCTTCGAAACCCGTCAAGTCTTGATCTTGTACTTTTTACAAAGCCGTCTGATCGCGACTTTTTGCAAATGCATCAATATATTAACCAACAGTTGTTCCCGAACCTGCGAATGTCAAAAAAAAACGGATCACTGGGCATCTTCCTCCGGAAGGCTCCCGAAATTCATCTTGTTGACATGTAATCATTGTGACGCTATGAAATCATGAATACAAATTCATGGCGGAAACTATGCCTCAGACGCCAGGAAAGACGAGATACCCATGGTAAAGGAATCGATCAATATCCCGGCCCGCTTTTGCGGGCCTTCGACATCCGGCAACGGCGGCTATGTCTGCGGGCGGGTCGCCAGGCATCTGGCGGGCTGCGCATGCGTCAGGCTGAAAACCCCGCCGCCTCTGGAAACGGATCTGCGGATCGAAGCCTCGGGATCCGAAGCGCGGCTGCTTGACGGATCCGCGGTTATCGCCGAAGCAACCGGCGCGGAACTGAACCTGACGCCCCCCCATGCCCCGTCCTTTGCCGAAGCCGGGGAAGCAGCGAAACAATATGCGGGATTTACCCGGCACACCTTTCCCCGATGCTTCGTATGCGGACCGGAACGCACGCCGGGCGACGGCCTGCGGATCTTTCCGGGGCCTGCCGGACGAAACGGCATGGTTGCGGCCCCATGGATCCCGGATGCATCCCTGGCCGACACCGACGGTGCCGTTGCGCCGGAATTCCTCTGGGCGGCGCTTGACTGCCCGGGCGCATTTGCGGTAATGCCTGTTCCCGAACCGGGGAAAGCCGCCGTGCTGGGCGAGCTTTGCGCCCGGATCGACGAAGCCGTCAATCCGGGCGAACACTGCGTGGTGACCGGCTGGCTGCTGCATTCGGAAGGCAGGAAACGGTATGCCGGAACGACCGTTTTCAATGCCATAGGCCGCGCCGTGGCCGTTGCACGGGCTGTCTGGATCGAAGTACCCGCCGACACGTTCGGAAGCCGGTGAGGCGTTCCGGCAGGAACATAAGATATGCCGCTATTGCATACCCCAACGAAAACCGGGGTTTTTCGTCAAGATGAAGGACGGCGAAAAAGACGGTTTTCGTTCAGGCACTTTTAGCGATTCCCTCAAACTTAAACCATCAGGGAAGTTGAATGAAGAAAATCTGTGTTTTTTGCGGTTCCAGCCCGGGCATCCAACCGGAATATTCACAAGCCGCCGAAAAACTGGGCCATGTTCTTGCGGAAAAGGGCATCGGGCTGGTCTATGGCGGCGGAAGCGTCGGGCTGATGGGCCGGATTGCCGGGGCCGCGCTGGAAAAAGGCGGCAGCGTCACAGGGGTCGTCCCCCGGGCGCTCGTGGAAAGGGAGGTGGTACTTACGGGCCTGGACGACCTCCGGATCGTCGGGTCGATGCACGAGCGGAAAGCCCTGATGGCCGAGCTTTCGGATGCCTTTATCGCCCTGCCGGGCGGTCTTGGAACCATCGAGGAATTTGTCGAAATACTCACCTGGGCGCAGCTGGGAATGCACCGGAAGCCGTGCGGCCTGTTGAATGTTCGCCGGTATTGGGACCCGTTTATTCAATTTCTGAGCCATGTCGCAGGGGAGCAGTTTATCGAGGAAGAACATCTTGATATGGTAATGATCGAAGACGATCCGGTTGTTCTGCTCGAAAGATTTCGCCACTACACACCGCCGGAAAACGACAAGGCCGTATGGGCGCTGCGGATGAACAACGGGTA
>SLJY01000118.1 GCA_007134875.1 Desulfobacterales bacterium
ACAGATCCCCCAGAAGAATCATGTTTGCAACGTCCACCGAAAGGGAATGATGATCCGCCCGAAATTCCTGCAGCTCTGCCAGCAGTTGCTCCGGGTTGAGGATATCGATCCGGTCAAGCTCTTGGTGAAGATCAAAAATCTCGTCATTCAAATCGGCCCATTGCGGGATAATACGCATCAGCGCCTCCCACTCGCGAGCTTCTTTGGCTGACTGCGGCAAAGATTGATAACTCTCAAAGGCTGCCCCGTAAGCGCTGCGATCTTCCTCGATGCCGCGGTATTGCAACTGCCGCATATCCGTTGTATTGTCCGGGTTAAGAAGGGTCCGCTGTCTGATGATAATCGACTGCATGGCCGCCCTCATCTCCAAAAGGCTTTGAACAGCGGGTAGACGAATGCCCCCGACTTCCTCCATGGCCGATTCATTTTTTACCGCCCCGAAAAATCCGATCCCTCCCAGGAAAAGGGCAATTGCAGCCACCACGGAAAAACCCAGCATTAATTTGCTTCCCAACTTCAAATTCTTAAACATTAAACCTCCTATCCTGGATTAGTCAAAAAGGGGTTGATGCTGTATTTCTTTTAAAAAAAGAGAGATACCTTACTGAAATAGAGCTTCAGTGCCAATTACTAGGTATACTTATCGGCAGCAAAACCACAATATTTAGGAGTTGGAGGCATCAAAAGTTCAGGCTGGTAAATTGAAACGTACACGGCAGGGAAACATTAAATTTCGGGAATTAATCAAAAGGTTTTCGCAGCGATTTGCAGCTGCCCGCTTATCCTGCGGGGTTCAGGTAATACGGAAAACATGTGCAGGCCGGCAGAAAAGGCCTCCCGTTTCCAATTCCCCGGTGCGGTTCCGCCCGGGCGCTACGCCGGGTACGGGCCAGGGCTGTCTACCGGCAGGGTGATCAGAGCCATCAATTCATCGCGGGTGCATGTCTTGACTGATTTTAAACACCACGGATCCTAAACATATTGAAAATACAGAGCGATAGAAAAATACATTTGCGAGCTTTTCCCCCAACCCGCTTGTTGCGCCCGTAACCAAAACAACCCGGCCCGCAAGCGACTGCATCATTGCATGCCTCTAATATTTATCATCTTTATCACTTTGAGAAACAGATCTTGTGGAAGAAATTAATTAGCGCCTGAACGAAAACCAGGATTTTTCGTCAAGGGCATAGGATGTGCTGACGAGGGAAGCGCATCGTTTAAATGCCGCCGCAACAGATTCCACGGGGCGATAATGTTTATGATGCGCTTCCTTCGTCAGCACATCCTGTGTTCCTGATAACTTTATAAAGGTGCCAGCATCCGCGATCAATCATCTAAGGATGCAGGCACATCCATCACAATTGGCGGCTATTTCCTAAACTTCGAAGCGGCATCCGAAAAGCCG
The DNA here is from genome assembly GCA_007134875.1 of Desulfobacterales bacterium. Taxonomy (GTDB): domain Bacteria; phylum Desulfobacterota; class Desulfobacteria; order Desulfobacterales; family Desulfosalsimonadaceae; genus B1SED10-16. The sequence continues at coordinate 1,406 of SLJY01000118.1, forward strand.
GCTTTCAACGACTTCCATGCGGCGTCCATTCCCGTCCGGACCGATCCCCAGGCCTCGCCGCTGGTTTTTTCCAACTCGGAAAGCTTTGCCCTGCCCGCTTCGAGCTTTTTCTCAAGATCTGTAATATCGTCTTTCATCTTTATACGGGTTTCCGCATCGGCCCTGGATGCCCGGGCTTTAAGCTTCTCCAACTCCGCCTTCCACTCGTCGAGATGGGCCCGCATTTTCTGCCGGTACAGTTCCTTGTCGCTCATCATTTCCTCCTTTTTCGTTATGATAAGACCCAGCGCCCCGCCAATATTTTTCCTTTCAGCCTGTCCAAATCTTTGCTACGCTTACTCGATAATGTCGTATTTTGAAATAATATAAATCTTTTTGCTTGTTCGGACAAACCGGGGCGACCCCCCACAGGAGGCCAAATGTCCGGAAGATCCCGAGTTTATAGTATACTTGTTTTTTTGATCTGTTTTGCCGCAGCGGCATTTCTCAGCGCATGTCAGCGGGATGGCAATTCCGCGGATATCGAACCGGAAGAAATCATCGGCCGGGTTGAACTGCCGGATTTGGTGGCCGGCGGGCAGCGATATGTGGATACAAGAGATGAAACGCCACAAGAGACCACACCGGCCATGGCGCCCATACCGGAAGACGTGAATACCGAACTGCCTGAATTCGGTGAATACGCGGACGTGTCGGAAAAGAAGGAAGACTTCTTCGATTTTCTGCGGCCGATCATCCAAAAGGAAAACCGGAAGGTGCTCCGGGAACGCGGGTATGCCCTTCTTCTCTGGGAGCGCTACCGGGAGGAAGAAGCACTGTCCGCCCGCGAAATCGAAACCCTTGATGCACTGGCTAAAAAATACCGCGTGGATGCATCCTATGACGCGGGCAAAGAATTCTTCACGGAGATGCTGCTCCGCATCGACAAGATTCCGGAGTCCCTGGCGCTGATCCAGGCGGCGAAGGAATCCGGCTGGGGAACCTCCTACTTTGCCCGGGAGGGAAACAACCTGTTCGGACAGTGGTGCTTCAGTGAAGGATGCGGCCTCGTCCCCCGAAGCCGACCCGAAGGGGCGACCTATGAAGTCCGCGCATTTGATGACGTCGGCGACTCGGTGCGAGCCTATATCCTGAATTTAAACACCCACCCGGCATACAGCGATCTTCGCCGCATGAGATACCGGATGCGCCTTGCCGGAAATCAACCCGACGCCGAGCTGATGGCAGGCGGCCTGGGGCAGTATGCCGAAATCGGCATGGAATACGTCAACGCCCTTCAGCAAATGATCCGAGGCAATGAACGATTCATGGGCGTTCATGAACCGGCTTCCGAATCCTGACGACCCGTCCGTCCTGTCAAAAGTTTCCATACCGATCCAACGAGCAAGAGGCTATACGCAATGAAAAACCCCGCACCATTTCTCAAATGCATTCTTGCCGGCGCTTTGCTCCTTTTTTGCGCCGCCGGAAGCGCCGCCGCCGAAAACAAAACCGCCCGGCTCGCCTACGTGGAATGGTCCTGCGCAACGGCAGCCACCTACGTGGTCAAGGCCGTGCTCGAAGAAGAACTGGGCTACGACGTCCAACTGGTCCGGATGGATGCCGAATTTATCTGGCTAAAAACGGCCAGCGGCGATGTGGACGGGTTCGTCTGCGCCTGGCTCCCCAGCCTTCACCGGTTTTTTTACGGGAAAGTGGAATACAACGTGGACGACCTGGGCCCGAACCTTGAAGGAACCCGGGTAGGACTCGTGGTTCCCGACTACGTGACCATTGATTCCGTTTCCGAGCTGGCGGAGCATGCCGAAGCATTTGGCGGCCGGATTACCGGTATCGATCCGGAGGCGGGGATCATGCGTCTGACAAAAAAGGCTATCGGAGAATACCCGCTGCCGGGCATGGAGCTGGTTTCCGGAAGCGGCGCGTCCATGACCGAAACGCTCGGCCGCAAAATCGAAAACAGAAAATGGGTGGTTGTGGCCGGCTGGACGCCCCACTGGAAATTCGCACGCTGGGATCTAAAATACCTCGACGATCCGAAAAACATTTACGGCGGTTCCGAAGCGATCCATACCATGGTCAGAGCCGACCTGGGAACCAACGATCCCCGCCTCTACCGGCTTCTGGACAATTTCCACTGGGAAACCGAAGACATTCAACAGGTGATGGAAATGATCCAAAAAAACGGAAAACCCTATGATAGTGCCGTTGAATGGATCAGCCGGAACCCGGACAAGGTTGAGATCTGGCTTGAGCAATAAACACGGATGACGATGGCGGGTTTCGCTCGGCCACTAAATAGCTGCCGGCGCTACGGTGAAGGCGTTCGGGGCCTTTCGCCCGGCATGGCGATCAGGTCCATCAGCTCATCCCGGCTGAATGTTTTGAGCGTGTCGGGTTCATCGTCGCGGATAACACCGCCCATCAGGCTTTTCTTCCGGTCGATTATGGCGGCGATCTTCTCCTCCAGGGTGCCTTCGGTGACCAGCTTGAATACCTGGACGCCCCGGGTCTGCCCGATGCGGTGCACGCGGTCAGTGGCCTGATCCTCTTTGGCCGCGTTCCACCACCGGTCATAGTGAATCACCACGGAGCCGCCGGTAAGATCGATACCGCTTCCGCCCGCCCGGAGCGTTCCCGCAAAGACCCGGCAGGCCGGATCGGTATTGAAGCGATCAATCTCGCCGCCGCGGTTTCGGGTCCTGCCGGTGATGGATGCCACGCCGATCCCCTGATTTTTAAAATAATCGATGATCATATCCACCATGGGAAGAAACTGTGAAAAAATAACGATCTTTTCGCCGTTTATAAGGCAGGTATCAGCCAGTTCCGTAAACAGCTCCCACTTCCCCGAATCGAGCGCGGCCGATTCAACCCAGGGGATTCCCGCAGGATCAGCCTGTTTTTTGGCAATGCTGGCCGGGTGATTGCAGATTTGCTTCAAAAGCGTGAGCAGGGCGAAAATATGGATATAGGGGATATCGTCATCCGCCTGCCGAAGCTGCTCCAGCAGCTTGCGGCCCCGGCCGTCCACCGCGCCCCGGTATAGCTTCACCTGGGCATCGGTGAGGCGGCAGTACCGGACATCCTCTATCTTGTCGGGCAGTTCATCCAGAACAGCGGCCTTGGTCCGCCGCAAAACAAACGGGTGAACCAGCCGGCGCAGCCCGGCCGCCGCCCCTTTTTGGGCGTTTTCATATCGCCGCCGGAACGTGTCGTCATCGCCCAGGTAGCCGGGAAGCACCAGGTCCATCAGTGCCTTGAGGTCGGACAGGCGGTTTTCCACCGGCGTGCCCGTTACGGCGATTTTTATATCGGCGGCAAGCTTTGCCGCCGCCTGGCTTGATTTGGCCGACGGGTTCTTGATGTGATGCGCCTCGTCAAAGGCCGCCACGCTGTAACGAATCCGCGCAAGGGCTTCGATATCCCGGAAAAGAAGCCCGTAAGAGGTGATAAGGACGCTGCCCGGCGCCGACATATCCGGTATTTCCCGGTCCGGGCCGTGGTATACATACGGATGAAGTCCCGGCGCATGCTCCCCTATCTTACGCGCCCAGTGCGAAATCACGGTTGTGGGGCACACCACGATACCGGGCTTTTCACCGGATTTTTCCGCAGGTTTTTCATTGCCCCCGTCATGGGCCAGCCAGGACATAAGCGCCATGACCTGATGGGTCTTGCCAAGGCCCATCTCATCGCACAACAGGCCACCCAGGCCGTTTCCGTACAGAAACGCCAGCCATTCAACCCCGCGGTGTTGGTAGCGCCGAAGCGTGCCGGCCAGTCCGCTGATATCGTCGATGGGCTTCGGCGGCTGCATCCCGAGCATGGATTGCACCGCCGAAGCCTCGGCGCTTTGCGTCTCGCCGCGCACCTGAAACGTCTTCCCGGATGCCGCCTGCATGCGCAGCATCTCCGCTTTTGCCACGCAAAGAAACGTCTTGCCGTCCGCCAGCTGGGAACGCACCGTGCTGCCGGGCTGATCGGTCAGCGCCCCGATATTGACCGCCTGCGTATCAACCCACCCGTCGTTCACTGAAATATAGCGTTTTCCGGACTGCCTGGCCTGGTAGATATCTGCCAGCGAGACGCTCACACCGCCACCGAACCCGTAATGAATATCCAGCCAGCACCGATCGCGCTCCAGGGCCCTCGGGTCGATTTCAATGCAGCTGTATTCCCGGTGGACTTTCAGCCGGCTCACGACGGGATCGACGATATTGGGGGGCGAAAAAATATCGCCGATTTTCTCCACAATCTCAGGAAGGCGATCCTTTTTAATCTTCTTGGAATAGACGCGGCCGAAAACCGGCCCAAGGCGATCCGGATGCCGCCAAGTGACAAGCACCCGCTTTTCCGGAATATAGACCGTATCGCCGTACCAGTACCTGCTCAACCGACGCCGCTCGATCGCCTCGGTGGAGCCGTCCGGCAGGTGAAGCAGCAGATACAGCTCAAGCTTCAGGTTATTTTGATCATCCGCATGCACCCGGACGATGGATTCCATTGATTCGGGCCACACCGGTAGGGACGAACGATTGTGAAAGTCCTTGTCAAGCCGCTTTTTCAGGGGCATGGCCGCTTTCCGGGGCACCGTGATATTGACCCCGGAAGAATCGTCCGCACGGCAACGGATCACGAACCGCCCCGTCTCCGCATCGATATCCATCCTCATTTCAACCCCGCCTCGGGCAATCGAACAGCGGCAGTGATAGGCCAAGCGGTACCAGAAGCTTTGCTCGGCAGCCGTGCGCCGGCTTTGCATGCCGCGGCTGTGCATCACCTGCTCGGTCTCGCTGAGCGTCATGATGCCAAGCATGTCAAGCACCCTGCCCCTGTGCAGGCCGTTGCCACCGGGCGGACGGATACCGGTTCGCTCCAGCACCAGACCGGCCGGATCCCCGCTGCCCGCATCGCCGTTTATGATCACTTCCACAAGGAGTTCGCCGTCCGGTTCCGACAAGCGGATGCGTCCGTTTTCATCCGCCCCGCCTTGTCCGCCTTCCGGGTGCAAATCTGCCGGGGACGCCGGGCATGTCTCGTGTAAAGCCATTGCCAGCCGATACCACGCCCCGCCGCGAAACACCTCGTCCACAAAACCGGTTTCACCCAGGCCCGGGACCTGACGCACGGCTTTGGACAACTCTTTGAGATGCGCACAGCGTTTTTTCCCGGAAGACGCACGGCAGTTGCACTGCAACGAACGGCTATTCGCTTTTTTACCGGCAATGAATACCGCCACGCCCGGATCCGGGTCATCCGGATCCGGGATGAGCGCAAGCGCGTTGCGGTGGTATTCAATGCGACGGGCCGGGATTACGGAAAACAGGGATTCGATAGTCATATTCAGTCAGTATGGGATGCATCGATGAAGTTAAGGATTCAAAACGTTCAGGCGCCATTTACTCTTCTATCTCCGGAATCACCCAGGAGTAGGAATACCAGAACCACCTGGAGCCGTCAATGGACGGGGCGGTTATGGTATACAGGGTTCTGCGGGCCGTAAGTTCGTTTTCGGCGCGCACCCTGAGCGTGAGGATGCCGTCTTCCCGACTGGTATCGATTCCGCACTCCGGCAGCCCGGCAACGAAGCACTGGATCCCGCCGGTGTTGATTTCTTTGTTGTCGATCCGCAATTGAAGAATCGGCGGATTTTCTTCACCCACCACCGGCTTTTCGGGGGCTGCTTCCACTACCCGCATCGCGTTCATCGCCAACTTTTCGGCAAATCCGTCCAGATCCCCGAAGCGTAAGTTCATGGGAAATCGCGGCATTGCGAAGCGGTCTGTTCCCTCATAAATGACGCCTGATTTCTGGGCGGCGGACGCCTCGTAGCCATGATCTTTCAAAACCGCTTTCATTGCCGGTTCAAATTCCCCGAATGGATAGGCGTACAGCGTGGGCACCTCGCCCAAATGCGCTTCAAACGTCTCATGTAACTTTTTCAGGTCCGCTTCGAACACATCCGCGACCTCTCCTTGCGGTCGGTTCAGAAAATACCCGTGGGTGTGGGAATGGCCGCCGATTTCAAATCCCTTGTCCTGCAGTGCACGGATCTGCTCCCAGTCCATGTAGCCGGATCCGCCGACCGGTTCGGTGGCGATAAAAACGGTGGCTTTGTATCCGTATTCCTCCAGCAAGGGCAGCGCATTGTCCCATACTGACCGGTACCCGTCGTCAATGGTTATAACCGCGATATTTTCGCCCTCTGCTTTCCCGGAATCCACCCAATCAAGGGCCTCTCCAAGCGTCAGCACGGTGAAATCGTTTTCATCCAGGTACGCCAGGTGATTTTCAAACTGCTCCATGGAAACGCTCGTGGATGGATAACGGTCCTCCATTCCGAAATGATGGTACATCAGCGCCCGCACCTGGCCCTTTCCAGGCTCTTTTTCCTCACCGGCGGCATGGATGCTCACGGCCCATGTTCCCAGGGTAATGACAAAAACGGCAAACACCAGGTAAAAAAGGCTTTCTAGTCGCATAGAACCACCTCCTCCGTTTATTGACCGGGCTTCACGAATGTTCCTCTGCCCGTTTTTCCGTCGCTGTTTAATCGCTTCCGGTCTTGCGAGATCCTGGGTTTTTCCGGGCGGGCAATCGCTTCGGCAAGTTCGGGCCGGATCGTTCCCGGATCCTTTTGGTCCTGCAGAATTCAATCCCTTTCGTTTTGAACATCCGTAAAAAAGGCGCCGCTGCGTTCGACCAGCGCCAGGCATTCCACATGAGCGGTCCAAGGGAAAAAATCATAGGCAATGATTCGGCAAACCCGATACCCGGCGGTCTCCAGGATCAACAGGTCCCTTTGCAAGGTGCCTGCGCTGCATGACAGATATACCATCCTGGCCGGTCTGTACTCTTCGGCCAGCCACCGTGTTACTTCCGGCTCCATGCCCGTTCTGGGCGGGTTGACAAACGCAAGCCGCCGAGATGAACTTTTCGGGTATTCGGCGACCCATCGGCGAAGCTGTGGAATCCGCTCCCGGCAGGCCCCCCGCAGCAACTCTGCACCCGGGGCATTGATCCGGGCGCATGCCACGGCCTCGCCGTCCAGTTCCACCCCCATAACACGGCAGCCGGATGCCAGCCACATGGCAAGCCCCCTTCCCCCGCCGCAGTAAAGGTCGATCAACCGATCCCCTTCGTCAGGCGACAAAAATGCCAGGGCCCGGTCCATGGCCTCCTGGTGCAGGGTATCAATGGGTTGCTGAAATGAAGCCGGTCCGTACACAAATCCGCTGGCATCCCTCGATCGCGCCATCCCCCGCAAAAGCCGCCATCGGTTTTTCGCAAACACCTTTTTCCCCGCCCCCGGATTTGCATGCAGCCACAATCCCTCGATACCGACCAACCGGATCCGCCTGATGCGTTCATCCGTGAGCCAATCAAGCGGCGGAATATCCTTTTGCTTTACCACCAGCGTAACCTGCGCGCCGGACTGAGCATAGAATATCAACGGAAAACGATCAACATCCGGAAGCATCTCCTTAAGAAGGCTGACCGATTGGTTAACCAGGGGGTTATGAACCGGGCAGTCATATAGGTTGATCACCCGGTCCCGATGAACCAGTCCCAGTTGCCAGCCGGCATCTGTCCATGCGGCGGACAGGCACACTTTTTTCCGGTAATGAAACAGACGAGCATCACCGGCCGAAAACACCGGCCCCAGCTGATGCGCCCAGGGAAACAGCTTTTTTTCAAGCCACGCGGATTTTTTCAAAAGGCTTTCCGACAGGGGAATGTGCCGGTGGGCGCATCCGGGGCAGTCATCAGGGCACTGCCCGAAAACAGCCGGATCCGTAAACCGTGCGCCAGCCGGTACCGCCAAAAGATCGACGGATTCCCCAAACGCTGCCATTACAGTGCGCCCTTCGGAACGTATCCGGTTTGATGCAAAGACGCAAGCGGCGGAAACTTCGGCTCCGGCAGCGCGGACCAGTAAAACCACTGCCACGAAAGACATTTGTCCGGCTCGAGAATGCCGGGCTCCCCCTCATTGCAAAGCGCCTCCACAAAGAGCGTGACATAGTGCTTTTGCTCTTCGGAAAACACATCGCTGGTATAGGGTCCGCGTCCGGTGACACGGATCAGAAGCCCGGTTTCTTCCAGCACCTCCCGCACGGCACAGTCTTCAACGGCTTCGCCGTACTCCAAGTGCCCGCCGGGCAGCGCCCATGTCCCGGCGCCATGCGAACCAATCCGTTTGCCCAGCAGGATGCGTCCATTGCGGATGATGATCACGCCGACGCCGACCCGCGGAATGTTGATTTTCATCGATACTCCGTTTATTTGCCCCTTTTTTGCGGCATTATCTCCATAAAATTGATTATCCCGGGCCGTTTTCTATCCGGTCCCGTCTTGAAACGATGGCCTCAGGGTCGACCTCTCCTAAAATTTTCAAACACATAACCGGGATGGTACGGAAAGCGGCGCATGGCCTCCCGGTCCGCAAACGTATCCGCACCGGGCAGAAAGCGGGAGCAGGTATAGCCGAACCCGTCCATATCCATGATAAAGGGTTTTTAATACGTCCTGTCGTCCTTGTTCATTGGCTTACCCGGATTTCAAAGATTGCAGCCTCAGGGATCCGAACTGCAGCGATCTATAATATGTAACTAAAGGTTTCATATCGAGCACCTTAGCTGCAGATATTGGACTTTTACGAAGCCGTCAAAATTAATCCAACCTCATTGCTTAAAGACACTCGACGGCCTCCATTTCAAGAAAACTTGACTCTTTACAAATAAGTATGGAAAATTCAACGGATGACGATGGCCCTGGAGGCGGGCGATATCGAAGCTTTTCGATAGACAATAAAAGAGACAGGGTCCCGACTATACCATATAAAAGGGCATCCCCGGGGCGCAAGAATTTTCTTGTTGATGATCCCGAGGAGCACGTGATAGAAGTATAGCTTGTGAAAAGATCCGCAGGCCGCAGGCGCAGAATAACCCAATATTTAAGGACTGATGGAATCGAAAACAGCAATGGCGATCGGCCTTAATTACAACCCAGTGGCCGTGGTCCTGGCAGACGAAAAACATGAAAAAGCCCTGCAGTTTAAAGAGGGAAAGCAGGGATGTGTAATGTTCATGTTTGCAAACGCAGCAAAGGGAAGAATGGCAGCTTTTGATGCTGAAACCTGCGGGTGTCCCGGAGGAGCAGTGGGGTTGGGTTTCGGCAATGCATACCATTATTTCCCCGGGGGAGTGGACTGCTTTGCCCGCTTTCTGTCATCAGGAAATACCGGATGGGAAAGTGGCGAACAGGTTGCAGAGGGTCTCAAAGGGGCTGCGGGAGAAGAATTTACTGATGATTTTCTTTACGGCGAAAGATATAAAAAAAGCCCGGAACTCGTTGAGCAGTGGATAGAGGAACTGCCCATAACGCAAATCAAAACCCGATATGTTTTGTTTGAGCCTCTTTCTCAGACAGCCCCCTGGTCAAAAACCCCTGAAAACGTGGTTTTTACAGTTGATGCAGATCAGCTATCAGCCCTTGTCATACTTGCCAATTACGCAAGAAAAGGCAGGGAAAACGTAAGCATCTCTTGGGCCGCCGGGTGCCAGAATTTGGGTATACTGCCCTGGCACGAGGCTGAATCTGAAAACTATAGAGCTGTGGTGGGACTGACCGATATTTCTGCCAGAAAGGCGGTACGCAAACTTTTCGGCCAGGAATATCTCACCTTTGCAGTGCCTTGGAAAATGTTTTTAGAAATGGAGGAAAACGTGGAGGGCAGCTTCTTGGAAAGGCCCATCTGGCGATCTCTTCAGGAAACCAAAAAATAGGCACTATTTTTTTTGCATGCAAAAATTCCTGATTCTGCCGGCTCATACCTGCTTTTGGTAAGAGTTGCCGAACACGCGGAACTGCAGATAGGCCGTGCCGGAACAAAAACTTTTGTCATGGGTTTTATACGGGGATAGGGGAAGCAACCGTGTACCAGGCGGGCTTTTTGCCGCCTTGGCGATTTCAATCAGAGTGTACAGGGCGATGCTGGTGAGCATTTTTTTTGAAGAGAACTTGCCATTCGGGACTGCATTCCCGGGCCACCACGAAGCTGCATCTTGACTCCGCCGATTTGCTCCGATCATAAATTCGAATTACTGAAGGGGAATAGCCGCATGGTGCACTGAATTGTCTCGATCGATGTCACAAATTACCATTGCAACCCGGCATCGGCTCAATTATGACAGCTTCGTAAATACCATGTTGGTCCCAAACGATGTTAGAATAAGAGAGTGACAAAAAACCTTATTCAACAAAGGAGGAACCAACATGGCGAAAATTAAGCCCAATATCTGCGTTACGCGCGATTTCTCAGAATTTGCGGCTTACGCATTGTAAACATACACGTACGCCAAGTGCGCTGCATTCTTCGAAATCGCGCAAGCCTTGATCTTGAACTTTTTACAAAGCCGTCAGATCGCGACTTTTTACGAGTGCATCAGTTGTTGGATATGGAAAGAAATTTACTTTTCAGCGCCATGGCTGAAAATCGATGGTGAGTATGAGGCCTTTACGGTTGGGTTAATCAGGAATTGAAACAAGCCCAAGAGGAGATAAAGTTCTGATATAGTATGTTGCTGGGGATAATTTATACAATATTAAATTAACCCCCGGCCATAATATGCCTGATCTTTTCCGATGATAGCTCCTTCCGGGCTGTAGCCTGCGCCATCCATATCGTATTGACTGCTTGCAGTGACGACGGTTTTTGCCGTCATTTCATTTCGGGTGAGGGTTCCGGTCTTGTCCGAACAGATGACGCTGACCGTGCCTAATGTTTCCACGGGGGCAGACGCCGGATGATGGCGTTTCGCCCGGCCATCCGCTGAACCCCCGTGGCCAGCGCAATGGTCATGACGGCCGGAAGTCCCTCGGGAATGGCGGCAACGGCCAGGCCGATAACGGCCATGAACAGTCGAATAATGTGGAGACCGGCGGGAATCTTGTCGCCGGTCTCGAGAAATACGATATCGCCCGGCACGAGCAGTTCGGCTGCCACGTCATTGCGGCTCCCCTCCAGCACAATAGCCCGCAGGGAGAGCATCTTCCGGATCCCATCCAGTGCCTTTTCCGCTTTCCCTTCCTGGAGGAACCCCTCGGCTGCGTTGATGATGACAACCCCCAAAATGACCCACGTGTCGATAAGACGATCCATGAGGGCCGTAATGAGAGCCGCCACCAGCAGCACGTATATCAAAACGTTGTGGAACTGAAGGAGCACGCATGAGAGCGCTTTTCCGGGGTGGTTCCGGGATTTCGTTTTTCCCGAAAGCTTCGAGTCGCTGACGCGCTTCTTCCTCTGAGAGCCCTGTATCTGCCGTTGATTCAAGGGCTGGGAGAACTTCCCCGGATTCACGGGCTTGCCATGGTGTATCGTGCTGGCCCTGCATCCGGAATAACGGAATCGGGTGAATCCTTCGTTGGTATGGGGTGAAGTTTCTGCGGCTGCAGATCTATATTCGGGATGGGGGAGAAACCTTTTGCAAGAATATACCCCCCGCTTCCTGCCGTGTCTACAAAAGAGAGAAGGTCGGACATCGATAAAAAATTAATATAATTACTTATTAACCAAAAAAGACCTCCTCTATCATCCCGTCGTCCCCAATCCACTGGCAATGGCATTGAGCACGAGCAGCATATCCGGCAGCATTTCTCCCGCTGCCTTCTCCTGACCTTCCTTTTTCAGCTTCCGCCATTTTTGCAACTGGTCAATTTGCATCATGTGAAGAGGCTCCAGCCTTTCGGAACGAAAACCGATCATGGTATACATACGGGGTCTGCGTTCGGCAAGCGAGTGCCCATAGAGCAATTCAAGCATGCTCCTGGTCCGGTCATACTCATCCAAAACCTTTTCCAGGCAAAGCGCTGCAATCGATCTGTCCTTAACAAGGGAGGTATACGCCTTCATTATCTTCGTGTCTGCTATGGCCACGGAGGATGACGCACTGGTGATAATGTAGCGGAAAGGCAAAAAATCGACGGCATGCCGGCTCAACAACTCAAAGGACGCCGGATCATCGTTCTGAAGCCGCTCCAGTGCCGATCCAACGCCATACCACCCGCTGAGAAAAAAACGGGACTGGCCCCAGCTGAACACCCAGGGAATGGCTCTCAAGTCTTCAAAAGACGGCTTCCCTGATCGTCTCGCCGGACGCGAGCCGATGCTGCTCAACTCGATGAGGTCGATTGGCGTTGCCTGAGAAAAAAATCGGATGAAATCCTCGGAGTGAACAAGCGCCTGGTAGCTTTCAAGGCCATAGTCATAAAGCCGATCAACCACGGGTTCAAGCATTTCGGCAAGCGAACGGGAGGCATCGCCGTTTCTGCCGACAGTTTGATGTCGGTCGCCGCTTCCGGAACTAAGACCGGCCGTATTGGCCTGCAGCAGTTCAAGGTTGTAGAGGGCAGTTAACGGATTGGCGTATTTTTGAGATATCATCTCACCCTGCTCCGTCAACCGGATATCACCCTGGATCGTCTCTGAAGGCAGCCCTGCGATAAAACGATGGGTCGGACCTGCACCTCGGCTGATGGTGCCACCTCTACCGTGGAAAAAACGAATCCGTAAACCGTGTTTTCGACCGACAGCGCTGAGATGGCGCTGCGCCGTATTCAGACTCCAGAGACTGGCCAGAATGCCGCCGTCCTTGTTGCTGTCGCTGTAGCCGATCATAACCTGCTGATCATCCGCATCCGGCATCTGCTCCCGGCGAAGTGCA
>SLJY01000141.1 GCA_007134875.1 Desulfobacterales bacterium
AGCGTCAGTGAGTGGGATAAACCGGATTCATCATTCTTCAAAAGCCGCCTCTACCGTGTCATATATATTAAAAATCGTGCTGAAACCGGACATGTTGAATACCTCTTCCACCATGCCGTCCATATTGCACAAAGCAAGCTCGCCGCCGCCGGCCTTCAGCTTTTTCCCTATAACCAGAACACTGCGCAAACCGGCACTGCTGATGTATTCAAGACCGCCCAAATCGGCGACCAGTTTGTTTTCTCCGCTTTCGATCCACTTTTTGCAAGCCGTTTCAAATAGGGATCCCGTCGTGGCATCCATCCGGCCGACCGGACGAATGACAACCGCACCGTCTTTTTTTTCGCTTTGACATTCCATAAAATAAAACTCCCGGGTAAGTAGTGGCTGAACAAAAACCGTCTTTTTAGCCAATCTCTGCGTCCGGCTCAAATTTTAATCCTCAAAATACGTCCAGTATTCCTGCGGTTAAAATTTTCGCCGTTCTTGACCTTGACGAAAAATCCTGGTTTCCGTTCGGCCACTAAGTAGTGAAAAATAGTCCATCAAGGCTTGCGCGATTCCGCCGCATCATTTTAAGAAGCCACCAGAGGCAGCGTATAGACATCCAGCGCATCCACCTCCGGATCGAACGGACCGAACACGAATGCATCGGGCTGCCCCCTGACCCGGACATACACCGATTCCTTTTCAGACAAGGTGTTGCGGGCCGCCCATGCGGTAAACGATCTGTCGCCTATGGACAACTCCATGTCCCGCATGGGATATTCCAGGACGCAGCGATCCGGGATGGTACCGGAGGGGCCGACGCCCATTGCGTCAATGGCCGCGCCCGCAACGCCGAATATTATCCCCTGCCATCTGCCGTCTGCCGGGCCCGCTTCCAGCCAAAGGCCCAGCCGGGGCAGCGCATATACGCCAAACCGGTATTCGGATGCGGCAGGTTTCAGGGGCAGGTTGGCCTTTGCCGTGATTTTCGCTCCTATGGTAGGATTGTCCGGGAAAAACACCTGTGCGGACGCCAGCGGCCGGGGGAGTTTCTTTTCTACCGCCTCTTTGTCTGCGGACAGTATCATTATCGGGACCTTTGAGCCTTTTTGCGCCGAAACGGACAATGCTGCAAGCGCAAGTCCCTGAATAACGCTTTTCGTGAAATCGGCCGCATCGCCCACAATCAGCCACAATCCGGTCTGGCTTTTGGCGATTTCCGGAACAGCGCCAGCCCATTCCATATTCTCCGGATCATCTTTCCAGAAATGGCCCGCCACGCCCAGCCCGTATTCCGAGACCATTTTGTAAATGGCCTGCGCCCGGGCCTCGTCTTTTTGAATCATGGTGATCCAGACAGTTTTGCCCATTTTTCCCCCATGCATGGTTGTTGGTCAATCGCTTCCGGTGGCAGTTCCTATCCAAGCGTCAAAACCGTCAGCTGGCTCGGTACAAGGCACATGCCGACCGGCGCATTGGGCTGCACACCCAGCGAGTTCTGCCCTGTCAGGCTCGTCATTCGCTGCGCCGGAGCGCCGCCGGCAAATATGGTAAAACATCCCAGGTGGTAATTGGTCTGCCCCATAATAATCTGGCCGGTCAGGCCAAGCAGAATCCCCGGCTGGTCCCCCCCGCTCACCACCCCCTTGGAAAGCTGATTCAATACGGGCATGGCATTCACGGTAATGGTGTAGGCTGCCGGGGCCGATGTCGTCGAAGCGGCCACGTTCGGATACGGTATTGGTAAAACGGCCGCCGGTGTGGGAACGGGCGTTTTGCAGACATCGGGAAATGCCATATCCATCCCCGGCCCCATATTCAGCATGAACATAAAACCCCCTGTCGTTCAGCTCAGATTAATCTGGCCGCCGTTTATGGAAACAAGCTCTTCGGCGGTATGCACGGCGTTTTTGGCGTGCATGGTCAACGTCTTTTCGGTCAGGTGCCGGGCAGAGCCGGCCTGGACCTCTTCATGCTTTCGGATGTAGCGGACGGAATTGTCCGCACGAAGGGTCCACCGCTTTACCAGATGATCCATGACCCGGGCCGCGGTTTTAACCACTTCCACCTGCACCCGGAGCATTCTGCCGAAAACGGAGCACTGGTCAATGGTTGCGTGGGCTTTGCTGGCATGCGCCCGGATCTCGTCGCTGGCAAAATGGATGCGCTTTTTTGCCGCCACGTGAATTTCCCTTTCCGACTGGAGTCGTAAATCGCCTTTATTGGCGCGAATCCGGGTCGGGCCGTCGAAAACCACTTCGTTTTCCATGCCCGCATGGGCATTGCGGCTCAGGACCGTAAGGATGAAATGCTCCTGCGCCTCGGAAAAAACCAGGACCCGGTCGCCCATTGCCGGAAAAAGCAGGCAGCCGCTGGCCCGCGATGCCCGAATGGTTGTGTCCCGGGCGGATACGTGAAACCGGTCGCCCGTCTGCCCGGTAATATGCCCTGAAAAAAAGGGACCGGGTACATCGTGGGAATAAAAAAGGGCATTATTCATATTGTATCCTCTTGCGATTTGATGGTGATGGCTTTGCAGCCACGGCAACCCGTCCGGCTAATCCGGAACGGCAGCCGGCGCCTTCCAGTCTTCGGCTTCCGCCAGACCGGCAGGGGAGTGTCTGTATTTTGCTGGAGCTGTTTTCTTCCAGTCCACCCCTTCATCAACGGTTTTATGCATCCGGGACATGTAGAGGGCGGCATCCGCAAACACGGCATGGGAAATATCGGCATAACTCAACTCGAGATACCGGCAGTTGCAGCCGGTAAAGTCGGCCCTCCCGGCCTTTGCCTTTTCCAGGGAGGCCCCCTCCAAAACGGCGCCCGCCAGGATTGCTCCTTCCAATATCGCTTCCCCCAGGTGGGATTGCGCCAGTATCGCTTTGCGCAGGGTGGCGTTTTTCAGGTTGGCCTGGAAAAACATGCTTTGCCTCGCCACCGCCCGCTCAAGATTCGCCCCTGTCATATCGGCGCCGGTAAAAGCGCATACGCTGATATCGGCATCGGCGAAACTGGCATTTTCCAGCATCGCGTTGGAAAAGTTGACCTCCCGGAAATGCATTTTGCTGAAATCCTGGCCGGCCAGGTCGCAGCCGGCCAAAAGGACCTTGTCCATTGTTTTTGCCCGCAGGACGGCCCCGCCCAGCCGGGCATCCAGAAAAATGGTTTTGTACAGCCGTGCCCCGGTAAAATCGGCATTCTCGCAATTGGAATCCTGCAGGACGGCTTTTTCAAATTCCGCGCCAACGAAAGAGGCGCCCGACAGATCCGCATCCTGCATGAGGCTCCATGATATCCGGGCCCCGCCGAAATCGCAGCCGCTCAAATTGGATTCGTCAAACAGGGTTTCATGCATCAGCGCGCCCTTGAAACTCGCCCCGGCAAGATCCATCTCCCGCAGATCGACCCGCGTCAGGTCGGTATTGTCAAAAAAGGCGCCGGCAAACGAGCAGTTTTGAAAGCCGGTTCTGGCGATTTGGGCACCCCGGAAATCCGATCGGTTGAAAACCACGTTTTCGAAGCGGCCGCCCCCCAAATCCGCGCCGGACAGATCCACACCCGAAAAATCCATATTTTCGATGGTTTCGTTTTCCGCGATGGCTTTTATTATGTCTTTTTGATCCATCATTTATTCGCTCCGGTATTCGCTCCGGTTGCCACGACCGGTTCGCATCGGGTTATTCAAGGTGTTGCCGACGCCCTTCGGCCAGCAGGGTCAACCCGAGGTTGGTGCCTTCGAGGTTGGTGCCGCCGAATTCGGCCTTGTAGAG
>SLJY01000066.1 GCA_007134875.1 Desulfobacterales bacterium
AAAAGGGTCTTGGTCTGCTGGAAGAGAAAGGTCTTGTTGGCGGAGCCGCCCCCTTTGGCGATAAAAAGGAAATGGTATTCATCGCCATCCGTTGCATAGAGCTCCAGCTGCGCGGGGAGGTTCGTTCCGGTGTTTTTCTCCTCATAGACGGTGATGGGCGCCTGCTGGGAGTAGCGCAGGTTGTTGTTCCGGTAGGCGTTGTAGACGCCCAGGGACAGCGCCGCTTCGTCTCCGCCGCCGGTCCATACCTGCTGTCCTTTTTTGCCGATCACGACCGCGGTTCCGGTGTCCTGGCACATGGGAAAAACCATTTCCGCCGAAATCACGGCGTTTTTGATCATTTCCAGAGCGACATACCGGTCGTTGGCCGATGCCCCCGGATCGCCCAGGATGGAAGCGAGCTGCTCCAGGTGGCTTGTACGGTAGAGGTGCGAGACATCGGTGAACGCTTTTTCCGCAAGAAGTGAAAGGGCTTCGGGCGCCACCTTCAGCACCGACTTGCCGTCGAATGTCTCCTGCGAGATATGCTTATCCGATATTTTCTTGTATTCGGTCGCGTCCTTGGCAAGGGGAAACATCGGCTGGTACTGGAAACGATCCATTGGCGGCTCCTTTTTTTCTGGTATTGGGGTTCTATGGGTTCCGGTCCGGCGGCGTCACGGTGATTGTTTTCCGGATACGGCCCGCTCCCATGTTTTAAGTGCGCACAAATCCCCGCACATGCTGCATGCGTCCGGATCCGCACCCGGATGGTCCGCCCGGTCATGAAGCCGGCGGGCTTTTTCCGGGTCGATGGCTTGGCCGAACATGGCCTCCCAGTCGAAGCGGCCTCGCGCTTCTGTCATGAGACGGTCCCGTGTCCGGGCGCCCGCGATATTTTTTTCAAGATCGCCGATATGGGCTGCGATTTTCGATGCTATCACGCCCTCCCGGACATCGTCGATCCCGGGAAGGGACAGGTGTTCGGCCGGCGTGACGTAGCAGAGAAAATCCGCCCCTGCGGCCGCGGCGATGGCGCCGCCCACAGCCCCGGCAATATGGTCGTGGCCGGCAGCTATATCCGTGGGAAGCGGCCCCAGAACATAATAGGGGGCGCCGTCGCAAAAGCGCTTCTGCTGCCGGATATCATTTGCGATCATGGACAGGGGAACATGTCCCGGCCCTTCCACCATGACCTGGACTCCGGCCGAGACCGCCCGCAGGGTCAGTTCTCCCAAGATGATCAGCTCCGTCACCTGGGCCCGGTCTTCGGCATCAAAGATGGTGCCCGGCCGGAGTCCGTCGCCCAGTGAGAGGGTCATGTCATAGGCCCGCGCGATTTCGATGAGCCGGTCGAATTCTTCGTAGAGGGGATTTTCCCGCTCGTTTTTTCTGATCCACTCCGCCGTCAGGCTGCCGCCCCGCGATACCATGCCCATGAGCCGGCCGCAGCCTTCGAGCACCGAAAGGGAATGGCGGGTGATCCCGCAGTGGACCGTTACAAAGTCGACCCCGCTTGCTGCCTGGTCCTCAATCGCCCGGAAAATGTCGTCCGAAGTAATCTCCGCGCAGTCTCGCCCCGCCTCCAGATAGCCTGCAGCGGCGTTGTAGAGGGGAACGGTGCCGACCATGACCGGGGAGTGTTTCAAGACGGCGTGCAGCATATCACTGCGTCCCGGCCCGGTGGAAAGATCCATCACGGCATCCGCGCCGGCCTGCACCGCCGTGTCCAGTTTCCGGAGTTCCTGCGCCATGTCGCATCGGCTTTGGGATGTGCCGATGTTGGCGTTGACCTTGGTTTTAAGCCCCTCGCCGATGCCTGTGGGGGCAAAACCGCGCTTCCGGTTTTTTGGAATAACGAGTTTTCCTTCTGCCAGCAGCCGGCGGATATCGTCTGCCGCCAGGTTTTCTGCGCGGGCCACATCGCGCATCTCATCGGTGATGCGTCCCTGGCGCGCGGATTCGATCCGTGTCATGGCGTTTTCCTTGTATGGTTGTGATAAGAAAATCACGAACTCGGTAATTTTTCAAGTCTGAATTCATCTATAGCGCGTCGATCAGTGCTGCGGCCACCTTTTCGCCGGACAGCAGCATGCCGCCGAAAATAGGCCCCATGCGGGGGCCGCCTGCGGTGGCGTTGGCCGCCATGCCGGCAACATAAAGCCCCGGGAAGATTTCCTTCGTGTTGGACAAGGTATCGGCTTCCGCCTTTTCGGCCCACATGGACTTTTCTCCCATTCGTTTTCCCGTGGGTGTATTCAGGCGGCCTTCCATCTTTTTTTCCACCACCTGGACCACTTCCGTGTCATGGCCGGTCGTGTCGATGACGAAGCGGGATCGCACGGTCAGAGGATCGACGTGCAGGCCGGTCATCTCCACCGGAGACCAGTTGATCACCAGCCCTTCCACCTTTTCGTCCCGCATCATCACGTCTTCGACGCTGATGCAGTTGAAAATCGTAAGACCCGCCCGGATCGCCTCGCCGGTCATGGTGGTCACGGACTCGATGGCATCGGCCGTGTAGTGGTGGTCGTCATATTTCACGCACCGGATCCCGAAGGTTTCCAGGATCCGTATCGCCTCTTCCTGCACCACGATCTCGTTATACAGCATCCCGCCGCCCCACATACCGCCGCCGATGGACAATTTCCGCTCGAAGAGCACCACCTTTTTGCCTGCTTTGGCGAGAAAATAGCCCGCCACCAAACCCGACGGCCCGCCGCCGACGATGGCGACGTCGGTTTCAAGGCATCTCATGAGCTTTTCGTGGTAGCGTTCGATGATTGCGCGGGAAATGATGATTTCATCCATTGCCATTGGTTTTTCTCCTTTAAGTGGTTTTTGTCGTTTGAAACCCCTTAGCCGGGATCCAATAAAAAAAGCCGTCTCTCCTGCCGGAGAAACGGCTTTTAATTGGACGTGTATCCATTCAAACGTTTCCCTTCGCAGGCATTACCCTGATCAGGTTGAAAGGGTTACCCGCCTTTATGGCGGATTCTCAGCCGGTGTACCGGCACCCCTAACGATCAATTCAAATTTTGTATTATTTTCATAAGAATATAACCGGCGTGACATGCGTGTCAAGCAATTCCGGTAAAAATCCGTTGAACGATTGATCGGGTCAGTTAATCGGTACCCGATCCGTCATTCTGATTCGCAGACGGGTCGTCATCCGGGTGCCAGGTTTTTCGCTTCATTATCTCCCGGTACTGTTTGGCTGCATATTTCCGGTGAAACGCGGGGGTGGCGATATAGGCCAGCAACTGCTTGCGGAAGGTTTCCCGCAGCATTTCCAGCATCCTTGGTTTTTCGGCTTCGTCCACGAATTGCCGCGTATTTTCATGCGTGTAGATCACCGGGTCGCCCAGGGCGGCACGCAGTTCATCGGATGGCGGCAAATCCGGCGTCGGATCTTTATAAATCGTTTCGACCGGGATTTCAAGCCGGGCCGTAAGCCGCACCTGCCAGCGGTCGCCTGCGATTTTTTTGCTTTGGTCCAGGATTTTGAGCACAACACCGTTCGAAAGCAAAACGGATTCGATGAGATGATTTTCGCGGGAGTCCGCATCGGTGGTCATAGCTGCCTCGTTTTGTGATTTCCCCGTGAATTTTGATCTGTGTCAAATTGCGTGATCCGTGGGCCTGAAAAGTTATTGAAACGCTCAGTTTAGGTGAAAGCAAAAGCATAACCCACAGATCACACAGATTGACACAGATAATTATAACAATGCGATGGCATCGCAGCATATATCCTGGCGTGCCGCGGAAAGTTTCACCGGATGCTTACCGCATCGGGCCGCCACCACGCTGAGCGCCATTTCCGGAGTGTTGTTCTGTTGGCTGATATGGGCGAGAACAACGTGCGCCAGGTTGTCATGGACGATGTCCATCAGCAGTTCCCCGGCCGACTCGTTGGACAGGTGCCCGGTGCGTCCCTTGACGCGCTGTTTGAGCGGCCAGGGATACGGGCCGTTTTCCAGCATGACTGGATCGTGGTTGGCTTCCAGCACCAGGTGGGTGCAGTCCTTGAGGTGTTGGCGGACCATGCCCGTTGCGATGCCCAAATCCGTTGCAATGGCGATTTTGCAGGAAGGCGTACGTATGGTGAACCCGGCCGGCGCGGCCGCATCGTGGGAAACCGAAAACGGGTGGATGTCCAGGTCTTTGACGGCAAAAGGGCGTCCGCATGAAAAATAAATCACCGCAGGAAGCCGACCGATCGAAGCTGTCGCGGCCTTGGTGGTTTCAGGGGCAATGTGTACGGGCAGACCG
This sequence comes from Desulfobacterales bacterium, assembly GCA_007134875.1. Lineage (GTDB taxonomy): Bacteria > Desulfobacterota > Desulfobacteria > Desulfobacterales > Desulfosalsimonadaceae > B1SED10-16. The sequence goes on from SLJY01000066.1 coordinate 4,252, forward strand.
TAACGCCTGGCCAGCACGCCCACTCCCCGGATGTGGTCGGCATGTTCGTGTGAGACGACGATGGCGTCGAGGTTTTCGGGATCAAGCCCCCGGCTTGCCATGCGCCGCTCGATTTCGACGCCGGAGAGCCCGGCGTCGAAAAGAACCGACGTGGTGCCGGAGGATATGTAGATGCTGTTGCCCTTGCTGCCGCTTGCCAGAACGCACAGGCAGGGCGAAGACGTCATGCCGCGCTTGCAGGGGTTCATACGCCCGTGTGCCCGAAGCCGCCGTCATTGCGGCGGGATGGTTCCAGGTCTTCGACAAGCTCCAGGCGCATGCGGCTGACGCGGTTGATCACCACCTGGGCGATCCGGTCCGCCCGCATGCAGGTAAAGGGTTTTTTCCCGAGGTTGATCAGGGCTATCTGGATCTCTCCCCGGTAATCCGCGTCGATGGTGCCGGGCGAGTTGATGATCCCGATGCCGTGTTTGACGGCAAGCCCGCTTCTGGGGCGGATCTGGGCCTCGAACCCCTCAGGAAGCGCGATGGCCAGACCCGTGGGAATCATCCGGATTTCGCCGGGCTCCAGAACAACGGGTTCTTCCACCGCGGCGCAGATATCCATGCCGGCGGCGGAAGACGTCATGTACCGGGGGAGCGGGATGTCCGAATCCAGCTCCGGCCGGATTCGGCGGCATCGGATGCTCATCGGGTTTTCATCCATGGATGCTAACTGGCCCTGCCGCTTCGCTGCGGCCGGCTGTTTTTCTGGCCGCGGCTGTCCTTGTTCCGGTTATGGCCGCCCGGTTTGCCGCCGCCACCCCGGTCTCCGCGGCCTCCCCTGTCATCGCCGCCGCCGGTTTTTTCGCCCGGATCGGTCGATTTGGGCGCCTCCAGGGTATCCTTGTGGCTGAGGCGGATTTTGCCGTCTTTGGAAATATCGATCACTTTCACCGTCAGTTTCTCGCCTTCCCGGACCACGTCGGTGACGCTTTTTACCCGGTGGTGCGCCAGTTCGGAGATGTGGACCAATCCTTCGGTTCTCGGCTTGATCTGCACGAAGGCACCGAAGTCGGTGGTCCGTACGACGGTTCCTTCGAATATGGCGCCGATTTCAGGATCGGATCCGATATCGACGACCATTTGCTCCGCCCTGTCCGCTTCTTCTCTTGAAAATGCGGCGATCTTGACCAGCCCGGTATCGTCGATGGATATCTGGGTGTTGGTTTCGGTCTGCAGCGCGCGGATGTTTTTGCCTCCCGGCCCGATGATCTCGCCGATTTTCTCGGGATTGATCTTGACGCTCACCACGATGGGCGCATAGGGAGAGAGGTTATCCCGGTGGGCGCTGATGGTCTCTTCCATCTTGTCGAGAATATGGAGCCTTCCGCCTTTTGCTTGTTCCAGGGCTTTTTCCATGATCTCCCGGGAGAGCTCGGTGATCTTGATATCCATCTGCAGCGCCGTGATCCCTTCCCGGGAACCGGCTACCTTGAAATCCATATCACCGAAATGGTCTTCATCGCCCAGGATGTCGGAAAGGATGAACGTATCGTTTCCTTCGGCAATCAGCCCCATGGCAACACCGGATACCGGGGCCTTTACGGGAACGCCGCCATCCATGAGCGCCATCGACGATGCGCATACCGTTCCCATGGACGAAGATCCGTTGGATTCGAGCACTTCCGAAACGATGCGGATCGTGTAATCGAAAGACTCCTTGTCCGGGAGCACCGGCTCTAGCGCGCGTTTGGCCAGGGCGCCGTGTCCGATATCGCGCCGGCTCGGCCCCATGAAGCGCTTGACTTCTCCCACGGAATAGGGGGGGAAGTTGTAGTGGAGCATGAAAGCGGACGTCTCGTCCCCGATAAGGGTCTCGATCCGCTGTTCGTCATGGGACGATCCGAGGGTCAATGCCGAGAGCACCTGGGTTTCGCCGCGGGTGAACAGGGCGCTGCCGTGAACCCGGGGCAGGATGGCTGTTTCGCAGTTGATGGGCCGGATTTCATCGGTTTTCCGGTTGTCGATCCGGCGCTGCTCGGATACGATCATGTTCCGCGAAATCGATTTCACCAGGTCGCTGAACATTGCAGAAACCTCAGGGCCCCGGTCTTCGCAGGTTTCCTCGAGTTCGGCCTTTACTTCGTCCTTTGCGGCCGAAAGCGCCGCACGGCGGTCGATCTTCTCCCGGACCGACAAGGCCGACATGATCTTGTCCCGGGCTATGGCTTCAACCTTTTCAGCCAGTTCCTGGTCCTTTTCCGGCGAGATGAACACGCGCTTCGGCTTGCCGATCGATTCGCGCAGCTTGTCCTGCAGATCGATGATGGGCTGCATTTCCCGGTGAGCAAAGAAAATCGCCTCGATCATGTCGGATTCCGCGACGAATTCCCCGCCGCCTTCCACCATCGTGATGCCCGTGCGGGAGCCGGCAACGATCAGGTTGATGTCCGATTGCTCCGCCTGTTCAATGGTCGGGTTGACGACAAAGGCATTGTTGATCCGTCCGACGCGTACGCTGGCGATGGGCCCTTCAAAGGGAATCTCGGAGATTTCAAGGGCCGCGGAAGTCCCGATCATGGCGAGGATGTCGGGCTCGTGGACCTTGTCCATCGAAAGCACCGTCGCGATTACCTGCGTTTCGTAATTATATCCCTTGGGGAAAAGGGGACGGATCGGCCGGTCTGTCAACCGGGCCGTAAGGGTCTCTTTTTCGCTGGGCCGGCCGATTTCCCGGCGGAAGTAGTTTCCGGGGATGCGGCCCGCGGCATATATTTTCTCCTGGTAGTCGACGCTCAGGGGAAGAAACGACGCATTCGCATTTGGTTCGTCGGCCGAAGAAACGGTTACCAGCACGATTGTCTCGCCGTACTGTACAACGACCGAGCCGGCGGCCTGTTTGGCAAGCTTGCCGGCCTGTATGCTCAGGGTCTCGTCACCGATTACGGTTTTGAATAGTATTTCCATTGGTTTACTCCTGTCCACAACCCGTTTCCTCCAATTACGTATCGGTTCCCATAATAAACTGAAAAATCAACGGTTGCGCTTTATAATTTTATTAATGTTGCAACGAATGATACGGGCGCAACTATTTGCGTATACCGAGTTGAGTGATGATTGTTCTGTATCGGGCCGGATCTTTGCTTTTTACGTAGGTAAGCAGTCGGCGGCGCTTTCCGACCATCATCAGCAGCCCGCGCCGGGAATGGTGGTCCTGCTTATGGGTTTTCAGGTGCTCCGTGAGGTTGACGATCCGCTCCGTCAGAAGCGCGATCTGCACATCCGGGGAGCCGGTATCGGCGTCATGGGTTCTGAACTGCTCGATGATTTCGTTTTTCCGGGTTTCTGATATATTCACTGCGTCCTCCTGTATGAATGGAAAAATGTCCTGTTTTTTTTCTTTTCACCCTGCATGGCTTCTTGTAGCACAGGTGGTATGGTTAATGAAATACACAACAGTATCTGTAATCAAATTTGTTTTCAGGTACATGGATCACGGCCAGCAGCCGGTTTCCGGGGGCCGTCACCCGGGCGTAAAACGGCTTTGGCGAAGCGTCCGCCAACTCCGGAAGATCCGCCGCCGCAAGCGCCCGTCCGTGCCGGATTTTTTCCCGCACCCGGCTGTCGGCCACGGCCGACGGCATTCCTTTCAGGGCATCGGCCATGGGTGTTACGTGCCGTTCCAGCCGTCCGGCGATTGCCTCCTGTTCCAGCCCTTCAAGGTCAATGGCCTCCTTTTTCGTAAACCCGCCGCTTTCGATCCTGTCCAGGCGCAGCAGGTGCCCGCCGTATCCGAGCCTGTCGCCGATATCCGCGCATAGCGTGCGGATATACGTACCGCCCGAGCATTCCACCTCGAAAGTGATATCCGGCAGCCGGATATCACGGACTTCGATCCGGGAGATGTTAATCCGCCGGTCCGGTTTGCGGATCATTCTGCCCGCTCTTGCGTGCCGGTACAGCGGCACGCCGTTGTGCTTCAGGGCCGAGTAGGACGGCGGCGTCTGGAGGGTGTCCCCCATAAACTCTGAAAATATTTGGTAAATACTATTTTCGGAAATAGGGTCCACCGGTTTTTCCGCCGTCACGGCGCCCGTGTGGTCCTGGGTGTCCGTCGTCCTGCCCAGGCGCAGGGTTGCGGTGTAGGTTTTCCGGCCATGCAGGAAAAACTGCGAAAGCCGCGTGCCCTGATTGACGAGGCATACCAGCACACCCGTGGCGAAGGGGTCGAGGGTGCCGGCATGCCCGACTTTTTTTATGCCCGGCAGCCGTTTGATCCGCCGGACAATTGCGGCGGAACTCATATCCGGCGGCTTGTCCACCACCAGGATCCCGCCGGGGAGCAACGCTTTTTCATCGAATGCTTTGTTTGCGCGCATTGTACCGCTTGGGTATTGTTTGTCCGGCCGGACTACCGCAGCCGGCCCGACAGGGAAAAAAGCTGCTTTTTCAACTCCGGCAGCGTGGTGTAAATATCGAATCCGGCTGCGGATATATGACCGCCCCCGCCGAATGCGGAGGCGATGCTCGATACGTTAATGGATCCGTCGGATCGGAGGCTCACGTGGTAATGGCTTCCGGAGCGCTCCGACATCTTGTCCTTTTTCCGTTCGTAGAGAAGAGCGGCCACTTTGACGTTTTCGATCCGCTTGGCGTAGTTGATCAGCCCGTTTACATCGGCGATCTCTGTGCCGGAGGCGCTTAACATGTTCTGTGTCAGGGTCATGATGGAAAACGCACCGTCCTCGGACAACTCGATGGTGTCGAACAGCATGGTCAGCAGTTTGATCCGGCTCAGGGATATGGTTTCATACACGTGGTGCGCCACCGTATGGGGATCGGCACCTGCGGAAACCATCTCGTGGGAAATCCGGAACGCCTCCGGCGTGGTGTTGGAAAACCGGAAGGAGCCCGTATCCGCCATGATTCCCGTGTAGATGGCATAGGCCATGGACATGCTCACCGGCACGTCCATGGCCCGGACAATCCGGTAGACGATTTCAGCGGTGGCCGACGCCCCGGGATCGATGATCTGAAAATTGCCGAACCGGTTGTTGGTCACGTGATGGTCGATGTTGATCACCGCGGGTATCCGCCTGACCGCTTCCGCTGCATCCCCGATCCGCTGAAGATCGGAGCAGTCGAGTACGACTGCTGTATCATAGGTCTCCATGTCCCCGGGGTCCTGCTTGATCCGGTGGATCGACGGCAGGAACTGGTAGACAGCCGGGATGGCGCTCTGGTTATACAACTGAACTGTCTTTTTCATTGCCTCCAGGGCCAGGCCGAGCCCCAGCAGGGATCCGATGGCATCCCCGTCGGGATTGGTATGAGAGACCAGCAGCAGCTGCTTACTCTTTGTCAGTTGATTCAGGATTTGTTCCATTTTCCTTTTTCAGTTGCTTCAGCACTGCATCCATGTGAACCGCGTAATCGATGGACTCATCGTAAAAAAACTGAAGTTCCGGCATATACCGCAACTGGATCTCCTGGGCAAGGGCTTTTTTGATGAAGCCGTGCGCCTTACGGAAACCTGCGGCCGCATCGTCGGCGCTGCCCGAAGATGCGAAGTAGATCCGGGCAAGCTTCAGGTCGCTGGTCATTTTGACGCTGGTAATGCTCACCGATGTCAGCCGCGGATCCTTGATGGATTTCAGCAATATATCAAAAAGGGCGGACTGGATGAGGGCTCCGACCCTTTCGGCTCGTGCATAGGGTTTCATAAAGTGATGATCTCCACTTGCGTTTCAATGATTTCCGCAAGCGATAAATTGTCTATAAACTCAAACATTTTATCGATTTTGGAGTTGATCTTCCGTCGGTCGTTGCCGGCAAAGGCAAATCCGATTGTAGCGCGTTTGGGAACATCGTTCAAGTCCACTTCGGCGATGCTCACATTGTATGTGTTCTTCACGCGCGCAAGAATCGACTTGACGATTTTGCGCTTCTCCTTGAGCGTATGGCAATGGTCCGTGTTGAATCGTATGGTACCTGTTCCCACCACCATGGCTGACCCCCCGCTCAGTTTAGGCAACCGTTATATAAAGAGAGGCCGCCCGAATGCCGGCACCGGGTTTTGCACCTGCCGGTTATTCCATTACGGGCTTGACCTCCTCGAGATAGTAGCACTCGATAATATCGCCCACCTTGACATCGTTGAATCTTTCAATGCCGATGCCGCATTCGTAGTTGTGGGCCACTTCTTTCACGTCATCCTTGAAGCGCCGGAGCGACGAGATTTTGCCTTCGTGGATGACAATGCCGTCTCGGACGATTCGCACAGGCTGGTTTCTCTGGATCTTGCCGTCGATCACCATGCAGCCGGCGATTGCGCCGATATTGGGTACCATGAATACCTGGCGCACTTCAGCCCGGCCGACGATCCTTTCCTCGTATGTGGAGGCCATCAGCCCCACCATGGCATCCTTGATTTCCTTGATGGCGTCGTAGATGATGTTGTAGTAGCGGATGCTGACGTGCTCCTCTTCGGCCATCTGCGCAACCTTGCCGGTGGGACGAACGTTGAAGCCCAGAATGATGGCGTTGGAAACGGCGGCCAGCGAAATGTCCGACTCGTGGATCGTTCCGGTGGCTGAGTGGATGATGTTGATTTTCACCTCGTCCGTGGACAGCCGGGTCAGCGAGTCCTTGAGCGCTTCGATGGAGCCCTGGACATCCGCCTTGATGATGAGGTTCAGATCCTTGACCTCGCCCTCCATCATCTTTTCGTAGAGCTTATCCAAGCTCATCCGGCTGGTTTTTGCCAGATCCAGCGAGCGCTGCTTCTGCAGTCGGTGCTCGCTGACGCTCCTGGCATCCTTTTCGTCCGCCACGGCAACCAGCTCGTCTCCGGCCATGGGAACCCCGGAAAGCCCGATGATCTCAACGGGAAAGGAGGGCCCTGCCTCCTTGATGGTATTGCCTTTGTCGTCGAACATGGCCCGGATCTTGCCGTGGAACATCCCGGCAACCACCGCTTCCCCGGTGTGCAGCGTGCCTTCGGCAACCAGTACCGTGGCAACCGGCCCCCGGCCGGTCTCCTGCCTGGATTCGATAATGAACCCCTTGGCCGGCTTGTCCGGGTTGGCTTTCAGCTCGAGAACTTCCGACTGTAAAACGATCATTTCAAGCAGTTCGTCGATCCCGGTCTGCTCTTTGGCCGAAACGTTGACGAAAATGGAATCGCCTCCCCAGTCTTCGGGCACGAGCCCCTTTTCAGCCAGCTCCCGTTTGATGCGATCGGGTTCCGCGCCGGGCTTGTCGATTTTGTTGACGGCCACGATGATCGGTACGCCCGCCGAGCGGGAGTGATCAATGGCTTCGATGGTCTGGGGCATCACGCCGTCGTCGGCGGCCACCACCAGGATGACGATGTCGGTCACCTGGGCGCCTCTGCCGCGCATGGCCGTGAAGGCCTCATGGCCGGGCGTGTCGAGAAACACGATGTCGCCGGTGTCGTGGGGGACATGGTAAGCGCCGATATGCTGGGTGATGCCGCCGGCTTCCGAGTCCACAACCTTCGAGTGCCGGATGACATCCAGAAGAGACGTCTTGCCGTGGTCCACGTGTCCCATGATGGTAACGACAGGCGGTCTGAAGCGGAGATCCGTGGGCGAATCCTCTTGGGTTTTGATTACCGATTCTTCCTCGAACGAGGCCCGCTCAACTTCGAATTCGAATTCCTGGGCCAGCAGGTTGGCGGTGTCAAAGTCGATGGTCTGGTTGATGGTAACCATGACGCCCATGCCCATGAGACGCTTGATGAGCTCGCTTCCCTTGATTCCCATTCGTTTGGCCAGATCCGCAAGGACGATGGTTTCGTCGACCTTGATGCGGCGTTTGATGGCCTTGGGGGTTGTTATCTGGGTTTTGTCCGTGGCGGGCTTGGCGGCTTTGCCCTTTTTGCGTCCCTTTCGAACCTTGCCGAAGCGCTGATCGTATAGCGCATCACCCTCCACGACCTCCTTTCGCTTGAAAGGAACCTGCTTTTTCACTTTTTTTGGCTTTTCGGCAGCACCAGCGGCCGCATCGGCAGGCTCCGGCTTTTTACGCTTGCCTTTTCGGGTATCTTCCACATCTTTGCGGGGCGCTTTCGTATCGGGCGGCGCGACCGCTTCCTCCGGTGCGGCTGTCGGCTGAGGACGGGCTTTTTCGCTTTTCTTGCGCGCTTTTTCAGCAGGCTGCTCCGGTGTCGGCCGGGTTTCCTGAGCAACCGATTCTTCGGGCAGGCTGATGATCCGGGCCGGTGCCGACTTCGGTTTTTTCCTGGCCTTGCGGGCCTTTGCCGATTTTTCCGCAGGCGTTTCGGCTTCCGCTTCGGCTTCCGCTTCGACACCGGGAGATTTCGCTTTTCCGGCAGGTTTTCCGGCAGGTTTTTCGGCGGCTTTTTCTCTCCGGGGAGCTTCGGCCGCTTCCGGCAAATCGGGTACGGTTGGTGCTTCTTCCGCTTCTTTAGTCCCGGCGGCTTCGATCCCTTCCGGTTCGATTATTTCCTGGGTTTCGGAAACTTCCGGCGCTTCCGGCGTTTTTGCACCCGCAGCGGCCGGCTCATCAGCCGGCTGTTGGTCCTGTGCTGCGGCATCAGGGATGGTTTCGTCCGCCCCTGCGGCCGCACTGTCTGCCTCCATGGCATCGGCCGTGGTATCCGGTGCGGACGATTCAGCCTTCGGCTGTTCCGACGGGGCGGCTTCCGGTTCGGTCGTCTGCAACGCATCGGCCGTATCCGCAGCGGCTCCGGGCGCTTCTGCCATTTCTTGCGGCGCTTCATCCGTCGGCGCTTTTTCGGCGGGTTTTTTTGCCCTGGCGGCAGCGGCGGGCTTTCTCCTGGTTGCAGGTTCCTCCGGTGTTGCAGCAGCCACCGGTTCGGGTTCTTTTTCCTCTGCTGGCTTTCCCGGGGCGGGCTCAGGCGGTTCCGGTGCGGTTTCATGGGCCGCATCATTTGCTTCGGCGGCTTCCGGCCCGGCGGATTCTTCTTCCTTTCTGGGCTTTCGGCGACGCCGGATAATGTTTGGGCGGACGCGAGTATCCTCTATGTCGGCCTTTTCCTTCCGGCCGAACAGCGAGTCCTTGATCCTGCCGGTTTCGTCGTCCTCCAGGGAACTCATGTGGTTTTTGACCTCGATACCGAGTTCTCCGAGTTTGTCCAGCAGTTCTTTGTTGGTCATGTTAAGCTCCCTGGCGAGCTCGTATACTCTGCGTTTTGCCATCCAACCCCCTTGCTTTGCCTGATGCCATTCCAACAGGGATTCCTGATATATATTCCTGGTAACCGGTTCGCCCCTGCCGTCACGGCGAACCGGTCCGGGCTCTATCTGCTTGTTGCATCATCCGGTTCGTCTGCTTCGCCTTCATCGTGATCGGTGGTTTCTTCTGCGGTATCCGCCGCAGCTTCCGGTGAAACCCCGGATGCCTGGTCTTTTTTTTCATTTCCGGCGGTCTCTGCCTCCAGGGCTTTGCCCGCCGCCCGGATCAGCTTCCGCGCTTCTTCTTTGGGTAGATCAAGATCGGAAACCAGGTCGTCGGCCCGTACCTTGCTGAGGTCCTCGATGGAGAAATACCCTTTCTCGAAGAGTCTGTTAGCCAGGGGTTCATCCATATCCGGGAGCTGCATGAGGGAATCGAATCCGGACTGTAAACTTTCATTATACCGCGTTTCGCTTTTTACATCAAGATGCCATCCGGTCAATTTGGATGCCAGGCGAACATTTTGTC
>SLJY01000205.1 GCA_007134875.1 Desulfobacterales bacterium
ATATCTGGGTGGACTCCTTTTCCCGGTGGCGCGTCGTGGATCCGGAGGCCTACATGCGTACGGTTTCGGATATAGACAGCGCCCTGGCACGGCTCGACGACATCATCAATCCGTCGGTACGCAACGTCATCACCTCCCACCAGCTCATTGAAACCGTCCGGAACTCCAACAGGGAAATGAGGGCACTCGATGAGGATATCGACGACGAATCCGTGCAGCAGGCGCTCGAGGAGATGGAACAGGAGCATCAAATGCCTGCCGCGCAATACACGGTTCGGGTGGGACGTGAACAGCTGACCCGCATGATGCTTGAAGACGCCCAGCCCAAGCTGGATCATCTGGGGATCGAGTTGATCGATATCAAGATCAAGCGCTTAAACTATGTGCAGGACGTCCGGCGTTCCGTATACAACCGGATGATCGCCGAGCGGAACCAGATGGCCGAAAAAATCCGGTCCATGGGGGAGGGGGAGGCCAGAAGGATCGACGGTGACCGGGAGCGCGACCTGCTGGAAATCCGATCCGAAGCCTACGCAAAGTCCGAAGAGCTCAAGGGTGTGGCGGATGCGGAGGCAACATCCATATATGCCGGAGCCTACAACCTGGATCCGGAGTTCTATACCTTCATGCGTTCTATGGACGTTTACGCCAAATCCCTGGGAGGGTCGCACTTCGTTTTGTCGACGGATTCACCCTTTCTGCGGTACCTCAACGATTATACCGCGGCGGGAGAAGGCCAGGCATTGGATGTGATGGATCTGAGCGCCGGGCGGGAATAAACACCCGGATAACAAAAAAAACCGGATCGGGCATTCCGCCGTCAATTTATTCGCAGGCACTATTTGCAGATCAGGGTTCGCAGATCAGGGCCTCCGAGCCTCCGATCGGCGCGAATTGATTGACGGGCGGAAACGCCCGCCCCGGCTTCTTTTATTGGTAAACGGTCCGGTATTCATTTATTTCCCTTTCCGTCTTTGATGCCTCGTACGTGCAAGCAACTTGCGATGCTTGTGTTTACGCATCTTTTTCCTGCGCTTCTTGATTACGCTCCCCAATTGATCACCCCCTTTCCAAAAAAGTCGTTTCATCAAACAATAAAGTGTAATATAACCCGAATAGAAAATCATGTCCATCATATTTTTGCAACCGTTTTTCGTCCGAATCATGTCCGCGCCCCGGCGGTAAGCAACGGGTGCCGGTCGGGGCAAATCGGTTTTTCGGAAAGAGGAGCATGGAAGGTAGCGGAGAAAAAAGACAATTCGATGCGCGCCAACTCGATAGCGTCAACCAGGCTGTGGGCGTTTCTGAAGAGATGGTATCGAACTATTACAAGCTTTCGGACAGCCAGGTACTTCAGTTGAACTACGATATCCGGACATCATCCCGGCTGGCCTCCCACGAAATCGTGGATGACCATTTCGCACAGATCGTCCGTTATCGGGCCCGGAAAAAAGAGTCCATGCTGGAAACGGAGGCGGAAGATTTTTACCTCGTATGCATCCAGGACCATGCCATACTCGATGCCATCGATCGGTTCCCGGCACTTCGCCTTTACCCGTTTATGCTCTATATCGTCTGCCACGAACTGATTCATGTGGTCCGGTTCCGCCGGTTTCTCCAGCACTTCCACGTTCCTCCGGAGGAGCGGCAGATAGAGGAGATCCGGGTACACCATGAAACACGCGATGTCCTTCAGCAGTCCCGCGCCCGGGATCTGGATGCGGTCCTTACATTTTACGGCCAGTGGCGGGAAGCATTCGAGCAGATGGATGAAATCCACGTACGGCGTGCACCGCCGGAGGGCTGACGGGGCCGGGGAATTTCTGCTGCAAAAAAACATACCCTATGCCTTGACATTGCTTATTCGCTGACTATATTTAGGAAGATTCATTGAGACAGTTCTGAATGGTAATATATCATTCTGAAAACAGGAGATTTTTTAACGATGCCGATCTACGAGTACCAGTGCGGGGGTTGTGGAAAAGTCCACGAGATCCTGCAGAAAATGTCCGACAGTCCGCTTGCCCAGTGCCCGGAATGTTCAGGTAAGCTTGAAAAGCGGATTTCTCAATGCTCATTTCACCTGAAAGGGAGCGGTTGGTACGTTACCGACTATGCCAACAGTTCCGGTAAGGCATCCTCATCACCGACGGAAAGCGATAACAATCAGTCCAATACCGCAAAGGCTGACGAGTCCGGAAGCGGTAATACAGCCTGTAATTCCGCCTGCAAATCCGATGCTTCGTAGGTGTTGGCCGAACAAACCGCAGTCAGCCGGCCGGCAATGAAGGCAAGCATCATAGCGGGCCCAACAGGGCGGATCCATCAGGGCAAAAACAGCGGGATAGAAGCAGCAGAGCGGATCATAGGGGAGATTGTGGTTGATCTCTGCAACACGATTTGTATATGCAAGGTTTTATAATTGTATACAACTGATTTCATTATATATTAACCCGAAGTGGTTCGCTTGGCGGACGACTCGGTGTCGGTTTGCCTGAATGTCATCCGGGCAGTGTAAACCGACTGGATAAAATGGATAGAAATCGATGCGCTTTACCGGCTTGCGGCCTCGGCGGCCTGTTTCGGATATGGCGTGTACTTTCAACTGACTTTGATTAACTGCTAATCGGTACAAGAAAAGGAGAAGTTGGCAATGAAGATTAAACCTTTAAACGACCGGATTCTTGTAAAACGCCTTGAAGAGGAATCGAAAACCAAAGGCGGCATTATCATTCCCGACAGTGCCAAGGAAAAGCCGGCCCAGGGAGAGGTCATCGCTGTAGGCGACGGCAAACTCAATGATGACGGAAAGCGGATGGCGCTTCAGGTGAAAGCGGGCGACCGCGTTTTGTTCGCCAAGTATGCCGGCACCGAAGTCAAGATCAACGACGAAGAGCACCTGGTCATGCGCGAAGATGATATTCTCGGAATCATCGAATAACGAATAACCCGTTGAATGTGAAACAAGAAACCGGAGGAAGACGATATGACAGCTAAAGATATAAAATACGGGTATAAAGCCCGTGAAAAGATGTTAAACGGCGTCAACAAGCTCGCCGATGCGGTACAGGTTACGCTTGGACCCCGCGGCCGCAACGTGGTGATCGAAAAATCCTGGGGCTCTCCCACGGTAACCAAGGACGGCGTCACGGTAGCCAAGGAAATCGAACTGGAAGACAAGTTCGAGAACATGGGCGCCCAGATGGTCAAGGAGGTCGCCAGCAAGACGTCCGACATGGCCGGTGACGGTACCACAACGGCGACCGTTCTTGCGCGGTCGATGTACAATGAAGGCCAGAAACTCGTGGCGGCCGGCAACAACCCCATGTCGATCAAGCGGGGCATTGACAAGGCCGTTGAAGCAGCCGTCAAGGAGCTCAACAAGCTGAGCCGCTCCGCCAGCAGCCAGCGTGAAATTGCCCAGATCGGCACCATTTCCGCAAACAACGACGAAACCATCGGCAACATCATTGCCGACGCCATGGAAAAGGTTGGCAAGGAAGGCGTCATCACCGTGGAAGAAGCCAAGTCCATGGAAACGACGCTCGACGTTGTCGAAGGTATGCAGTTCGATCGCGGGTATGTCTCTCCCTACTTTGTCACGGATGCCGAGAAGATGACCGTGAGCCTGGAAGATCCCTACATTCTGATCAGCGAAAAGAAGGTCAGCAACATGAAAGACCTTCTGCCGATTCTCGAGCAGATCTCCCGGATGGGCAAACCCCTGCTGATCATATCGGAGGATGTGGAAGGCGAAGCACTGGCGACCCTGGTGGTCAACAAGCTGCGCGGCACCCTGAATGTTGCAGCCGTTAAAGCCCCCGGTTTCGGCGATCGCAGAAAGGCCATGCTCCAGGATATCGCCATTCTGACCGGCGGCCAGGTAGTCTCTGAGGATATCGGGCTTAAGCTCGAAAGCATCACCATTGAAGATCTTGGCCGTGCCAAGAGCATCTCCATCGACAAGGACAACACCACCATCGTGGACGGCGCCGGCACAAAGACCGACATCGAAAAGCGCGTCAAGCAGATTCGCGCGCAGATCGAGGAGACCTCCTCCGATTACGATCGTGAAAAACTTCAGGAAAGACTGGCCAAATTGGTGGGCGGCGTCGCTGTCATCAATGTGGGCGCAGCCACCGAGACCGAGATGAAGGAGAAGAAGGCCCGCGTGGAAGACGCACTCAACGCGACCCGCGCAGCCGTTGAAGAAGGCATCGTCCCCGGCGGCGGCGTGGCCTTGGTTCGCTGTGTGCCCGCTCTGGAAAAGCTCAAGCTGGATCCGGAAAAAGACCTGGGCGTGAAGGTCGTGATCCGGGCCATCGAGGAACCCCTGCGCCAGATTGCCAACAATGCCGGCTTCGAAGGCTCCGTGGTCATCGACCAGGTCAGGAAGGAAAAGGACGCGGTCGGATACAACGCCGAGACCAATACCTACGAAGACCTGATCAAGGCAGGGGTTATCGACCCGACCAAGGTGGTTCGTTTCGCCATCCAGAATGCAGCCAGCGTTGCTTCCCTGATGCTGACCACCGAGGCAATGATCGCTGAAATCCCGGAAGAAAAGGGTGAAGGCGGCGGCATGCCCGGCGGCGGAATGGGCGGCATGGGCGGCATGGGCGGCATGGGCGGCATGATGTAATATCGCCGCGATTTTCCGCCTTTGAACAAAATAGACCACTGCGGCGTGGTGGGTGAAAAGTGTTTCCACGGGCGCCGAAGTGATAAAAGTGAAAAAGCCCTTATGGATCCCCATAAGGGCTTTTTCTGTAAGAAGCCCGCGATGCAGGCAAACTTTAAAGGATACGCTGTTTATTGTTCTTGACACAAGGACCAGGCTTGGATAATTTCTATCCTGATGGAAATCGGTACAAAGGCAATATTAACACGTACGGAGCAGTAGATCACAGATGACTCCAGAAGATCTCAGTATTGTTGCAATGGTGCGAAGCGCGGGGCCGATGGTGCAGTTTGTCATATACCTTCTTCTCGCGTTTTCCATTGCTACGTGGGCGATTATTTTTATGAAATTTATCTATATGCGGCGTGCTTTCAAGGAATCCGCGCTGTTTATTGAATATTTCTGGAAGACCCGCGACTTCTCCCACTCCTTTGCCAAGGCCAAGGAGTTAGAGAACAGCCCGGTGGCGCGTATTTTTCGAAATGGCTACATGGAACTCCGGAAAATGCACCGCCCGGATGCCCAGAACAAAGGGCGGCAGGATTTTGCGGCCAATGTGGAAAGCATCCGGCGAACGCTGGGCCGTTCCCGGAATATGGAAAGCATCCGCATGATCCAGATGGTGCCGTTTCTGGCCACCACCGGCAATATCACTCCCTTCATCGGGCTTTTCGGAACAGTCTGGGGCATCATGAACGCCTTTCGGGCCATCGCCGTACAGACCGGTACCACCAGCCTTTCCGCGGTGGCTCCGGGGGTGTCCGAAGCGCTGGTTGCGACCGCGGCGGGACTGGCCGTGGCGATTCCATCGGTTATCGGATTCAATTACTTTACCCAAAAAATCCGCATCATCGAATCGGAGATGGAAAGCTTCTCCAATGATTTCCTGAGCATCGTGGAGAGCGAATCCCGTCGCCAGCAATCCGGGGAGGCCTGATCCATGGCCATTAATACGAACCAGAATTCACTGCTTTCAGATATCAATGTCACCCCTTTCGTGGACGTGATGCTGGTTTTGTTGATCGTTTTCATGGTCGCAGCGCCCATGATGGTACAGGGCGTCGATGTCAATCTGCCCCAGACCCGTCATGCAACGGGCCTTGATCAGGCCGAGGAGCCCCTGGTGGTTGTCATCGACGAGGCGGGCAACGTATCCATCAACGAGGCGTCCGTGCCTGTTGAAAACCTCGGCGAACGATTGTCGTTCATCTTTGAAAACCGGCTGTCCCGAAACGTGTTTCTCCGGGCCGACACAAACGTCTCCTACGGGCAGGTCGTTCTCGTGATGTCCGAGATTAAAAGCGCAGGTGTGGACCAGTTGGGTGTCGTAACCGAGCCGGTTGGAAGCATCGAGCAGGCGCGGGCACCGCAAAGCAACTGAACAGCTAAGCAGATCGATAATGCATCCTGACCTGCACGAAGAACATGAATATGTATACCGGCCGGAAGGCCAGTATAAAAAAGCCTCCGCCTACGTGGGAATCTCGTTTGCCATTCATCTGGGACTTCTTTTTTTCCTGCTGTTTTTGCCATCCAGCGATGACACGGGCGGCCGGATGGACCGGATGGAGACGATGAATGTCCGGCTGGTTTCCCTGAGTCCGGATTTGCCTTCTCCGGGAGCGGGAGACGGTGCTCCCGGGGGTGCCCCGGTGGCCGAAGGACCGGATGATGCTTTTGATGCAGGCGATGCGGAGGCTGATGCCGTAGCCGACCTGGAGGAGCCCGCTCCCGTCCCGATGAAATCGGGTGTTGCCCGAAGCCCGGAAATCTCCGCGGATACCCTCGTGCTGCCTGCCGAGCTGCAGGCCTCGGAACCCTCGGTAAAACGATCTGCCTCATCCCGCTCCGGTCAACGTGTACAGCAGGACCGGGTGGTCCGGCCCGAAGATCTCCGGGCGCAGGAGCAGCGGCAGCGCGTCGCGGATACGGTGCGGCGCCTGGAGCAGGAAACATCAGGCGATAATCGGCATGCATCCGTGCGGCGGCGCGTGGAAGAACTCGAAGGGAAAACGGAAGGACAGCAGGATCGTCCCCGTGGCAGAGGCGGGACCGGAGCAGCCGGTTCGGGCGAAGGCGGATCTCGGGGGGGCGGCATGACCACGGAGGCCTTCACCCGGCTTCAGATATACCAGGCTGAAGTCCGCTCGGTATTGAGAAACAACTGGGTTTTTTCCGAGCAGATTGCCGGCGATACGCGGGGCCTGGAAAGCCGCGTCGTGATGACGATCAGGCAGGACGGCGAGATCACGGACGTATGGTTTGAAAAGCGCTCCGGAAACGAATATCTCGATGAATCCGCATACAGAACCGTCATGAAATCCGATCCGCTGCCCCCGCTGCCCGACGGGATGCCGCAGTACCACCTGATGGTGGGGTTCACACCGGGCGGCCTGCAATAAAACCGCGAAAGGAATCCCTTAAGGGTTGCCGCGGGATCCGAGTGCATCATTATTTGTAAATCAAATATCTGGAAATTATGTAATGAATAGCCGAATTACCTTGTTCCATCCCGTTTTCCTCCTTAGCCTCTTTATGGTTTTTGTATATAGCGGAAAAGCCTTTGCAGACTATGACTATATCAACATCAGTGATCCGTTTCACCGGAAGGTACCCCTTGCAGTGACCGTTCCCGCATCCTTGTCAGATGATGCGGAAACCGGTCTTCTGGCCGAACAGACGGCCGATATCCTCGGGAGGGCTCTTGCGTTTACAGGCTACTTCAATCTGATCGACGATCGTGCGTTTCTTGAGGCGCCGGGAGAGCAGGGTATCACGGCACGGGAGGTCAATTTCGGAAACTGGCGGGATATCGGGGCGCATCTGCTCATCACGGGCGGGATCCGTCTGGAAGGCAGGGTGCTTCAGATGGAGTTCCGGCTTTTCGATCCTTTCCGGCAGGAACTTGTTTTCGGGAAACGCTACACGGGGGACACATCCGATTTGCGGAGAATGGTGCTCCGCTTCTCCGATGAAATGATTTACCGGATGACAGGTGATTGGGGTGTGTTTAATACCCAGATCGCCTTTGTCTCGGAAACGGAAAACGGCAAGGCCGTTTTTGTCTCTGATTTCGATGGGGAAAATGTCCGCCGGATCACTGCGCCGGACGATATTGTCCTGACCCCTGCTTGGTGCCCGGAGAGCCGGCGCATCGCATATACCTCCTATGCCGCGGACAAGCCGGATATTTATATCTGGTCGGTGGATTCCGGGAAAAATGAGGTGTTTGCCGATTTTGAAGGGCTTAATATCACCCCGGCCTGGAAACCCGACGGTTCAGGCCTTGCAGCAACCCTTTCCTTTGAGGGAGATGAAGAGATTTACCTTTTGACCCCGGAGGGAGATGTAGATAAAAGACTGACAAACAGCTGGGGCGTGGATGTATCGCCGGGTTTTTCGCCGGACGGGAAAAAAATGGCATTCGTTTCGGGCCGGGCCGGTTCGCCCCAGATATACATCATGAACCTCGATACCATGCGAACGAGGCGTCTTACCTTCGAGGGCCGCTACAACACGCAGCCCGAGTGGTCGCCCCGGGGGGATCAGATCGCCTATTCATCGATGCGTGACGGGCAAAGCGATATATTCGTGATCAACGTTGACGGCAGCGGCCTGCGCCAGCTTACGCAGGATTCAGGCCGGAATGAATCCCCCTCGTGGTCTCCCGACGGGAACCTGATTGTCTTTTCATCCACCCGGGAAGGCGAGTCAAGCATATATGTCATGACCGCCATGGGCGGGGAACAGAGAAAACTGATCGATAAGCCCGGCAACCAGTCCCTTCCGGACTGGTCTCCCGTTACCGGGCAGTAGCTCTCTATGCAATCATGTATTGTTATTATTTCAAGGAGAAAAACAGCAATGAAAAAATGCATTTCTTTTGGTCTTCTGCTCGTCTTAGTGATGAGCCTGGTGATGTTCGCGTCCTGCGCCAAACGACCGCCGGAACCGGAAGACTATCCGCCGGATGAACAACCCATGGACATCCGGACCGGTGAGCGTGCTGAGATCGAAGCCGAACTCGAGCGGCAGCGGCGCATCGCCGAACAGGAGCTTGAGGGTTTTCGGGATCTCACGCCCGAAGAGGAAGCTGCTCGCGTGGAAAAGGAAATGGACCGGATGGCATTTCTGGAGTCAACGGTGTATTTTGCGTTCGACAACTCCAGTCTGACCACCGAGGCTCGGGAAATACTGCTTCGCCAGGCTCGCTGGCTCAAGAAGAACGGTGATGTCACCGTGATTGTCGAGGGGCACTGCGATAACCGGGGGACCGAGGAGTACAACCTGGCACTGGGATCCCGCAGGGCCCAGAGCGTAAAGGACTTTCTCGTGAATGCCGGCGTCGAACCCTCCAGGATTGTCACTATCAGCTACGGCGAGGAGCGGCCCGCGGTGCAGGGTGACAACGAGAAGGCATGGTCCAAAAACAGGCGGGCTGAATTCCGTCTGCGGTAGCCGGAAACCGACCGGTTCGAATGCCGTCAGCCTTGCAACAAAGACGTGGTCTTCTCCCGGAGCATTCAGTGTGCCGAGCGTACGTGACATTCTGTAAAATTGCGCGCATGCGCGGGAACATGGGGTGTGCTGACGAAGGAAGCGCATTACAAAAGTCACTCTCCCGTGGGATTTGTCGCGGCGGCGTTTAAACGATGCGATTCCTTCGCCAGCATATCCCATGCCGCTTATCGCGACATTTTGCGAGTGCCTCTATATGTAGTTAACAGGAATGGATATCCATGATTCGATACCAGCCGATATTGATATTATTTGTCTTGTTTGCCCTTGTCGCCGGCGCGGGCGGGTGCGCCATGCGGCAGGAGGTATGGGATGTGGAGGACCGGGTAAAAGCCCTGGAGTCTGAAAATGAACGCCTGCGGCAGACGCTATCCGAAATCGGCGGCGATGACGATATCTCCGAGACCACGCAGGCGGAACTCAGGGCCTTTGCAGCCACTCAACAGGCGGAGTTCTATGACATGCGAACAGAAATGCGCCGGCTTACCGGAATGGTTGAGGAGGTCGAATACCGGATAGGCCGGGATGTCGGCATGGTTCGAAATGAAATGGCCGAGTTGAGTACGGGCATCTTGAGCAATGCCAGGCGTATCGAAGCGTATGAACGGCGTCTCGAGCGCATGGAAGCCTACCTTGGGATGGAGGCGGAAAGGCGAGACCCGGATTCGTCCGGCGAAAACGAACCGGCCGACGCCGAAACCTTTGAGGAGATGGATGAGCAAGCCCTTTACAGCGCCGCGAAAGGGCTGTTTGATGACGGTGAATTCGACCGGGCACTTGACGGATTCGAGGTGTTTCTGGAGCGGTTTCCCGAATCACGCCTTGCCGACAATGCCCGTTTCTGGACAGGGGAGGTCTATTTCGCCGAAGAGTGGTATGAGCGTGCCATCGTGGAATACCAGAAAGTGATCGACGACTATCCGGAAGGCAACAAAGTTACCGGCGCCTATCTCAAGCAGGGGATCGCGTTTCACCTGCTTGGGGAAGACGATAACGCGCTTTTCGTTCTGAGGGAACTTGTGGACCGGTTCCCGGATCATAACGAGGCGCAAGTCGCCCGGAATCGGATCAAAAGGATCGAGCAATGATTTCCTTTTCCGGGATTATCCCTGCCGCCGACGCTAAGTGGAAAACGATTCCATGAGGGTGCTCGGCATCGATCCGGGCCTGGCGTCCACGGGAATCGCCGTCGTAGACGGTGAGGCTCTGGCAGTGTCGGACTATGCCTTTGGTACCATCCGCACGCGCCCGGATACGCCGCTGCCCGATCGGCTCCGGCGGATCTATGACGGCGTGATCCGGGCCATCGACGATATGTCCCCGGATGTCATGGTGGTGGAAGATGTCTTTTCCCTCGATCGCTACCCGAAGTCCGGCATTACGCTGGGCAAGGTGACCGGCGTCATTCTCCTGGCGGCATGCCACCAATCCCTTCCTATTATGGAAATCGCTGTTCGGGAGGCAAAACGGATCCTGACGGGCAGCGGCAATGCCGGGAAGGTGCAGCTTGAGGTTTGTGTCCGAAACCGGCTGAAGCACCCGGAGCCGATCCGGCCGGAGCATGCATCGGATGCATTGGCACTGGCGTTGACAGGTTTGTACAGGAACTGCGGCCCTGCCGCAGAGGCTTTGAACAGGCGGACTTGATATGATTCGCCTGCAGTAAACAGGAATCGATCCGGATGATGAAGGGCAAAAAGCCGAAATGATTGCGTACCTGGAGGGCAGGCTGTTGAAAAAGGACCCGGACCGGATCCTTTTGCTTGTCAATCACGTGGGCTACGAGATCCTCGTTCCCGCATTCGTTATGGAAAACCTGCCGGAAGATGGCTCAGACGACGAACTGGCGCTGTATATTTATTTTCACCAGACCGAGCGAACCCCCCGGCCGGTCCTTATCGGGTTCAACCGGGAATCGGAGCGGGAATTTTTCGAGCTTTTCATTTCTGTCGAAACCATAGGCCCACTGAAAGCGGTGAAAGCGCTTACCCTTCCGGTGGAGGATATTGCCGCTGCAATTGAGGAAAAAGACACGGCAAAACTCAAGAAGTTAACAGGCATCGGCGACCGGGTGGCCAACAAGATCGTTGCTACGCTGCAAGGGAAAACCGGACGATTCGGACGGCCGCGGGCTGCTGCGGAAACTGCGGAGCCGGCACCGAAACGCCTTGATGAACCGGGCGAAAAGGATTTTGTCGTCCAGGTCATGGACGTGCTGGTGTCCAGGCTCGGGCACAGAGCCGGGGAGGCAAGGGAAATGGTGGCGGATGCAATGAGGCGGAATCCCGCGGTCGCCGATCCGGAGTCGCTTTTCGAAGAAATTTACAGGGGCGGGGGACTCCCGGGTAAAGGGGCATGATGAGTACGGATGGTTTCAGGTTCTCCACGGTCGGGCAAAAGATTGTCGATACAGCCAGTCTTCCCATGGACAGCGAGCCGGAGATTCTTTCTTTGCGTCCCGAGCGGCTCTCCGAATACGTGGGCCAGGCCAGGACTATCGAAACATTGCGGATCGGCATCGAAGCAGCTCATCAGCGCGGTGAAATCATCGATCATGTGCTGTTCCATGGCCCCCCGGGCCTTGGCAAGACCACCCTGGCCCATATCATCGCCAATGAGATCGGGGGAAAGCTGATCATCACCTCCGGGCCTGCCCTGGAGAAGGGGGGCGACCTGATCGGAATGCTCACCCAACTGGAGGCCGGGGATGTGTTTTTCATCGATGAGATCCACCGGTTGTCACGCTCCGTGGAGGAACTGCTTTACCCGGCAATGGAGGATTTCTGCATCGATTTTGTGTTCGACAAGGGGCTTCACGCCCGGAGTCACCGCTTTCGCCTCAAACAGTTCGTGCTGGTGGGTGCCACCACCCGCGTGGGTCTGCTGTCCTCCCCCTTGCGCCACCGCTTCGGCATTTTCCGGAACCTGGATTTTTATTCCCCGCAAGAGCTGGAAACGATTATTCACAGGAATGCATTCCTGCTGGATCAGCCCATCGACGTAGAGGGGACGGCGGAGCTTGCCGTGCGTTCCCGGGGAACGCCGCGCATCGCCAACCGGCTTCTCAAGCGGGTCCGGGACTATGCCCAGGTAAAATGCGGCGGCCGCGTCGACCGCAGGGCAGTGGCCGAGGCTCTCGAACTTGAAGGGATCGACAGCCTGGGCCTCACCCCCCTGGATCGCCAGTATCTCGGCACCATTATCACCTATTACAACGGCGGGCCGGTGGGTATCGAAGCGGTGGCTGCGACCCTTCAGGAAGAAACCGACACCCTGGTCGATGTGGTGGAGCCGTTTTTACTCAAAACCGGTCTGATCATTCGCACCTCTTCCGGAAGAAAGGCCTCGGATGCGGCGTTTGCGCATTTGGGATTCGTCCGCGAGGAGCAGTGCCGGTAGCTTTGCTCAGGATCGGTCTGGAGCAGTGAAAAGATGCACGATCTCACCGAAATCCACCGGTGAATCCCCGAAGTTTTCAAATGTCACGTCGTTGAAATCGAGCCGATAGCGTTTCCGGACGGTCTCGAAAATTCCCAGGTAGTTGCCGAGAATCCGGTCTTCCCACCGGAATCCGAGTTTTTCCGCCGTATACCGGATCTCCGCCGGGCTTGCTTCGATTTCCAGAAAATTGCCGTAGGGCATCGCGTCGATGCACACCTCGGCCTCTCCCATTGCATAGGTTTCCCGGATTTTTTCGTAGCGCTGGACCGGTTTGTAGCCAATACGCGCGAAAATGGCGGTTGTTTTTTCGAAATCCGAAACCGTGACTTCCAATTCCTCGTATACTTTGCACCCGGATCCATCGGGTCCGGTCTGCTCCTTGTACGTCAGCAGGCATCGGGTATCGGTTTTCCGGAGGCGGAGCAGGGCGCCGGCTTCGAGCAAAGCGGAGCGGCCGGTATCCAGGCGAATATTGGTCTCCGACTCCCGCTGCCCAAACACGCCACCTGCCTCGGTGATCCGGTGCCGGACGGCATCGGCGTCGTGCAGATAAAACTTGACCTCGACTTCTCGGTTTGTCATAGTATCGCCCTTTTGGCATAATCCGGCCGCACACGCTTCGGGGCGGCGGCAGGTTGTATTGTATCGGGTATTGGAAAAGCGTTTTATATTGAGTCTACGCTCTTTTTTCCTTGACAGCAAGCGGTGATTTAGTTACATATCCTCAATTACATTACAGACAGGAGACGGCACCATTGAAGAAATATACGAAAAGCGCCAGGAAAAACGAAGTTGAGCGAAAGTGGTACGTGATTGACGCCAGGGACATGATCCTTGGACGGCTCGCCTCCGAGGTGGCAAGCCGGCTTAGGGGAAAGCGCAACCCCATGTTCACCCCGAATGTGGATACCGGGGATTTCATCGTGGTGGTCAATGCCGACAAGGTTCGCCTCACGGGCCGCAAGTGGACCCAGAAAACATACTATCGACACAGTGGATACATCGGCGGGATCAAGGCAATCACCGCTGAAAAGTTGCTGCAGAAGCGCCCCGAGGACTTGGTCCGGTTTGCGGTAAAGGGAATGCTCCCCAAAAACCGCCTGGGCTCGGCAATGCTCAAAAAACTGAAGGTGTATGCCGGCGAACAGCATCCGCACGAGGCACAGCAGCCCGAGACGCTCAGCCTGTAGCGGCGCCTGCGCG
>SLJY01000109.1 GCA_007134875.1 Desulfobacterales bacterium
ATTCTCTGGAAAAACGGGCTTCTCATGAATGTCCAGGAAGTGGGCGGCAACAAGTCGAGGACGATTTCCCTCGATATCGCCACCGGCCGATTTTCTATCAAATCAGGAGGAAAACTGGTCCATTATGAACTACCTTGACATCATCGAACAGCATATCGCGGCGTTCCCGGAGATGCCCTCCCTGAGCCAGAGTCTTTTGGGATACCTGGATGACCCGGATGTGGATTTTGTCGTTATACACGACATGGTGCAATACGACCCCGGCCTGACCGCAAACGTACTGCGGCTGGCCAACTCGGTCTACTTCGGCGGCGCCGGCACGGTGGGCTCTTTGCAGCAGGCATTGGTCCGCCTGGGAACCAAGCGGATCCTCGAGCTGGTGCTTTCCCTCACGGTATCGCCCCGGCTGGTGCCCAACCTGCCCGGCTACGGCCTCCAGGCGCGGGAGTTGCTCCGGCACGCTATCTGGACGGGGCTGGCCGCCCGGGAGCTTGCCCGGCTTTTGTCGATTCCCCATGAAGACACGGTCTTCACGGTCGGGCTGCTTCACGACCTGGGGATTATTGTTCTGGATCCTTTTGTTCAGGAGGCAAGAATCGATTTCAACGAAAACTTTGAACGGGGTCGCGGATCGTTCGAGGCATTCGAAAAGGAGATCCTGGGGATCAGTCACGCGGAGGCGGGCGCACGGATTCTGGAGAACTGGCACTTGTCTCCCGAGATCGTGGCGGGCGCCCGGTGGCATCACGAGCCCGATCAGGCGACGGCTTTCGGGGAGATTATCAACCTGGTCCATCTTGCGGATATGCTTTCCATATCCCAGGGGGTCGGAACCGGGATTTACGGCCTGGCGCACGAGGTGTTCTCGGAGTCGGTGCGGACCGTGGGGCTTAAAAAAAAGCACCTGGAATACACGGCCAGCAAAACCCTGGACAGGATGCGCGAGCTTGATATGATATTCAGCTGACATTAAACAATACTGAAGGTGTATCAACATGGGTTACAACGTTTTGATTGTGGACGATTCGCCGATTATCCGGAAAATGGTGGCCAAGACGCTGAAGATCTCGGATCTGAACATCAGCGGGTATCATTTTGCGGAAAACGGCCGCCAGGCGCTTACCGTGCTGGAGGAGAACTGGATCGACATCGTCTTTGCGGATATCAACATGCCGGAGATGAACGGGATGGAGCTGATAGAAGAGATGGTCAGGCGGGACCTTATGGCCACCATACCCGTGGTGATCATTTCCACGGAACGCAGCCGGGAAAGAATCGATTCACTCCGGGAGATGGGAATCAGCGCCTATCTCCACAAACCGTTCGTTCCCGAGGAGTTTGCCCGCGTGGTACGGGATCTGCTGCATTAGGAGTCGAAAAACATCTCTCTGATCCCTATGCGAATGCACTATCGGGTGTGTCCCGGATATATCACGGATGCCAAAGGAAATATGGCAGGAAAGGATTTGGAAATGAACACACTGAAAAACCCCGACAATGAAATCGTATTGCGCGTTTTGTCCGAGGTTTTCGAAGGTTTTGCCTTCATGTTCGTGGAAGAAGAACCGGATTTCGACAGCGAGGCGCCGGTGGAGTGCCTGTGCGCGCGCATCGGATTTTCCGGCAAAAGCGCAGCAGGCGTTTTCGAGATTGTTTCGCCGGTTGATTTCTGCGAGGAGCTGGCTGAAAACATCCTGGGCGCGGAAGCGGACGAGCTGCCGCCCGATGCGGGTGAAAACGCCTTGAAGGAAGTGGTCAACGTTGCGTGCGGGTATCTCCTGTCGGAAAAATTCGGCACCGAGGAAGTCTTCGATCTGTCCATTCCGGAAACCGCTTCCGTGGATCCGAATGAATGGCGCTCTCTTTTCGTGGGCGGATCGTACGCGGTGTACCTGGTGGAAGAGTCCCCGATCCTGGTACGGCTCGATTCGGCGACGGCATGCTGATTTTAATCTTGACGGCTTCGTAAAAAGTCCAATATCTGTGTTACGCGCGATTTCTCAGAATTTGCGGCTTACGCCTTGTAAACATGCACGTACGCCAAGTACTCTTCATTCTTCGAAATCGCGCAAGCCTTGGTCTTGATCTTGAACTTTTTACAAAGCCGTCGGATCGAGACTTTTAAGAGTGCATCAATCTAAATACAGGCTGAAATTTCATGATAAAGGTTCTGATTATCGACGATTCCGCAATCGTGCGCCAGGTGCTTTCCCGGGAGCTGGCCCGCGCGGAAGATATCCAAATCGTGGGGACGGCTCCCGATCCCTACGTTGCGCGGGACAAGATCGTCGAGCTGCGGCCGGACGTTGTTCTGCTCGACATGGAAATGCCCCGTATGGACGGATTGACGTTTCTAAAAAAACTGATGAAATATTATCCTTTGCCTGTTATTATCGTATCTTCATTGACGACCAGGGGCGGCGAGCTGGCCCTGGAGGCCATGAACGCCGGCGCCGTGGAGGTCATGTGCAAGCCGGGATCGTCTCTTTCGGTCAATGACATGTCGGACGCCCTGATCGAAAAGATCCGGGCCGCCGCATGGGCGCGCGTCCCGAAGGGCGGAGGGGCGTTTTCGGGTTCCGGAAACACTGGAGGCCGGTCGGCTGCTGCGCCGGTGCGCATCTCCCAGGCGAAGATGACGGAAACCGTCATCGCAATCGGGGCTTCCACCGGAGGCACCCAGGCGATACAGGAACTGCTTCTGCAGATGCCCGCCAACTCTCCGGGCATCGTCATCGTTCAGCACATGCCGGAACAGTTCACGGCGTCCCTGGCGGCGCGATTGAACCAGATCTGCGCCATGGAGGTGCGGGAGGCGAAAAACAACGATTCGGTGAAACCGGGCATCGCCTTGATCGCTCCCGGGAATTACCACATGCTTCTGCAGCGAAGCGGCGCCCGCTTCTACGTGCAGGTGAAATCCGGCCCCCTGGTATGCGGGCATCGACCCAGCGTGGAGGTGCTGTTCAAATCCACTTCCCGGGCGGCGGGCAGAAACGCCGTGGGCGTTATCCTGACCGGCATGGGCAAGGACGGCGCCGGCGGCCTGCTGGAGATGAAAAACAACCACGCCCGGACCATTGCCCAGGACGAAGCCTCCTGCGTGGTCTACGGCATGCCCAAAGAGGCGGTGCGGCTCGGCGCCGCGGAAGCCGTGCTTCCCCTGGGCGGCATACCGGCGAAAATTATTGAGTACGTAAACCGGAAAGAGTAGGGAATTCAATGCGGCAAGGGCGTGCCGGAGCGTATCGCCCGCAAGAATCGCCCGGGAGAATTATTCGGGAGAAGCGGCAACAGCAAATAAAGCCGGGGAGAAACACATGGAAGGCGGGGAAAAAAACAGGGACAAATACCGGGTCGGGGATGCGGATCTGAGCAAAATCCGTAACCGGAACGAGCGTCGGGTGATTTCGCATCTGCCGGATATCCTGGCAGGCTACCCGGACTTCGAGCCCGACGTGATCGCCATACAGGATATCTACGCCCTTGCGCTCAACCGGCTTCCCGCCCGTTATACGCAAGCCTTTTCCATTGTATTGCAGGAGCAGGTCTCCGATGAAGACATCCGGCAGGCTGTTCGGGAAGCCGTCGTACGGGTCATGAACAATCCCACGGATCATGATGAGGGGAGAGGGCCCGTGCAATGGTGATGCCGCCGGACATCGAAAAACGGCTTTCGGCGATCCGGAACCTGCCGACCCTTCCCAAGGTGATCGAGAACCTGGGCCAGGCGCTCCGGGATCCGGACGTCCAGGCCAGCCGCATCGCCGAAATTATCGAGGACGATCCGGCCATCATGACCCGTATCATGAAGATCGTCAATTCGTCGTTTTATCTGGGAAACGAAAAGGCAACATCCCTGAAGTCGGCCATTGTGCGGCTGGGATTCCAGGCGGTCAGCAACATCGCCATGTCCGCTGCGGTCTTTTCGACGTTTCCGCCGGGGGGAAAGGCAAAGTTCGACCGGGCCGAATTCTGGCGCCACTGTATTTGCACGGGAATCGCCGCGGACGTGGGTGCAAGGCGTCTGCCGGAGGTTTCCGGGGCGGATGCTTTCGCCTCCAGGGACGGGCTGCATTTGTGCGGCCTGCTTCATGATATCGGCAAGATCATATTCGAGCAGTATTTTCACGACCGGTTCGTCACGGCGCTCGCCGCCAGCCGCGAGGAAAAAATCGAGCTTTCGGAAGCCGAAAAGCGCGTGATAGGCATCGATCATGGGCAGGTAGGTGCCTGGCTTGCAAAAAAATGGAAGCTCTCCCCCCATCTGACGGTGGTTATCCGGTGGCACCAGGACCCGGAAAACGCCCCGGGGGAATACCGGAAGCTGGTCCGCATCATCCGGCTGGCCGACCGGGTCGCCAATGCGGGCCGCCTGGGAGACGGCGGCAACGGGTGTGTTCCGGAAATCACGGACGTGGCGCGGGAATTTGACCTTGACGAACAATTTTTGGTACAAATGGTGGATTCCGTCCGGGTGGAGGCGGAGAAATCGACACTGCTGATGTCTTTTTTGAAATAGAGGCAGGCATCCACCGAATCGATTGCCCAACAGCGGTGGTTTTAAATGGATCTTCATTATTCTGAAACTTTAACGGAAATTACTATCGACAACTACAGCTTCAAGGTGACGTGGTCCGCTGCCGTGGAAAACTGCTGCATCCTGTGGATGCAGGATACCGATATCATGGATCAGTACGAGGCCCTGGGGCGTTTCAGTCAGTTCGATAAGCGCAATATTCTCGATTTTATCGTACGCTACGTCACGAACCAGTCGCTGCGGGAGGAGATCGGCAAGCGCCGCTTCTCCTTGTATGTGGAAAGCCTGTCGCCGACGTTTTTCGAGGAGATACAGCGCCTGGAGTACAAGGAAAAGGTCAAGGCGCTAAGCAACCTGTTCAACCTGGATTCTATAATTGACGAGGCGGCGGATCTGCGGTGGAAGTGGGGATTGATGGCCAAGAAGTTTCATCCCGACGCGGGCGGCAGCAACGATGCCATGGCCCTGATTAACGAGGGGTATGAGATACTCAAATCAAAGAAAAAGTAGATCGGTTTCGACCGGTGGGTAAGATTGCCGTAAAAAATATTACGCCTGGAATGGTGTTGTCCGGGGATGTCAAGGACCCCCAGGGACGCATGCTGGCTCCGGCCGGCCAGGAAATAAGCCCCAAGTTGATCCGGGTTTTCAAAATCTGGGGAATCGGCGAGGTGCCGGTGCGCGCGGATGCGGAAGAGGAACCGGGCAAGGCCGAAGAGCGGGCCATTCCTATAGAGATCCGGGAGAAAGCCGATGAAATTACCCGCTACCGCTTTCAGTACAATGATCTCAACGACCCGTTCATTTACGAACTCTTCCAGGCAAGCTACCTGGAAAAAGCGCGAAAAATAAATAAAACCCCGGATGCGCAGGACATCTCGCTCCCGGAACCGGATGAAGCCGACGCGCTGCAAGACGGCAGGAGAAAAAAAACCCGGAAAATCGATGCGGAACAGTTAATTCACAAGACCATCCGCCTGGGGACCATCCCGGACGTTTACTACAAGACCATTGCGGCCATCAATAACCCGGAAGCCTCCCTGGATGATATTGCGTTAATCGTCAGCAAGGATATGACCCTTTCCGCGAAGGTGCTTCAGCTGGTCAACAGCAGTTTCTACAGTCTCCGGCAGAAGGTCGACACGCTTACCTGGGCGCTGGCGCTGATCGGAACCAATCAGTTGATGACCATTGTCTCCGGCGTATCAGCGGTCTCGTTTTTCAAGAAAATTCCTTCCCGGTTTATCAACATGGTTTCTTTCTGGGAGCATTCCATTGCATGCGGTACCGCCGCGAGGCTTTTGTCCAGCTATTTTCCGGAAAGGATCGAACAGGAGCGCTTCTTCGTGGCAGGCCTTCTCCATGATATCGGCCGGTTGATCATGGTGCAGAACCTGTCCGGAGAATATTACGAATTGCTTCGGGATGCGCGTTCCGAAGAGATTTTTCTGTTTGCGGCCGAGGCAAAACGTTTCGGCCTGGACCATTCGGAAATCGGGGCGCAGCTCGCCTCCCTCTGGAACCTGCCGGAAAGCCTGTGCCAGATGATCCGGTGCCACCATTTCCCGGGTCATGCGGGCGCGTTTCACGAAAATGCCGTTATCAACCTGGCAGATATTATCGTCAACGCCCTGGAAATCGGAAACAGCGGCGAATTTTTCGTGCCGGTGATCGAGCCGGGCGTTACCCGGGAGCTGGGGCTGGACCGGCATATGATTGTGCCGGTAATCAGCGAGATCGACTACCAGCTCGCCGACATATTCGAAATTATTTATAAAACGGTTGAATAGGCATACTTTGAAGAAGATTCCCGATAGTCCTCCGGAAGCGGGACCGGAATCCGGGCGTTTCCCCAACCCGGGTGTCGGCCCGGATATCAATCAGGTGCAGCGCCTGGAGGAGATCGCACGCTATTCCCTGGAGGCTCTCGAGCTGTGCGCTTCCATGGGAGACTACCAGAGCTCCCTTACCAAGTTCAGAAACCGGAAGGACATATTTGAGCGTGCCGTACAGGGTCTGCGCCAGATTGTGCCCATCTCGTTTTATGCCTTCTACTCCGTCAACACGAGCGACCTCGACATTGTGGTCGAGCACGTCGACCGGCCGGAATGGCAGGATTATATCGGGGAAGCCATCGATTTTCTTATCGAAAAGAATGTCATAGCCCGCGCGTTTCGGGAAAAGCGGACGATAACGTCCCGTACGCCGGATCGCAAATATCATCTGCTGATCCATGAATTGACCACAACGTCCAGGCCATACGGGCTTTTCATCTGTTTTCTGGAAAGTACCCCGCCCCGCATGAGCATTGTTGACAAGATAACGACCATTGTCACCAAGTCCGCCTGTTACGCACTGGAAAATTTTGATCTCTACCGCCTGATCGATCAAAAGAACGCGGAGCTGACCGATAAGAACCTGCGGCTTTCCCAATCGGAGATCATTTACCGCAACACCTTTGAAAACACGGGTAATCCCACGGTCATCGCGGACAAAAACGGAATGATCCTGTTTTCCAACAGCCGGTTCGTCTCGTTTTCGGGATGGGAAAGAGGCCGCCTGGCGGGAGGAAAGAAGTTTACCGACTTCATCATCCGCTCCGGCCGATTCGATTTTTCCGTCCTTTTGAAGGAGGCCGGCCGCAACAACCCGACCGATCCCACCTCCTATGTTTTCGAAACCGGCTACGCCGAAAAGAAGATGGTGTTTCTCAATGTTTCTCCCCTGGGTATTGACGATCGTTACATTCTATCTATCACCGATGTCACCGTCATCAAGGAAGCGGAAAAGAAGCTCCAGCACCAGGCGCTTCATGATCCGCTGACCGGCCTGCCCAACCGGAGCCTGCTCCAGGACCGGCTGCGCCAGGCGGTGAAGAAGAAGCGGCGGAACAAAAATAATGATTATGCCCTGATTTTCATCGATCTGGACCGCTTCAAATCCGTCAATGATACATTGGGGCATGCAGTCGGGGACGAGTTGCTCATCCGGACGGCAAGCCGGATTTTGGGGTCCCTCAGGGATGTGGATACCGTTTCCCGCTTTGGCGGGGACGAGTTCGTGGTTCTGCTGGAGGGGGTCAGCGACAAAAAAGACTGCGATATGCTGGTCCGCCGGATCCTTGATAATTTCGCAGCCCCGATCGGTATCGGCGACAAGGAGCTGTTCATCAACATGAGCATGGGGGTTTTGATCTCCAGCCACCAGGACGTATCCGAGGCCGACGTGATCCGTCTTGCGGACATGAGCATGTATGAGGCCAAAAAAAGGGGGCAGAACCGGATCGTTTATTCCCACGAGATCGAGGATGGGGAGATCGAGCGGCGCCTATACCTGGAAAACGAACTGCACAATGGGATCCGGGAAGACGCTTTTTTCGTCCAGTATCAACCCCTGATCCGGCTCGATACCAACGATCTCTACGGCGTGGAGGCGCTTGTCCGCTGGCGTCATCCGAAGCTGGGCGTCATACCGCCCAACACGTTCATTCCCATTGCCGAAGAGTCCGGCCTGATCATACCCCTGGGGAAAAAAATCCTTGAACTGGCGTTTACGGATTTTGGCGGATGGATGAGCCGGTTTGGACCGAAGGACCTTCGCCTTTCCATCAACCTGTCGGTCCGGCAGATCCTGCATGCGGACATTATTGAAGACATCCGCGATGCGGCAAAAGCATCCGGCCTGCCAACAAAGCACCTTTGCATCGAGATTACGGAGAGCCTTTTCATCGATGATAACCGACAGGTTGCCGAAACGATCAGACGCCTGAAGGAGATGGGGATTTCGATTTCCATCGACGATTTCGGTACCGGTTATTCCTCGCTTAAGTACCTCAACCAGTTTTCCATCGACATGGTCAAGATCGACCGGCTTCTGATCAACAATATCACGGAGAACAAGACCAATTTCAATATCGTGGCTTCCATGCTTCAGCTTTGTGAAACCCTTGACCTGGAGGTTATGGCGGAAGGCATTGAGGACCTGCGGCAGCTCGAAAAACTCATCGCCATGAAATGCTCTTTCGGCCAGGGATATTACTTTTCCCCGCCCCGGGACAAGGCTGAAATCGAACACTACATTGCCGGCGGAAGTCTGCCCGGCCTCTGATTGTCACCAGTTTAAGTGCCATAAAGATTTGCCCGGCTGCGGTCGATAGGTAAACTATACGGGGAAGATTCCTATATTCGTTGATAAGGGGCTATGGACATGATGCAGGTGCAGCAGACAACCCAATCGATTTTCACAACTCGCAGCGGAAGCGTCCCGGCCGGAAGTGATCGCCTGCAGGGAGGGGATTTTACAGGCGCACTCGACCGGGCGATGGCCGTGGCCACTGATGCGCCGGATGGCAAAAAAGTATATCTGGGAAGTGTCACCCGGGAGCGGCCAACCGTCTCTCACCTTCTGGCGGGCCACCCGGAGTTTGGCTCCCGGTGCTGGGAAATCATCCATTCCGACATCAACCGGGATAAGCCCTGGACCCGGATTCCGGCCGGCACGGAGATATACCTGGATCCGGAGACCGAAGCGATTTCGTGGGAAAAAGGTGCCGCGCCACCGCCTGCCGGCGGGTGGAACCCGGCCGGTATGGAAGCAGTGGCTACGGGCCGGGATCAGATCGAGGCCTCCATCGACCATGCGGCAGCCCGTTACAATCTTCCGCGGGAGTTGATCGCCAGCGTGATCCAGGCGGAATCGAATTTCGATACCGGAGCGGTTTCAAGGGCGGGCGCGCAGGGGCTGATGCAGCTTATGCCGGAAACGGCCCGGGAGTTGGGCGTGAAAAACCCCTTTGACATCGCCGAGAACATCGATGCCGGGAGCCGCTATCTCAAAAAGATGATCGAGCTGTTCGGCGGAAGCCTCGAAAAGGCATTGGCAGCCTACAACGCCGGTCCGGGCGCGGTCCGCCGCTTCAACGGCAACGTCCCCTACCAGGAAACCCGCCAGTACGTCAGCCGGGTCCTGTCCTTCATGGAGTAAATCCGGCGCCTACATCTCGTGTGCCTGGCTTATCTTCGCCTCGAGTTGGCATGCCCCCTCCCGATTGTTGCTCAAGGGTAATCGCCTAACCCTTCAAAATGCGTCAATTTTTAGCCTTTGGGGTGTAACGTCATGAGGTATCATGCGTTTTAATCCGGGGTTATATATTGCTGCGAAGGCAACATCCGGGGGCTTGATGATAACTGGCGTCGATAAACAGAAGATACGGGATATGCTGAAATATCGCCCGATATACCCCAAAAAAATATCCCCCCGGGATGCGATGTATAAAATGGACAATTCCTATGGGGTGGTGGGTGATGGGGGGTGCCACGAGGCAACATTGGGAGGTTTTGGGGGAGGGTTTGGTGGTAGCTCTTGGCGAAGTGAAGCAGGTCATCCTGGATTGTTTGAGCGGAGCCGGAGGCGCAGCGCGTTTCCTTATAACATAAACCGACGCTGTTTCTTCTATGCAACGTCCTGGCGGTCCAGGTTCCGTTTCTTGATTTTTTCCAGGAGGGTCGTGCGCTTCATGTTCAGCAGCCTGGCGGCTTCCTTCTTGTTCCAGTTGGTGCTGTGAAGGGCCTGGAGAATCAGTCGGTTTTCAAATTCGTAGGTCGTCTGGTGGAAATCGATGGGAGCCCCGGTGGTTTCCGGGGCTTCGGGGATGTGGTTCGCAGCGGCCCGGCCGTCTGCGTGGTTTTCCGGGCCGGCCTCAGGGCTTGTTTCGTGTTCAGGCGGCTGAAGTTCCCTGAATTTTTTCGGCAGCGCGTCGAGCCCCACGGTATTCCCGCCGTGAAGAATGCAGATCCGCTGAACGAGATTTTGCAGTTCCCGGACGTTTCCCGGCCAGTGATAGGCTCGCAGCGCATCCATTGCCTTCGTTGTAAAACCCTGTATGGGCATCTGACGCCCCCGGTTGAACATGAGCAGAAACGTCTCGACCAGCGGGTCGATGTCCTCCGGCCGCTCCCGCAGCGGCGGAAGGGTAATGGGAATGACGCTCAGCCGGTAGTACAAATCCTCCCGGAAGGTTCCTTCCCGCACCGCTTCATTCAAGTTCCGGTTTGTCGCCGCAATGACCCGGATATCGATCTCCCGGGTCTTGACCGACCCGATGGGCTCGAATTCCTGCTCCTGGAGCACCCGGAGAAGCTTGGCCTGCATATTGGGTTTCATGTCCCCTATTTCATCGAGAAACAGGGTCCCCTTGTCGGCGTGTTCAAGCCGCCCCTTCTTGGACCGGGCGGCACCGGTGAATGCGCCCTTCTCATACCCGAAAAGCTCGCTTTCCAGCAGGTCGTCCGGT
Source organism: Desulfobacterales bacterium (assembly GCA_007134875.1). Lineage (GTDB taxonomy): Bacteria > Desulfobacterota > Desulfobacteria > Desulfobacterales > Desulfosalsimonadaceae > B1SED10-16. The sequence continues at coordinate 10,833 of SLJY01000109.1, forward strand.
ATGGCCGCGCAGTTGACCGGAACGAAATTGTGCCGGCTTCTTTCCGAGGTCAACTTGTGAATCGCCTGGGCGGCAAGCTCCTTGCCGGTGCCGCTTTCTCCCTTGAGCAGAACATTGCCGTGATTGTTCGCCGTTACGTTGCGAATGATGGAAAACAACTCCTGCATGGCATGGGATTGCCCGATAATCCCTTCAAAGCCGTCGCTTTTGCGAGGTTTTGGCGTATGCTCCAGGCTGGAGGCAAGAAGCTTCTGGTATGCCACCGTGTTTTTGACGAGTTCGATCACTTCCTGATGGTCGAAAGGCTTGTTTATATAAAAATAAACGCCTGCCTGGAGAGCCTCCACAATATGATCCCGGCTTCCCAAAGGCATGATCACCACGGGAATCATGGCCGGGATTTTCCCGCACCCTTCCTGGATCAGCTTGAGCCCCTCCTTTCCCGGGGGAAACAGGTCGGTAATCAGCACCTTGATGTTGCTGGTTTTACTGATGACGGCCATGGCTTCTGTCGGATTTTTGGCATGTAACAGGGATGCGGTGGTGCGGGTGGAGAGGGCGTTCACCAGCTGGCTTTCCGTTGGTTCCTCCGGCTCCACGATCAAAATGGAGATGTTTTTTAGCATTTCGTTTCCGTCCCTGGATAGGAAAAACCGGCTGCGGTATGAGCCTTTCGGCCGATAAAAGGCCCTGAGCGCATGCCTGTTCGCATGAGAAAGCCGTATGGCATCTCCCGGGATTGTTAAAAGTATAATGTCAAAATACCGACATCCATCCGGGTTGTCAAGCAATGTTTTGTACGGAATATAAGGAAGTTGGGCCCTGCATGGAACCCGGATGCCACAGGCGCATCCGCCGCGATTCGCGAACCGGGAGCCTTTTAAAACAACCCCTTTTCAATGGATGGCACCTGTTTTGCAAAGAGAGTTTCCATGGCACTATCCCATGGAGGTTTTCTATGAACAGGTTGGCTACGGTTTTTACTCTATTCATTTCATGCCTGCTTCTTGCACCTGCTTACGGCATTGCCGCGGCCGCGCAGCTGCAGTCGCTGGATAATATCCGGCAGGGCGGCATGAACCGGATTTCATTTATTTTCGACCGGATTCCTTCCTTTGATGTCGAACCGTCGGGCCAGCGCATCCGCATTGTCATGGAAAACACCGTGCTGGCCGAACGTTTTCGCACCCCGGCAGGGCGTGATCTCTATGCGCCCCTCGTGCAGGTGGTGGCGGACAGCCATGAGCACGACAGCGTAATCGAACTCTATTTCCGAAATTTCCCGGAAAATGTGGACGTAAGCATCGACCATGACCGGCAGCGGTTTCATGTGAACGTATTTTTCCGCGCAGATACCCGCGGTGCAAGACCTGGCATTCTGGATGAGCGGATCGGACGCCTCCGGCCCATCGAGTCGGGCGCGGCGGCCCGCCGGGTGATCGAATCGGATTTCGAAGGTCGGTGGATCGAGTTTTTCGATGCATTCGAATGGCCGCCCGATATTTCGCTCCCGGTGTCGTTTTCCCTTCCCGACTACCCGGGGCCTTTTTTGAGCAGCCGCGCGGACCGGCTTCCGGAAGATATCTTCGACTACTCTATCCGCAAACTGTGCGATTTGCTCGAATCAGAACGATCAGGGGTCCCGCCCGGATCGTCCGACGGGGAATCCGGCGGGTCGGCCCGTGCGGCAGACGCGGACGCCCGGCTTCTGCCGGCCATGGCGGCGGACGTTGTCCGCGCAAAATGCCTCCTTCGCCGGGACGGGATACAAAACGCCATGGATTTGCTCAACGAACCCATAGACGCGTCTGCGGGCCGGATCGACCCGGATGTCGCCGGGTGGAGGGCGTATTTGCATGCATGGGCAACGGCGGCATCCGGAAGGACGCACCGGGCTGCCGAGTTGATTGAACGCAGGCGAGATATTATTGCCGGGGCTGACGGGATCGATCCCTGGCATCGTCTTTTCCAGGCGGAACTCGACATGGCCAACGGCAAGCCCGAAGCAGCCATGGAGCGGCTGCGGTTGATAACCGATCCGGCAGATGATCGGGCAGACGAGCCGGAAGGCCGGCTCGGACGGATCGTTCGCCTTCGCACGGGGGATGCCTACTACTCTCGCCGTATGTATGATGAGGCCTTCGAACGGTATCAGGGCGTTGCCGATGACCTGCATTTCATGAGCCAATATCCCGAGTCCATGGCCAACCGGGCCGGCGTGCTTTACCGGAGAGGCTCGTTCGAGGCTGCCGCACGGCATTACGCCCTTTTGTCCGACCGGATTGCGGCCGACCATCCGGCGCTGCGGGCCCTGGCCGACTACTGGGCCGCAATGGCTCTGCACCGGGACGGAAGTCGCAGCCGCGCCATCGTTTCGCTCTGGGCAATCGAGGCGAAAGACCCGAACACCGACGCGGCGTATCGTGCAAAGCTGAAGCTGCTCGATATGGAGTTGCTGGTCGGATCGAACCCCCCCCTGGAAATATTGATGGAAAAATATGGCGATATCGCCCGAAACGGTCCCACGCGCCAGGTCCGGGAGGAGGCATTCTTCAAGAAAACCCTGGCATGCCACCTGGAGGGCGACGACGTGAAAGCGGTGAAATACCTGGGTCGTTTTTTCCGGGATTTCAGGGCGGGCACGCTCCAGCCGGAGGCGGCCGCTCTGCTGGTGGAGCTGATGCCGGGTGCAATAAACGAAATGGTGGAGGACGGGGCCTATTTCGAAGCATTGGCCCTTGTGGCCAGGCACCGGCAGTTGCTTGGCCAGGCGCGCATTACCTATGACTTTCTTCACCGGCTTGCGGAGAGCTACGTCAACGCCGGTTTTCTCGATCATGCCGAAAGGACGTATCTTTATATTCTCGATTTCGAAAAAGACCGGAACCGGCACGAGGCGGTCTTTCTCCCCCTTATCCGCATCTGCTTCCGGCAGGAGAAGTACCGCAAAGCCCTCGAATACGCGTCCGTATACCTTGAGGACTACCCGACAGGGGCGGACCGTACGGATGTTTTTTATTATTACGCGGGATCCATGTATCGGTCAGGGGATCCGGAAAACGCGGCCCGGGTTTTACATGAAAAGGAAAGACCCGCCTGTCCCCGCCTGGATGCGATGGCGGGCCGGGTATTTTCCGACATGGAAAACCCCCGGCTGTCCCTGGAATATCTTTCAAGGGCCGCGGAAGCCGGTAACAGCGAGCAATATGTGGATGTGGACGACATCAACCTCCGCCGGGCCGAGATGCTTTTGGCGGACGGCCGCAACCTGGAGGCACTGGATCTCTACGAAAGCCTCCTAGACGATTCCCGTTTCCGGGGACAGGCCGGCTACCGGATGATTCAGATTCTTTTCGGGGAAGGTGAAAATCGCCGCGCGCTTAACATTTACGACGATCTGGCCGAAACGGACATTGAGGAGAGCTGGCTCCGGATGGCGCGGGAGACCGCCCGCATAGGAAACCATATGAACGGGAGACAATGATGATACACGGTCTTTTCGACACAACCATCCAGGCCCTGGACAAGGCCCTGGAATTAAGATCCCAGAAACTGCAGGTGATATCGTCCAATATCGCCAACGCCGAAACCCCGGGGTACGCCCCCATCCGCATGGATTTCGAAAAATCTCTGCAGGAGGCGGTTTCCGGTCCGGAAAGCGGCCAGGTGCGGACGCATCAAAACCACATGCCCGCGGCAGGGGGAAAGGACCTTTCCGATTTCCGGGCGAGCTTCCACCGGGATTATGACCGATCCGGCATCGGAGACCGGAATAGTGTATCGATCGAACAGGAGATGGTGGATCTTTCCGAAAACCAGATCCGCTACGAGGCCGCCATCCAGATGCTCAACAAGAAGTTCAGCATGCTCAAGCTCGTCATACAGGAACGAACCTAAGACGGTTTTCGTTCAGCCACTGAATAAATTAAGGAGATAGAGATTATGGACATCCTCGGAGTCATGAATATCGGATCCTCGGCCTTGCGCGCCCAGACGATCCGCCTGAACACGATCAGCTCCAACCTGGCAAACATCGAAACCACCCGGACCCCGGAGGGCGGGCCGTACCGGAAAAAGTCGGCTGTTTTTACCACGGCAAGCACCAGTTTCGAAGCCCACCTGGAGCAGGGCCGGCCGCAGACGGCCCAGGGGGTGAATGTGCAGTACATCCGCACCGACAATGGCCCCGGCAAAATGGTCTATGACCCTTCGCACCCGGATTCCGACGAAAATGGCTACGTGGAAAAACCGAACATCAACCTTGCCGAGGAAATGACCGACATGATGCGTGCCCGTGGCAGCTATGAGGCCAACGTGACCGCCATCAAGTCCGCCCAGCGCATGGCGATGAAAGCCCTTGAAATCGGGAGGTAGGGATTATGGCAGACTTTGTGACGCCCGCCGGGGGAGACCCGGCTCCGATTGCATCCACCCCCGGAGTCCAGGAGACGAGGCGTCCGGGGATCGGGGAAACCTTCGAAAACCTGCTCAATGAAACCGCGAGCAATCTCTCGGAGGCCGACCAGCTGAGCCGGGAATCGGCGGCCGGCGGCCCGGTTGATCTCCACGATGTGATGATCGCAATGGAAAAAGCCGATATTTCGCTGAGATTGCTGGTCCAGGTGCGGAACAAGGCGCTCGACGCCTACCAGGAGATCATGCGGATGCAGGTGTAGCGGACGTTCCGCTTTCCTTAGGATGCCGGAGAACCCGTAAACAATAAAGCCCCGGATGTGTATTTATGGCGGAAGCATCGTATACCACTATCGTTGAAAACATCAAGCACTGGCCCCTTTCACGTAAAGCGGCCCTGGCGGCGACCATCGCGCTCTCGGTTGCTCTTTTCGGGCTTATCATTTTCCAGACCGGGCGCGCCGATTATATGCCGCTTTACGTGGATCTGCCCCAGGAGGAAGCCTCTTCGGTCACTTCCTGGCTGCGGGAGGAAGGGGTGCCGTTCCAGCTTCGAAACGAAGGGCGTTCCATTCACGTGCCGGCGGCCATGGTCCATGAAACCCGCCTCAGCTTGGCCGGGGAAGGGCTGCCGAAGCAATCGGGGGTCGGGTTCGAGATATTCGACAAGCAGAATTTCGGGGTGACCCAGTTTACACAGAAGATCAACTATCAGCGGGCCTTGCAGGGGGAGCTGGCCCGGACCATCGCGTCGCTGGATGCGGTAACCGGCGCCCGGGTGCATTTGGTCATGCCGGAAAACCGGCTTCTCCGGGAGCAGCAGGAACAGCCCAAGGCATCGGTGGTCGTGAACATGGCCCGGGGGCGAAGCCTGTCCGCCGGACAGACCCAGGGAATCATTCACCTGGTGTCCGGCAGTATCGAAGGCCTTGCCGACAGCCAGGTCACGGTGGTCGATTCCAACGGGCGGGTGCTCAGCCGCCAGAGCGGCGGCGAAGCCGGGCTTGCAATGCTTCCGGACACCCTCAAGCACAAAAGCACGGTGGAAACCCGGCTGGAATCCCGGGCCCAATCCCTTCTCGACCGGGCGCTCGGCCCCGGCAATGCCGTGGTGCGGGTGACCGCGGATCTTGATTTCACACGCGAGGCCGTCACGTCGGAAGAGTTCGATCCGGACAGCCTCGTACCGAGAAGCGAGCAGGTGACATCGAGCGAATCCGGGGAGCGAACGGCCGGCGGCGTACCGGGGGTGGAGGCGAACCTGGGAGACGGGGCGGACGCGGTGCCGGGTTTCATCCCATCGAGCCGAAGCTCCGAGGTCACCAACTACGAGATCAGCAAGACCGTGCGGCAGATCAGCAACGAGGTGGGCGGTATCCGTAATTTGTCCGCGGCCGTGCTGGTGGCCGAGCCATTCGATGCGTCCGCGGCCGACGGCCAAGGGGCATACGTTCCCATGGCCCAGGATGAACTCGATGCTATCCAGCGGATGGTGGTCCATGCCATCGGTCTTGAGGCAGGCCGTGGCGACCGCATCGAGGTGACCTCCATGCCGTTTCAATCCGATATGATTCAGGTGGGCGCGGAGGAGCCCCCGGTGAATCTTCACGATTTTCTTCCCTATATCCGATACCTGGTATTGCTCGTTTTTGCGCTGCTGCTCTATCTCGTGCTTCTGCGGCCGGTCATCAAAACGCTGCGGTCCGAGTCGGTCCGGTACAACCGAACCGTCTATGAACTGGAAGGCGAATACGAAGAGCGGCAAAAGGCCCTGGATCCGCCGGCCAAACTTCGCCATGAGCTGGCCGAAAGCCATGTGACGCCCACCCAGGTAATCCGGACATGGCTCAAGGAGGGGTAATGCCATGAAGAAAGATTTTTCCAAGATGAACGGGGCGGAAAAGGCCGCATACCTGCTTCTTTGTCTCGGGGAAGAGACCACGTCCCAGGTGTTCCGGGAGCTCAGCGACGAGGAGGTTCGATGGATCAGCAACTACATGCGGGGCGTGGAGCACGTTCCGGCGGATCTGGCGCGCCAGGTGGTGGATCATTTCCGGAGGACCCAGGAGGAGTATGCCGGGTTGTTCGTCAACGGCAGCGACTTCATGAACAATGCGTTGACGTCCACCGGCGACAAGGCGCGGATCGAGTCGCTGCTCGAAGAGCTCAACTCCGAGTTCGACGGCAAGCCCCTTGAAACCATCTCCATGATGGAGCCCCGCATGGTGGCCGATCTGCTCAAAAACGAGCATCCCCAGACCGTGGCGCTCATCCTGTCCACCCAGAAGGCCGAGCATACTAGCAATGTCCTGGGGTTTATGGAGGATGATTTCCGATCCGACGTGGTCTACCGGATCGCCCGGATCGAGAAGGTCTCCCCGGAGGTCATCCGGCAGATCGAGGATGCGCTTCAGCGGGAGATCGGCGGGTTCGTCAAGAAGGATCAGCACCACGTGGGCGGCCTGGACAAGGTTGTCGAGATTTTGACCCGCATGGAGCGGCGCATGGAGCAGAATATCCTGGCAGGCATCGAGGAGGTGGATGCCGAGACCGCGGAAAAGATCAGAAACCTGCTGGTCACCTTTGAGGACATGGTCGAGATCGACAACCGGGGCATGCAGAAGATCCTGCGGGAAGTGAAAAACGAAACCCTTACCCTGGCCCTCAAGACCGCGCCGGAAACGATTCGGGACAAGATTTTCCAGAATATCAGCGAGCGGGCGGCGGATATGATCATGGAGGACCTCGAGGCTTTGGGTCCGGTTCGTCTATCGGACGTGGAAAAAGCCCAGCAGAGCATCGTCAAGATCGCGCTTCGCCTGGAAGAGGAAGGGCAGGTGGTCATGCCCAAGGGCAGCCAGGATACACTGGTATAGCACCGTAACGGCAGAAAATATCGACGTTACGCGGAAAAGTCTCAACCCGGCGGCTTTGTAAAAAGTTCAAGATCAAGGTTTGCGCGATTTCGAAGGATGCAGCGTACCTGGCTTACGTGTATGTTTACAAGGCGTAAGCCGCAAATTCTGAGAAATCGGGCGCAGGCGCAGGTGTTGGACTTTTTACGAAGCCGTCAGTCTTAGAGGAGAAAACGTTGCCTGTTATATACCCCGCTGGAAGCGATATTTCGTTTAAAACCGTCGGATTCAACGACCTGGAAGCCATCTCCGGGAAAAACGATTCGTTTTTCGTGGCCAGGGCGCCGGTGGGGCAGAGCGGGCCGGGTTCCGCCGCCGGCGCCGGAACCATGGAAAAGGCCGCTCCGGAGGCCGGGGCACCCGGAAAAGAAACCGCAGCCCCCCCCGCGGCGGGGCGCAAAAATCAGGTTACGTCAAAACGGCAGGGTGCGAAGGAGACGACCCCCTCCCGGGAAACCACTGCGCCGGAGATCGACCTGGAAGCCGCAAAAGAAGAGGCCTACGCCAAGGGGAAAAAGGAAGGCCGCGCGGAGGCGGAAAAAAAATTTCAAAGCGCCGCCCGGTCCCTGGCCGCCGCCCTTGAGGAGGTAAGCAGCCTGCGGGCGTCCGTGCTCGAAAAGAGCCGGGAGGATATGCTCCGGCTCGTCATGGCCGTGGCCCGCCAGGTGATCCGGACGGAAGCGCGGGAAAACCGGGAGGTGATTGCAAAAACCATTGCTCGCGCGCTGGAAGCAGCGGTTTCCTCGGAGGAGTACTACGTGCGGATCCATCCGGCGGATATGGAGGCGGTCCTGGAGAACAAGCCGCTTTTTCTGGCGTCCATGAAAGGGCTGCAAAACATCCATTTCACGCCGGACGAATCGGTTTCCCGGGGCGGGGCCGCGGCCGAGTCCAGGGCGGGCGACGTCGACGCCACCATCGAAAGCCAGTTGGAAACGATTTACGAACATCTGCGCTATGAGATCATTAGGTCCGGCGGCGGAGCCGGTGGCGAGTCGCGCGGTGCGGAAGCAGACCGGAAAGAAGGTGGCGGAGATGGTTGATGCGGCCATTTCTTCCCTGGGCAAGGTCGATACCCTTCGGGTGCGGGGCAAGGTGACCAAGATCGTGGGCCTTGTGATCGAGGGATACTGTCCCGGCGCAACCCTGGGCTCGCTTTGCGAGATTGCCTCCCTGGACGGAAGGCACTTGATCCTGGCCGAGGTGGTCGGTTTCCGGGATGCCGTATCCCTTTTGATGCCGCTGGGCGAAATGCACGGCATGGGTGCCGGCAGCCTGATCCGGGTTCTGGATGTCAACTCCCAGGTTGCGGTGGGCGACGGCCTTTTGGGCCGGGTCGTGGATGCCATGGGCGATCCCGCGGACGGCGCCGGGCCGGTGAACTGCACGGAAAAACGCGAGCTCTACAGCCTGCCGCCGGGTCCCATGGAGCGAAAGCCGATCAGGGAAATCCTCGATCTGGGCGTCCGCTCTATCAACGGGCTTATCACGTGCGGTACCGGCCAGCGCATGGGGATCATGGCCGGCTCCGGCGTGGGCAAGAGCGTTTTGCTGGGAATGATGGCCAAAAATACCCGGGCCGATGTCAATGTCATCGCCCTGATCGGCGAGCGGGGACGGGAGGTGCGTGAGTTTATCGAAGACGACCTCGGCCCCGAGGGGCTTTCGCGCTCCGTGGTAGTAACAGCCACCTCGGACCAGTCCCCCCTTATGCGCATGAGAGGTGCGTTTAGCGCCATGGCCGTTGCGGAATATTTCTGCGCCAAGGGAAAAAACGTGCTGCTGCTTATGGATTCGGTCACGCGTTTTGCCATGGCCATTCGCGAAATCGGCCTGGCCGTGGGCGAACCGCCCACCACCCGGGGATATACGCCTTCGGTGTTTTCCAAGCTTCCCAAGCTTCTGGAGCGGGCCGGCAGTTTTACGGGTATGGGAAGCATCACGGGGCTTTTTACCGTGCTGGTGGAAGGCGACGATATGAACGAACCGGTGGCCGACGCCGTCCGGTCAATTCTGGACGGCCATATCGTTCTTTCCCGCGAAATCGCCGCCAAAAATCATTTTCCGGCCATCGACGTGCTGCATTCCGCAAGCCGCGTCATGGGACGCCTTGCGGATGCGGAGCACGCCGAAACGGCCGGCTGCATCCGGAACCTGCTGGCGGAGTACGCCCGCCAGGAGGATTTGATCAACATCGGTGCATACAAGCACGGCTCCAATCCGAATCTCGACATGGCCATCCGGCATATGGACGACATCAATGCGTTTCTGCGCCAGGACCTCTCCGAGAAGGCCGGCCTGGAAGACTCGCTGGCACAAATGAAGCATATTTTTGGAAACGGGAAACAATGAAGCCATTTACGCTCGATGCGGTACTCGATTACCGGAAAAGAACGGAAGAAGAGATCCAAATGGAAATGGTGTCGATCCAAAAGTCCAAAGACGCACTGGTTTTGGAAAAGAAAAACGAGGAAAAGGAACTTGCCCGGCTCATCGATGAAATGGGCGCCGCCAAGTGCCGGGATATCGTGGTTTCCGATCTGATCCTCTACGAAGCCTGCATTCGCCGGAAGAAGCGGGATGTCATCGATATCGGAAAGAAAATCGGCGAGGTTGACGCAAGAATCCGGCGGCAGGAGAAAAAGCTTGTCAAGGCGCGCCAGGACAGGCGGGCCCTGGAAATTGTCCGGGACAACAGGGAAAATGAGGAAAAACAGCGGCGGAAACAGGTCGAAGACCGGTTTCTCGACGAGGTGGGGGTGTTGCGTTTCGGAGGGGGTAAACAATGAAAAGACAAAAAACGGCCGTGTGGCTGATTGTTATGGTGATGGTTTTCGGGCTGAGCCTTGTTGGCGGAAGGAATGCGGGCGCCGAAGAGATGCGTGTGATCTTCGAGTGCGAGGATATCGGTGTTGAGGCCCGCCGGCTTCTGGACAATCTCCGGGCGGAGCAGGAGCGGTTCCGGGAGAAGGCGGAAAGGATCGACAAGCGCGAGGAAGCGCTAAAGATCCTGGAGGCCGAAGTCGATAAGAAGCTTGACCGGCTGGAAGAGACCCGGGCGGAGCTCGAGGCGCTTCTGGCGGATAAGGACGAGGAGGAAAACGAAATGGTACGAAGGCTTGGCAGGATATACCAGAGAAGGGACCCGGCGGCCGCCGCGGTCTCCCTGTCGCGGATGGACCAGGACCTGGCCGTTTCGATTCTCGCGGTTATGCGCGACAAGTTCGCGGGCGAGATCCTCGACAACATGGAAGAAGAAATCGCCGTGGTCTACTCCACGGCCCTGGGCCGCCTGAAAAGATAAGTCTTTATAAAATATGATGAGCAGGCCGGTCCCACAATCAGATCACCTTTTTTCGCAGGAAACAAGAGCATGATGTTTTCATTTCCAGCAATTCCGGAAGCGGATTTCGAAGCTTTCACAAACGGCAAGGACCCTCGGGGCGTCAGGCATGCAGGCGGCCATGAGGGCTCAGGAAAAGACGGCCTGTTCGAAACCGATGCAGATGCAGGCGCGGCGTTCGCGAGACTGCTCGAAGGCGCCTTGGCATGCGAAGACGGCGATACGGAAGTCTTGCGCCGGATCGTGTCAACCAGCCATGAGGCCGGGGTGGATCCCGCGGATCTCGGGAAATTGTTTCAGGTGTTGGAATCGTTCGGCCCCATGCACGCTGATGGCGTATTTGCCGGGGGTGCTTCTGCATCTGACACCGGCGCGCCGGAGGCTCTTTCGGACGTGTCGGAGCGGCTCGGACGTATTCTTGCCGGGTTGGCAGCCGGGAGCGCGAAAACCGGCACACCGGGTATGCAGGCGTCTCCCGGTGCACCGTTCTTCGATCATGCGCAGCGAGACATGGCATCGGAACATTCGGGTCGGCCGGGGGTTCACGCTGAGGGCGCCGATGCGGCGCTTGCACGGATTGTCTCCGCATTTTCGCATAATGCGGTCGAAGGGCAGACTGTGGAGCGCTATGCAGCGAAGGCGGCCGATCTTGTAGACGAAGGACGCACAGGAGACGGATCGGCTGTGAAGAAAGCGGAATTCGGCGAGGGCGTCGATGCGGCGTTTGCCAGGATTGTCTCCGCATTTTCGCGTAATGCGGTCGAAGGGCAGACTGTGGAGCGCTATGCAGCGAAGGCGGCGGATCTTGTAGACGAAGGACGCACAGGGGACGGATCGGCTGTGAAGAAAGCGGAATTCGGCGGCGGGTCTGGACGCCGGGAAGAGGCACGGGTCCGGTTGCCGGAAATGTCCGATGAGGGCAATGAAAAATCAGCCGCTCGTTTCGGAAAGGAATCGCAGAAAATGCGGGCGTACCTGGACTCCCTGGCCGAGCAGCTGACAGCGGGCGGCAAAAAAGGGCCGGATGGGCGAACGGGGTTGAAAATGACCGGTTTCAGGGACGGGATTGCCGCGTCCCTGCAGCAAGCCGGTGAATCAACACGGGCACAAAACGTTTCGGGGTCTCAGGCCAACATGGCCGTGGCCCCGATGACCGGATCGATGTCCGGACCGATGCCTGCCATGGGGGCGGAAATGTCGGGGTTTGGCGGAGACGGAAGCTTTCAGGGCGACATGGCGGAGTCTTCCGGCGGCAGGGGGGGGGCGGCTGCACAGGATGCCGGAAACCCAGGCGCCTCTTCCATGGCGGCTTTTGACAAGCACCTTCAGTCCCCGGCGCAGGCATTGGAAAACCGCGTGATGGGACAGGTTTTCATGCGGTTGTTTACCGGCGCGGGCCGGGGAACGTCTTCCATGACAGTCAATATCCATCCCCCGGAAATGGGATCGATCCGGGTCCGCATCGTATCGGAACACGGGCGGATGAGCGTTCATCTTAACGCCCAGACCCAGCAGGCGGCGGGCATCCTGGAGAGAAACCTGCCGGCGCTGCACCAGTCGTTGGCAGACCAGGGAATCGATATCGATGATCTCCACGTGAGCGTTGAGTCGGAAGGGCGGGAAGGCGCCGGGTTCGAAGATCGAGCATTTGCGGGCCGGCCGGCCGGGAATCCGACTTCCGGATCCGATACGGAAACGGAGGCGCTGTCAACGGACCCAACCCTGGAGCCGGGGTATGAAGAGGGCCGCGGCTTGAGCCTGCGGGTATAAGACAACAGGAGCATAAGCGATGAATGCAATCGAATCACTTTACGGTTTTGAACAAATGACAGGCGGATCATCCGGAAAACCCGCCCAGGAATTGGGCAAGGAGGATTTCCTGAACCTCCTGGTCGCACAGCTCAGAAACCAGGATCCCCTGAACCCGTCGGATCCGACGGAGTTTACGGCGCAGCTCGCCCAGTTCACCTCGCTGGAGCAGCTCTATAACATCAACGACAATTTGAAGGCCGTCGATACCCTGTCCGGTGAATTCGGCCGCATGTCGGCGCTGTCTCTTATCGACCGGAATGTGGTCGTAGGCGGCAACGCGTTCCGGATGGATGAGGACGGTGCGAACCTGGGCTTTGATTTCGCTGACCCGGTCGAATCCGTCACCCTGTATATCCGGACGGATGACGGCCGGAGCGTGGCGCAGATGCAAGTACCCGGCCCGTTATCCGGCGAGCAGTGGGCTGAATGGGACGGGGCGGATGCAAACGGAATGCCGCTTCCTTCGGGGAATTACACGTTTTCAGCCGTTGGAAAGACCCGTGAAGGCGATGAAGTCCAGGGGCGTTCCCTGGTGGAATCCAGGATCACGGGGGCCGATTTTTCGGATTCCACGGAGAAGCTGCTGACAGATAACGGCGACATACGCATCAAGGATATTACCCGGGTCAGATAGCTTCGGATTTGTCCGGCAATCGGGTCGGGCAGTCTGTCCGTCGGCGGCGGCGGATGTCAAAATTCCGACATGAAATGACAGGTATTAAGGGCCGGAAGGCCGGCAGCAATAACCCGCAAGAAAAACCGCATCATATAAGAAAGCAGGAGAGAGATCATGAGTTTAGGCGGAGCAATGAACAGCGGCGTATCGGGACTTCAGTCCTTTTCCACCTCCATGGGTGTGATCGGCAACAACCTCGCCAACACCAACACCGCCGGCTTCAAGGCGAGCAGGAGCCTGTTTTCGGACCTGATACCGGACGCCGTTTCCGGTTCCGGCGGAGTGAGCCAGGTCGGCAGAGGGTCCAATCTCGCCGTGGTGGATGACATCTTCACCCAGGGGTCCATTGAGAGCACCGCATCGAATCTGGACCTGGCCATCGAGGGAGAGGGCTTTTTTATGGTCCGGAACCCGGACAGCCAGGCAAACAACTTTACCCGGGCGGGCGCCTTCCGGCTGGACCAGGAAGGGTATATGATCAACCCGGAAGGCTATGTGCTCCAGGGTTACGAGCGGCTGCCGGGCGGCCAGTTTGCCGATCTGACCAGCGACATCCGGATCAATACCCGATCCTCGGTTCCGGGCGAAGCCTCCACACAGGTCGATCTGACGACAAACCTGGATGCAAACAGCCGGATCATCCCGGATCCGGATAATCCGGACGAAGTCATCGAATTCAGCACCGATGATCCGGTGGGAACGTCCAACTTTGCCACCACCTCCGAAATCTATGATTCGCTGGGACAGACCCATCTGGTGACAACTTACTTCCGGAAGACCGGTCAGAACGAGTGGGCCTATCACCAGACCGTTCAGGGTGCCGACCTGGAAGGCGACTTTGATGAGGGAGAAATCGTCGAGGTGGGCAGAGGCGCCCTGGAATTCGATTCGTCCGGGATTTTGTCCCAAATCGAGAGCATGGACGGCGATGGCAACGTAATCGAGACAATGACCGACGAAGCCCGCGACTGGCCCACCATTACCACCATTCCGGAGGGCGAATTGGAATGGAACAACGGTTCGGACGTGGAGACCTCCCTGGACTACCGGTTGAACATCACCCAGTTTTCCACGGAATCACGCGTGGTGACCCAGCAGTCCGATGGTTTCAGCTCGGGATATCTCACCGATGTCACGGTGGACGAGGAGGGGACCATTACGGGCACCTATTCCAACGGGGAGACAAGGGAACTCTCCAGGCTGGCGCTCGGCAAGTTTTCCAATAACAACGGCCTGGAAAAGATCGGGAACAACCTCTATTCCGCCACCCGGGCATCCGGACCGGCAGACATCGGCACCCCGGGCGCGGGCTTCGGACGGATTTTTTCCAATTCCCTGGAGCAGTCTACGGTCGACATCGCCGAGGAGTTTACCAAGATGATCACCACCCAGCGCTCCTTCCAGGCCAACTCCAAGACCATTACCAGCACCGACGAGATGCTCCAGGAGGTCATCAACATGAAGCGGTAGAAAGCGCTGCGGCGGAAAGTCAAAATTTTGTCCTGATCGGGGCCGGCTGAGTCAAGCCGGCCCTTTTTTGTCTGGCACTTTGCGGATCGGTAAAGGCCGTTTACCCGGCGTGTTACTTATCCACTACGGCTTTTTGAACCGAATGTCCGCCTGTTTTCCGCTCTTGGTACGATGCTTGCAAATTCAGGAAAGAACAAGAAAGCAAGGAGTTTGGTATCATGGACCTGTCAACATTTCTGGGGATTATTGCCGCATTCGGCCTGATGGTGATTGCCATCATGAGCGGCAGCGGTCTGGGGATTTTTCTCGAACCCCAGGCGTTTATGATCGTTGCGGGCGGCACCCTTGGCGCCCTGCTTGTTCACTATCCCTTCGCGGAAGTGTTCCGGGCGTTTTCCGTGGCGCGCAAGGCGTTTTTTTACAAGGATCTGCCGCCGACCCAGCTCATCGCCCAGTTGACGGAATTTGCCGGCAAAGCCCGGAAGGAGGGGCTCCTGTCGCTCCAATCCATGGCCAAGGAGGTCAAGGATCCGTTTCTGGTCAAGGGACTCCAGATGGCGGCGGACGGCAACGAGCCGGAGACCCTGGAGCAGATGCTGGTCCGGGAGATCGAGCATATCCGGGAGCGCCACGAAAGCGGCGCGGATATCTTCGCCTCGCTGGGAACGTATGCGCCCGCTATCGGCATGGTCGGAACGCTGATAGGCCTCGTCCAGATGCTCCAGACCATGGACGATCCCTCCACCATCGGCCCGGCCATGGCCATTGCGCTACTCACCACCTTTTACGGATCGGTGGCTGCAAACGTTGTTTTTCTTCCCATGTCGGGAAAGCTCCGGACGCGCTCCCAGTATGAACTGCTGAAAAAGGAGCTTATCGTTGAGGGGATGAATTCGATACTGGCGGGTGAAAACCCCCGGCTGATGGAGCAGAAACTCCATGCGTATCTCCAGCCCAAGGACAGGAAAAGCGTTTTCAAAAAAGGCCGGTAAAAGCCCCGGCCGGAAGGTTCTTTTTAGGATACAGGCGGGCGGAAGTTATAAGTCGTTTGCCGGGAGACATTGAAAGATGCCGATGAAACGTGCGGAAAAAAAGAAAAGGGAGCAGAAAGGATCGTCGGCCCCGGCGTGGATGGTGACCTATTCCGACATGGTCACGCTGCTTCTGACCTTTTTCGTGCTGCTTCTTTCCATGTCCCAGATCGACCAGGTCCGCTTCGAGCAGGCGGCCGGGTCCCTTCAGGGGGCGTTCGGCGTCATGCGGAGCAAGCCGGACGCGGACCCGGAGACGGAAATGGTCATCAAGCCAAAGTTCCAGCCCATTCAGTACGACATGATGCAGCGGGTTTACCGGATGATCGTCGAGCACCTGGACACCCTGGAGCTCGACCGGGATATCGAGGTGGTGGAAGACCGGGGCGCCATCATCCTGAGAATCGATGAAACCATTTTGTTCGAGGTTGGCGCCACGTCCCTGAAGCCGGATGCAGGGCCCGTCCTCCGGAAGGTGGCGGAACTGGTGGAGCCGCTCCCGTTCGACATGCGCATCGAGGGACATGCCGATGCGACGCCGTTTGTGGCATCGGACCAGACCAACTGGGACCTGTCCGTTGCGCGGGCGGTCAGCGTCCTCAAGTTTTTCGCGGACAACGAGCTGATGTCCCTGGACCGGCTCTCCGCGGTTGGCTACGGGGACAAGCGGCCCCTGGTGCCAAACGATACCCCAGAAAACCGGGCCCTTAACCGGCGGGTCGAGTTTTTCCTGGAAAGCACCGGGGCGGACTACCGGGAAAGGCTTCCGTACCTGATCGACTCAAGGGACCAGCTGCCGTTCTGAGTGGACTGCTGTATCAACCGGTTTAGACTGAAATTTTCCACTGGCGTTTTTCACGCAAAAAGGAAATGAAGCGATGGCAAAGGAAAAGGATAAAGACAAGGACGCCGGGAGCGCACCGGCAAAATCGAAAAAGTGGGTGTTTCTTCTTGCGGTTCCCCTGATCGTTTTGCTGCTGGCCGGCGGGGCCGTGGGGGCCTATTTTCTTGCATCCCTTAGCGACGGGGGGAGAGCCGATGCTTCCGCCGGGGACGAAGGCCCGAAAGCAAGGGAGTTGGGCCCACTGGTAGAGGTGGGAGCCCTGGTGGTCAATATCGCCCACAGGGATTCCAGCCGGTTTCTGAAAATGGGCATTACCCTCGAGGCAAGGGATGACCGGGCGGCCCGGGAGATCGAAAACCGGATGCCCCAGCTCAAGGATGCGGCGCTGCTTCTGGCCGGCAACAAGACGTTTGACGACATCCGGGATCTCCAGGGGAAGATGCAGTTGAAAGCCGATCTGCTGGCCCGGTTCAACGAACTGGCCGGCCGGGACCGGGTGGTGGATCTTTATTTTACCGACTTTGTCGTCCAGTGACGGCTTCGTAAAAGTTCAATATCTGCGTTACGCGCAATTTCTCAGAATTTCACCTACGCCAGGTACGCTGCATTCTTCGAAGTTGCGCAAGCCTTGATCTTGAACTTTTACAAAGCCGTCCGGCCGTGACTTTTTACAAATGAATCAACCGTGATGAACTTGTAAAAAGCCTCAATCTGAGGGTGTTGCGCGTAACGCAGATATTGGACTTTTACAAAGCCGTCAAACCGTGGGGAAATGACTGTGGAGCGTATACTAAACCAGGAAGAAATCGACGAACTGCTCGCCGCATTCGACGGCGGAGAGATCGACGATCATCTCCGCGAAGAGCCGGGGATGAAGCAGACCGCCCCTTCGTCCAGGGCCGGCAGGCAGGTTTCCTCCATCGACCTGACCCGGGGGCAGAATTACAGCAAGTGGCGCATCGCCAACCTGGACGTGGTGTTCAGCTCCTTTGCGCGCTACTACGCCATCAGTCTTTCCAACAGCCTCCAGCAGGGCGTTACCGTGAAAAAGGGCGAGATCGTGTCCCGGTTTTTCGATGATTTCATCGGAAACCTGCCCGATGCAGGACTTCTGGGCGCTTTTACCCTGGAACCCCTCAAGGGAAGCGGTGTTTTCGTGTTCGACAAGGAGTTGTGCTTCGGGTTGGTTCAACTCATGCTGGGGGGCGGGACTGCAACCGACATGATCGTTCTCGACCGGGATGTGACCGCCATCGAGGCCAACATCATCAAGTCCCTGATGAAAGAAGGGTGCAGTGCGTTGAACCGCGCTTTTTCCTCCCTCGACGTACTGGAAGCCGGTATGGGGCGGGTCGAGACGAATCCGCGTCTTCTGTCAGTTCTGGCACCGGACACGGAGGTGATCCAGGTCGGATTTACCGTGCAGGCGGGAGATCTCGAGGGGGAGATTCTGATGATCATCCCCTATTTTTCCCTGGAGCCCTTCAAGGATAAATTGCGGGCGGACAAGATCGAGATGTCCGAAAGCAAGGGCGACGGAAAATGGCACAACACGCTCCGCCAGGAGCTCATGGATATGGAAGTGCCGGTAGCGGCGGTGTGGGGGGAGCTACATCTGACCATCCAGGAGATCCTCTCCCTGGAGGAGGGCGATATCATCGGGCTCGATTATGAGGCGGATGCCCCCGTTCGCATACTGGCCGGGGACCGCACCAAGTTCATGGCACAGCCCGGAATAAAGAACGGTAAAAAGGCGGTGCGCCTTACCAAAACCCAATTTGCAGGAGAATGATGATGGCGGATACAAAAGACAGCGACGTGGCGGCAGAGGCGGAGGGCGACAGGCAGCAGGCCCGGGGCGGGGGCGCAAAGGCCGGCAGATCGCAGCGTGACCGGGGTGCCGCCGAAGCGCAATCCGGAAGCGGAGGACTCGATTTTCTGCTGGACGTCCCGCTGGAGGTTTCGGTGGAGGTTGGCCGGGCCCGGATGCTGATCCGGGATTTTCTGAAGATGAAGGAGGGCGGCGTCATCGAACTGGACAAGCTGGCAGACGAGCCCCTTGACCTGTATGTCAATTCGAAGCTCATCGCCCGCGGCGAGGCCGTGGTTGTAAACGAGAAATTCGGCCTGCGGCTTATCGACGTGGTCAGCACGGCGGAAAGACTGGAGAAGCTGCGATGAATTCAACGGGCCGAATGCGGGGTGCGTTTTTCCTGCCGGGCGTGCTGGTCGCCCTTGCGGCGCCGGCGCCGGTATTCGGAGCCGACGGCGTTTCGGTGGATCTGTTTACGACCGGTCTGAAGCTCTTTGCCGGAACGGCCGTGGTGGTGGGAATCATGCTGCTGCTTCACTATCTGAATAAACGGGGCGTAAGGTTTTTCGAGGGAAAAAACGCCGGAAACATACGGATTGTGGAAAACCGCGCCGTGGGGGGGCGAAAGTCGCTTTGCCTGGTGGAGGTGCGGGGGGAAATGCTCCTTTTGGGGCTGGGAAACGACCGGATCGATATGCTGCATCATTTCGGCGGCGGGGCCGGAAACGACCGGGCGGACCGGGAGGGCCGGTTCGAAAAGGAGCTGGGCATTTACCGGCGGAAAAACCGGCTGGACAGTACACGCCCGGACAGCATTCGCCCGGAAAACAGCCGTATGGCGAAGCGGGGGGAGCGGGGATGACGAGGGGCTGGTTGTGGAAAATCGCGTTGGCAGGATTGGTCCTGATCGCACTGATCTTTCCGGCGGCGGCGGCAGCCCAGGATCCCGCGGTCCTGACGCTCAATATGGGCGAGGGTGCCGGTCCGCAGCAGGTCTCCACGGTGCTGCAGATCATGATGCTGTTGACCGTGCTGAGCGTGGCGCCCGCGATTTTGCTCATGACCACATCCTTTATCCGGATCGTGGTGGTGCTCTCCCTTCTGCGGCAGGCCATGGGTACGCAGCAGATGCCGCCCAACCAGATTATCATCGGCCTGGCCATGTTTCTGACGTTTTTCATCATGTCCCCGGTTTTCGTGGAGATCAACGAAAACGCCCTGCAGCCGTACCTGAGCGAGGAGATGGGCGAGCAGGACGCGCTTGCCGCGGCACTCGACCCGATGCGGACCTTCATGTTCGGCCATGTGCGGGAGAGCGATCTGGCGCTTATGTCGGAATTTTCCGGAAACGAACCGCCGGAAACCATAGACGACATTCCGACACTGACCCTGATTCCGGCATTCATATTATCGGAGCTCAAGCGGGCCTTTCAGATCGGGTTCATGATTTTTGTGCCGTTTCTGGTGATCGACATGATTACCGCGTCGGTGCTGATGACCATGGGGATGCTTATGCTGCCGCCCATTATCATATCGCTGCCCTTCAAGGTGCTTCTTTTTGTTCTGGTCGACGGGTGGCATCTCGTGGTGGGCTCCCTCATGCAGGGGTTTTATCAATGACGGGGGCGGCTGGAAAAGGAGTTTGCCAATGAACGAGGAAATGGTCGTTGAACTGCTTCGCAACGCGGTAGGGTCGGTCCTTCTTGCGGCTTCTCCCATGATGATATCCGGGCTGGTCGTGGGGCTCATGGTGAGCATTTTTCAGGCCGCCACCCAGATTAACGAGCAGACGCTTACCTTTGTCCCGAAGATTATCGCGGTTTTGACCGCCCTGGTCATCGCCGCGCCCTGGGCGCTTTCCATCGTTCTCAAGATCGCCAGGGAGGTTTTCGGGACCCTCATTATCGAGGGGATACAGTAAAAACGAAGATAGGATCACCATGCAGCTCGAGTTGTTCTCCATGGAAAACTGGTATGTTTTTCTGGTGATCCTTGCCCGGATGGGGGCGGTCATCGGCTCCCTGCCGATTTTTACCACGGTCGAGTCAACAATCCGACTCCGTGTCGGACTGGCGGTCACCATCTCCATTCTTTTGTTTCCCGTTCTCGATATCTCCCTTTCCCCCGATCAGCTCACCACGCTGGGTTTCGGCCTGCTCGTGGCCCGTGAGGCGCTTTTGGGACTGCTGATCGGCTTTGTGACGCAGCTGATTTTTTTCGCCGTTCAGTTCGGCGCCACCATCGTCGGCTACCAGATGGGGTTTGCGGCCGCCAACATCCTCGACCCCACGCACCAGCAGCAGGTTCCCCTTCTTTCGCAGTTCCAGAATGTATTTGCGATCATGCTCTTTTTGGTGCTCGAAGTCCATCACATGATTCTGCGGGTCATGGTCCGCTCCTACGAGATCCTTGAGCCCGGCGGGTTGAATCTTGCGGGCGGCGCGATTCCCTTCATCATGGACCTCGCCGGCGACATGTTGGTTCTGGGCCTCCAGCTCATCGCCCCGGTGATGTTCGTATTGACGCTCTCCATGTTTATCCTGGGTATTTTGTCCAGGGTCTTCTCCCAGCTCCAGGTGTTCATGCTTTCGTTTCCCGTCAACATTTCCATCGCCCTGATCATCATCGGGCTCGGCATGGAACGGATCGTGACGCTGTTATCGGAGCAGTTCGATCAACTTTCGGAACGCATCTTGCAATTGTTGCATGTGGTATGACCCGAATGCCTGTTTTCCGTCACGGAACGCGGGCGAAAAGAACGTCACACCGGATGGCATTCACTGCAAGCAATAGGAAAGACCCATGGCCGAGGACCAGGCCGGAGAAAAAACAGAAGAACCCACCGATAAGCGGCGGCGCGAGTTCCGTGAAAAAGGACAGGTCGCCCAGAGCCGGGAGGTGCACACCGCCATGCTCTTTACCGGCGGTCTGTTGATCTGGTCGTTTTTCGGCCCGGCTTTCTGGGGCAATCTCCAGGAGTTTCTGGCGTTTTTTTTCAGGACCTGCGCCGAGATCCCCGTGCGTCCCGACACCGCCCGGCCCCTGCTGATGTTTATCATCGAGCGGGGGGTGAACCTGCTATGGCCCATGCTTCTGGCCTGCCTGATTCTGGGCGTGCTCTCCAGCTTCCTGCAGATCGGCTGGCTTTTTACCACCAAACCGCTCACGCCGGATCTCAATAAGCTCGATCCCATCAAGGGGGCGGCCAAGTTCGTTTCCAAAAGAAGCTTTTTCGAAACCGTCAAGTCGCTGGGTAAGGTCATCCTCATCGGGTCGGTCGCATACCACACCCTGTGGGTGCGCGGCGACCGCTTCATCGCCCTTTCCGGCGCGCCGCTTCCGGTTGCGGTTTCGTTTATGGCCGAGGTGATGGTCGTCATCCTGATAAAATGCTGCGTGCTGCTCATATTTATCGCCGTGGCGGACTTCCTGTTCACCCGGTGGGAAATGGAGCAGAAGATGAAGATGACCAAGCAGGAGGTCAAGGAGGAGCACAAGGAGACGGAAGGAAACCCGCAGATCAAGCAGAAGGTGCGGCAGATCCAGCGGGAGATGGCTCAGAAACGGATGATGGCCGATGTGCCGAAAGCCGATGTGATCATAACCAACCCGACGCACTATTCGGTGGCCATCCATTACGTGCGCGGCGAGATGGACGCGCCCACGGTCCTGGCCAAGGGCGTCGACCAGGTCGCGCTCCGGATCCGCGAAATCGGAGCGGAAAGCGGTATTCCCTTGGTGGAAAACCCGCCGGTGGCCCGCGCGCTGCAGCAGGTGGAAATCGGCGACGAGATCCCGGAGGAGATGTTCAAGGCGGTGGCCGAAATCCTCGTCTATGTCTACAGCCTTAAAAACGGGAAGTAAACGATGTTTAAAAACTTTATCGATGCAAGGTGGGACCGGGTTTTTCTGAGAAGCGACGTGCTCGTTTCCCTGGGGCTGGTGATCATCCTCCTGGTAATGATCATCCCCATGCCGCCGATTCTTCTCGACATGTTCCTGGCCCTCAACATCACCGTTGCCTTGACGATCCTCATCATCACCCTCTATGTCCACAAGTCCCTGGAGTTCGCAATTTTTCCGACGGTGCTGCTGCTGACGACGCTGTTCCGGCTGTCACTCAACGTGGCATCCACCCGGCTGATCCTTCTGCACGGGGATACCGGGGAGTTCGCCGCAGGCAAGGTGATCCAGTCTTTCGGGCAGTTCGTGGTCGGCGGAAACTACGTGGTGGGCATCGTGATCTTTCTCATCCTGGTGGTGATCAATTTCATTGTTATCACCAAGGGTGCCGGACGCGTGGCCGAGGTTTCCGCACGGTTTACCCTCGATGCCATGCCCGGTAAGCAGATGGCCATCGATGCGGATCTGAATGCGGGCCTTATCAACGAGGAGCTTGCCCGAAAACGCCGCGATGAGATTACCCGGGAAGCCGACTTTTTCGGCGCCATGGACGGTGCGAGCAAGTTTGTCCGGGGGGATGCCATCGCCGGTATCGTCATTACCCTGATCAATATCATCGCGGGCCTGATCATCGGCGTCGTCCAGAAGGGAATGCCTTTTATGGACGCGGCCCACAACTATACGATCCTGACCATCGGCGACGGACTGGTCAGCCAGATTCCCGCGCTCATCATCTCCACGGGCGCGGGCATTCTCGTCTCCAGAAGCGGCGGTATCGGGGATTTCGGCAGCCAGCTCCAAGCCCAGTTTTCCTTTCACGTCCGGGCCATATGGGTCGTGGGCGCCATCCTGGCCGGTTTCGCCCTGATACCGGGCCTGCCGTTTGTGCCGTTTATGACACTGTCGCTGCTCATGTTCACTTTAGCCTGGTTTATCCGGAAAACACGGACCGAGGAGGCGGAAAGTGCGGCGCTGGAAGCCGTGGAAGCTGAAAAAAAATCAGGGGAAGCGGAAGAGGAGAATTACGACGGCCTGCTGAGCCTCGACATGCTGGAACTGGAGGTTGGCTACGGACTGATCCGGTTTGTGGACGCATCCCAGGACGGGGAACTGCTGGGCCATATCCGCTCCATACGCAAGCAGTTCGCGGTTTCCATGGGCTTTATCATGCCGCCGGTTCATATCAAGGACAACCTGCAGCTCAAGCCCAACGAATATCGGCTCATGCTCAAGGGGGTGAGCGTGGCGGTAGCCGAGATGCTACCCGGCAACTACATGGCCATGGATTCGGGCAATGTCACGGAGCGGGTCAAGGGGATCAACACCGTGGAGCCGGCTTTTGAGCTGCCGGCGATCTGGATTTCCGAGGACAAGAAGGAAAGGGCGCAGATGGCCGGGTACACGGTGGTCGACTGCGCGACGGTCATGGCCACGCACATCAGCGAAGTGGTGAAAAAACACGCCCATGAACTTTTAGGGCGGCAGGAGGCACAGAACTTGCTTGATAATGTATCAAAGAATTACCCGAAGCTGGTCGAAGAACTGATCCCCAATATGATGAACCTCGGAGGCGTGTTGAAAGTGCTGCAGAACTTACTACGGGAAGGCGTTTCCATCCGGGATATGCGGACGATCCTTGAGACCCTGGCGGATGTGGCGCCCCAGGTGAAGGACCCCGAGCTGCTCACGGAATATGTCCGCCAGGCGCTCGCCCGCCAGATCAGCGCGGCATACGCCGGGGATACGGGCACATTGAATATTATTACGCTGGACCACTCGGTGGAGGAAACCATCCGGAATTCCATCTCAGCGGGCGGCGGCGGGGCGGGCGTGCCGGCCCTGGAGCCCGGAAAGGCCCGGTCGATCATCGAGGCGATCGGGGGCCAGGTCGAGAATTTCAAGGGGGCGACCAGCCCGGTGCTGCTGTGTTCGGCGTCGATCCGACTCCATGTCAAAAAGCTGACGGAACGGTATTTTCCAGGACTGGCGGTGATTTCCCACAACGAGGTGGCGCCACAGGTCAAAATTCAATCCATGGGAACGGTGACTTTAGATGCAGGTTAAAATTTTCGAAGCAGACGATATGCGTTCCGCCCTGGAAAAAGTGAAAAAAGCGCTCGGGCCCCAGGCGCTGATCCTGTCGACCAGGAACGTGTTGAAGAAAAACCGTCTCGGCCTGCCTGGCAAGACCGTCATCGAGGTGACGGCTGCCGTGGACGGGGACCTGGAATCCGGGCCCGGGGGATCGGATACGTCGGGATCATCCTTTTACAACCGGAAAGGCGCTTTTGAGAAGGCCCTGGAAGATAAAGCCCCGGAGATGGCTGGGGACGCGGATGACGGCCCGGCCGATGCCCGGAAGTCCGAAACGGCTGAAACATCCCGCAGAACCCCCGGGCGGCGGTCCGCCGGCGGGTCCCGGACGCCCTCGGGGCCGGCGACACCTTCGGGGAAGCCCACGGAAAAGCCGCCGCAGGCGAATTCCCGGTTGTCGCACGAGGAGCGGCGACCGGACCTGGCCCGTGAAATCCGCGAAATGCGCGAGTCCTTTTCGGTGCTTTCGCGGCAGTTTTCCCAGGTGCGGGGCGAGTGGATGAAATACTGGCTGGGGGCCTTTGCCGGAAACGGCGCCCCGGAAGCCGGTTTTCCGCAAGGCCAGGGTGATGTCCTGCTGCGCCTGCATCGGGCGGGCCTGGACGCATCGATCTTGCAATCCTTCAGGGATGCAATGGCGGAAAATCCGGAACAGGATGCCTGCCCGGATCCGGAAACGCTCGTATCGCTTCTTGAATCGTTTATTGCAAAGTACATGAAGACGAATGATCCCCTGGTTCCGACGAAATGCGGCCGCCGGCGGATCGCCTTTGTCGGCCCGACCGGGGTCGGAAAAACCACCACGCTTGCCAAGGTGGCGGCTAATTTCATGCTCAACCATTCGGCGAACATCGCGCTTTTAACCATCGATAACTACCGGATCGCCGCCGCCGAGCAGCTCAAGGTCTACGGCCGGATCATGAACGTCCCCGTGGAGGTCGCAAGAACGCCGGAGCAATTGCAAAAGATCCTTGCCGGCCACGAAGACAAGGATCTGGTACTGATCGACACGGCCGGAAGAAGCCCCAGGGACGACATGAGCCGGCGGGAGCTGGCCGGATTCCTGGAGCCCCTGCCGGGGGTGGAAAATCACCTGGTCCTGTCGGCGGCCACCCGCCAGGAAGACTTGTTTTCGGCCGTCGGCCGATTCGGTGAAATGGCCCTGCATGGAATCGTTTTTACCAAGACGGATGAGTGCGACACCTACGGGCAGATCATCAATGTCGGCCTTGCGGCCGGCTATCCGCTGTCCATGCTCACCAACGGGCAGCGCGTCCCGGAAGACTACCTGCCGCCCGATCCCAGTCGGCTTGCGGAACTGATCCTTACGAACAACGAGGTGCCGGAACAATGGAATTCGACGGAAGAGAAAGAGACCAGGCGGGAACGCTTCGTTCACTGAGCCGGGAGATGGATTCCGGCCCCGCTGGAGGTCCGGCTGCCGGTCCAGCTGCGGGGCCGGGCGTCAAGCCCCTCAAGGCCGCGCGCGTTTTGTCCATTACCAGCGGCAAGGGCGGGGTCGGCAAGACCGTGTGCGCCGCCAACCTGGCCCTGGTGCTGGCCCGGCGCGGCTACCGGGTTCTGGTGATCGATGCGGATCTGGGGCTTGCCAATATCGATCTGTATTTCGGCCTTTCGCCACAATACAACCTGAACCATTTTTTCTCGGGCGAAAAAAAACTCGACGAAATATCCATCGCCACGGACGAAGGGATCGTCGTTTTGCCAGCGGGTTCGGGCATCCAGAAATACACGCGCCTCGATTCCACCCAGAAGCTGGTTTTCATGGAAGGGCTGGAGACCCTTCACGACCGCTTCGACGTGGTGCTGATCGACACCGAAGCGGGAATATCGGAAAACGTCACCTATTTCAACGTGGCCGCCCAGGACATCATCGTGGTCACCACGCCCGAGCCAACGGCGATTTCCGATGCCTATGCGCTCATGAAGCTGCTTTCCACAAGGTTTTACGAGAAGCGTTTCAAACTGATCGTCAACTCGGTAAGCTCCGAAAACGAGGCGCTCGACGTCTATCAAAAACTGACCATGGTCAGCAGCCGGTTTATCGACATATCCATCGATTTTCTCGGGTCGGTTCCCCTGGATAAGCGGTTTACCGAATCGGTCCGGAAGCAAAGGACGCTGGTGGAGATTTACCCGAAGTCGAAAGCCAGCCAGGCCTTCACGGATCTCATGGAAAACCTTGCGCTCGATACCGAGTGTCTTGCGCCCAAGGGTTCGCAGCAGTTTTTCTGGAACAGGCTGCTGTCGATAGCAGAAAACAGTTGAGGGGGAGGGGATCACTATGTACCAGCAGACAACCGCATACGACCGGCGTGACGGGCTGATTGAAGATCATTTGCATTTCGTGGAGTTCGTGGTTCACCGTATGCGCCCACAAATTCCGGGTTTCGTGTCCCTGGATGAACTGAAGAGCGCGGCCATGCAGGGTCTTATGGAAGCGGCCGGCCGATTCGATCCGGACAAGGGAGTTTTATTCAAGACCTTTGCCGAAACTCGAATCCGGGGGGCCGTTCTGGACGAGATCCGGAAGATGGACTGGTTTTCCCGGTCCATGCGGGAGAAGCACAGCCGGGTACACTCGGAGATCAAGCGGCTGGAGCAGAAGCTCGGCCGGGATCCGTGCGAAGAGGAAATCGCCCAGTCCCTGGAGATGAGCCTGGAACAATACCAGGGCCTGCTTTCCGAGATCGGGCATCTGGGCATCGTGAGCCTTCACGAGGTCATGGACGCGGTCTCGGGGGGTGCGTCCTTTATGGATCAGCTTCGGGATGCCCGGGGCGTCTCGCCGGAAGACGAGCTGGACAAGAAGGAACTGGTCCGCGAAATAGCCGATGCCATCGAGTGCCTGTCCGAAAAGGAGCGGCTCGTGGTGAGCCTGTTCTACTACGAAGAGTTCACCCAGAAGGAGATCGCATCGGTTCTGGTGCTCTCCGAGGGCCGGATCTCGCAGCTTCACAGCCAGGCCCTGCTGAAGCTCAAGGCCTACATGCGGGAGAACTGATATGAGTCAGGCCGGGGTCCTGTTCGTTCTTATATTTTTCATTCTGGTAAGCCTGTTTCTCTCTGTCCTGTGCCTCGTGCTCCATTTGCGCCTGAGACGCGATGTCAGGGCGCTTTATAAGCAACAGGAGAATCTTGCCGGGCAGGCTTGCGCATCGGAACCCCCCCCCGCCGATGCGCGAAGTGTTTTGTCCCGGCCCCCGGCCGCATCTTCCCGGATATCATACCAACCCCCGTCCATGAATGAAAGCGAGTTCAAAAGCCGCCTTGCCGATGCATCCGATCTCGAGTCGGATATCTCCGAAAAATACCGTTACATCGCCGACCTGGAGCGCTCCGGCTTAGGCACCACCGAAATCGCCGATATACTGGACGTTTCCCAAAACGAAGCCCGCCAGATGCTCGCCCTCTCCCGCACCCAAAACACGGGACGTCCTTAACTTATTAACTTATTTAACGTCCGAGTGAAAAACACGATCATCCACCATGTAAGTCGCAAATTTTTCCTTTCATTCACCCTTCTGTAGCCATTTTCGTACGCATAAAACTCTTTTTTATGTTATAAAAACTTTTATTTTATAAAATTCATTCTAATAATATATAAATTTTTTTATTATTATTATATTGAATAATGTATCGTCTGGTTAATAATGATACGAAATTAGGGAAAGTTAGGGGACGTCCTTAACTTATTAACTTATTGTACAACAATGTATGGATGGAACACTATGCCAAGACAAGCCCGCCTGGATGCTCCCGGTGCCCTTCACCATATTATGGCAAGAGGCATAGACGGCGCCCTGATCTTTAAGGATGATAATGACCGGCATTTCTTTTTGAAGCGATTGGGCATAATTTTGGATGAAACCAGTACAGCTTGCTATGCATGGGCGCTTCTGCCCAACCATTTTCACTTGCTGATGCGAACCGGTGCTGTTCAAATGGCCACGGTCATGAGACGACTGATGACCGGACATGCCATCAGCTTCAATAAAAGGCACGATCGCCGCGGTCATTTGTTTCAAAATCGGTATAAATCCATTTTATGCCAGGAAGATACGTATTTTCTTGAACTTGTCCGATACATCCACCTGAATCCGTTAAGGGCCAATCTCGTGAATTCCATGGAACAACTCGATACATATCGGTTTACTGGTCACGGGGTTCTCATGGGCAGGTATCAGTACGACTGGCAATCTATCGATCCGGTGTTATCCGTGTTTGGAGAAGATGCGACCGCGGCCCGGGTGAAATACAGAGAGTTTATAGCAAAAGGAGTGGGTCAGGGCAGGAGGGATGATCTCACTGGTGGCGGGCTGGTCCGCAGTTCAGGTGGTTGGTTGGCGGTACATCAAATGCGTATGGCAGGGATATATTCCAAAAGCGATGAACGTATACTGGGAGACAGTGATTTTGTAAATCGCGTGCTCTCGGAGGCGGACGAATCATTTGAAAGGAGATACCATTTTAAAACACGGGGAATTGATGTCGATTATATTGCTGCAAGGGTGGCTTCGTTGCTGGGCGTCAGGGAAGATGAGGTGTGGGGTGGCGGGAGGAAAAGGAAGGCGGTAATCGCCCGGAGCCTTATTTGTTACCTTGCGGTTAGGGAATTGAAATCGACCATGGCCTCTTTGGCTCGCCGTTTCAATATATCTTTAGTGGCGGTTAGTAAATCGGTTGAGCGGGGTGCCAGGATCATTGAAAAGGAAAAATACGATGTCAAAAAGTTAATAAGTTAAGGACGTCCCCTAATTTTGGTTTAAGTATGGCGGGGGGTGGTCGATAAGAGATACAGTGAAGGCAAAAAAGAAACGGCATGGAGACGATGACATGAGTTCTGGAATATACAGTGCGCTGACCGGGGCGGTAGCCAAAATGCAGAACCTGGACCTGGCCGTGAACAACCTGGCCAACGTGGGAAATGTCGGCTTCAAGGGAAGCCGGGTATCGTTTGAATCGATCTATGACGAGCGGATTCAGAACACACACGGGCTGGGTAAAAATTTCGCCCGGACCGCCGGACGGTTTGTGGATTTTTCCCAAGGGGACATCGAACGAAGTGGACGGCCCCTGGATATGGCCATCAAGGGCGATGGGTTTTTCAAGGTGGCGAGCGAAGACGGCTTTTTCTACACCCGCAAGGGCGACTTCCGGATTGATGAGAACGGCAGCCTGGTAACCGGCACGGAAGGGCTTCAGGTGGTGGGCGAGGAAGGTCCCGTTTTCGTCCCCCATTCGGATATCCATATCGACAAGCGCGGCAACATCACGGCCGACGGCGAGCCGGTGGGACGCCTGACCATTTACGACATTGAAGACAGGGATGCCCTGCGCCAGCAGGAAAACGGCCTGTGGGGCGCCGCGCAGGATAATGCAGACCGTCCTTCCGAAGATTCGGAGGTGATCCAGGGGTCTCTTGAGCAGGCCAACGTCAGCGCCCTGCGGCTGACGACCGAGATTATCGAAATCAATCGGTCCTATGCGGCTTACATGCAGACCATGAAGATCTACTCCGAGCTGGCGGAAAAAGCCAGGTCCATCGGGGAGATCGGGTAGAACCACCGGAACACGAAAAACAAAACACCAGTTGGGGAGCAAACCATGATTACGGCATTATTTTCGGCGGCAACGGGTATGGAGGCCCAGGAAACACGGGTTAACGTGATCGCAAACAACCTGGCCAACGTGAACACTACAGGCTTTAAGCGAAGCCGCGCCAACTTCCAGGATCTCATGTATCAAAACGCGCGCGCGGTCGGTTCGGCCGCCGGCGACGACACCGAGGTCCCCACCGGCATCCAGATCGGGCTCGGCACGCGAACCGCCTCTGTCGACAAAATCTATACCGCCGGGGATATGGAAAAAACCGGGAGTGATTTCGATCTTGCCATCGAGGGGGACGGGTTTTTTCAGATCGAGCTTCCCAGCGGCGAGACAGCCTACACCCGGGACGGCAGCTTCAAGAAGGACAGCCAGGGCCGACTGGTCACCGCCGACGGCAATCCCATGGAACCCCAGATTACAATCCCCGAAAATGCAACCAAGATTGCCATCGGGCAAAACGGCACCGTCACGGCATACATCGACAATGAAGCCGAGGGCGTCGAGGTTGGAACCATTGAACTGGCGCGCTTCGGCAATCCTTCGGGCCTGCAATCCATGGGCGGCAACCTTCAGCGGGAATCCGCATCCTCCGGGCAGCCGATTCTGGGAACGCCCGCGAGTGACGGCTTTGGCGGGATCGCCCAGGGATTTCTGGAAAACTCCAACGTATCCATCATGCAGGAGATGATCAACCTCATTGCCGGTCAGCGGGCCTACGAAGTGAATTCCAAGGCCATCCGCGCCGCCGATGAAATGCTCCAGCAAACCAATCAGCTGGTATAATGAGGTTGTGAAAAAATGAAGCCAATCCTTTTGTCCATCTTCGCCATCGGCTGTGTTGTTTTGCTTGCAACCCAGGCTCTCGGCGTGGAGATTACTTTCCGGGAGAATGCGGAGATCCGATCGCCAATGCTTAGGATCGGCGATATCGCGGACATCTCCCCGGCGGAAAAAGCCCGGGATCTGGCTGAACTGGCGCTCTTTTCGGCGCCGCATCATACCGATAAGCGATGCTACCGGAGCGCGACACTCCGGGCCTACGTGCGCGACGCAGTGCGCGCAAACTCGGATCAGGAAAACATCTCCTTTGGCGGGGCCGACGCCGTGTGCATACGGCACGGCGCCATGGTCGTCGAGGACAACGAAATCGTTGGCATCATCAACGATCACCTTGAGTCGGCCATCGGCCACATGGGAGCGCAAAAACTCCGCTTCGTGCCGCGCAACACGCCGGAGACCCTCAGCCTTCCGGAGGGGGACATGGATTTCGAGGTCCTTTTCCCCAACCCCGATGTGCTTTCCAGCCGCCAGGCCACCCTCATCGTCCGGGTCGACGGGCGGGTCCGGCACAATATTTCCGTCCCCGGGGAGATCCAGGCCTTTGTGCCCGTGGTGGTAACTGCGGACAACCTGGGGCGCGGGGACGTGATCGGCGCCGGGGACGTCCGGATTGAACTTAAAAACTTAAACGGCCTCAAAAACCCCCTAACGGACAAGCAGGATGCCATCGGTATGAAGCTACGGCGCCCCCTTTCCGTAAACCGCGTGATCAGTGAAAACGACCTGGACCTGCCCGTGCTTGTGGAAAGACGGCAGATGATCACCCTGGTCGCCAACCGGGGCGCTCTGGAAATAAGCACCAAGGGGCAGGCCATGGCTTCGGGCCGCAGGGGCGACATCGTCATGATCAAAAACCTCCGGTCCGACCGTGAAGTTCCGGGACGGGTCATCGGGCCTGGATTGGCAAAAGTGGAGTTTTAATTATGAAAACACGTATATTGTCCTGTATGTGCATGGTGCTGCTGGCATCCGCTTTCTTCGGGTGCGCCGGGAAAAACGCGAGGACCGAACTGGTTCATGTGCCGGCTCCGGTCGAAGAGCAGGCACCCGCGGAAGAACGATCCCCCGGATCGCTTTATGCAAACGCATCCGGCTCCCTGTTCGCGCCCAACAAGGCTACACGGGTGGGGGATATCCTAACCGTGGTAATCTACGAACAGGCCAGCGCAGCCAAAGAGGCCCAGACGTCCACCGGCCGCTCTTCGAATGCGTCGCTGGGAATTCCCAAACTCTTCGGCGTCGAAACGAGTCTGGCGGACAGGAATCCCAACCTCGATCCGTCGAGCCTGCTCAGCGCCAACAGCGACAAGGGTTTTGACGGTTCCGGCCGGACGTCGCGGCAGGAAAATCTTTCTGCGACACTGACCACCCGCGTCGTTGAAGTCTACCCGAACGGCAATATGAAAATCGAAGGCAGCAAAACCGTGCGGGTCAACGCCGAAGACCAGATCATTAAGCTTTCGGGCCTTGTTCGTCAGGCGGACATCACGGCCCACAACATTATCGATTCCAAGTTCATCCTCGACGCAAAGATCGAGTATTCCGGCAAGGGGATCGTATCGCGCCAGCAGCAACCGGGATGGCTTGCCAGGGCGCTGGACGTTTTGTGGCCCTTTTAGTATTTCTTAGCCGGTGAAGCAGAAGCGGAGGATTCAAATGACTATGACAACAAACCAGAAGCAAACGCGGTGTCCGGCCTTTGCAATCCCATTTTTCAATAACAGGGGAGAGGTGATCAACGGCCGTATTTTTTCTTGTCTGCTGGCTTTTTTTCTTGCATTTTTTTTGCAGGCCCCCGATGCCTCGGGTGCCCGCATCAAGGACCTGACCGAAATGCAGGGCGTGCGCAACAACCAGTTGGTCGGCTACGGCCTGGTGGTCGGCCTCAACGATACGGGTGACAGCTCTAATAACGGGATCACCATGCTCACGGTGGCCAACATGATGGAGCACATGGGCATGACCATCGACCGGGACGCCGTGGATGTGGATAACGTGGCTGCCGTTATGATTACGGCCGATCTGCCGCCCTTCGCGCGCACCGGTACCAAAATCGACGTGGTGGTTTCCTCCATCGGGGATGCGGACAGCCTTTTCGGCGGCGTGCTGCTGCAGACGCCCCTGGTCGGGCCGGATAACCAGGTCTATGCGGTTGCCCAGGGGCCACTGGTTGTCGGCGGGATGGGCGCGGGCGGTGCCGCCGCGCGCGTGGAAAAAAACCATCCCACCGTGGGCCGGGTTCCCAACGGCGCCCTGGTGGAGCGGGAGGTAGGTTTTTCCCTTCCCGCAGACGGCAAATACGAATTTCACTTGCGGGATGCGGATTTCACGACGCTTTCGCGCATGGTCGACACCGTGAACAACACGTTCGGCAGCGGCGTGGCCCGGGCCGTAGACAGCGCCACCATGGAGGTCCGTCTTCCGAAGGATTTCACAAACAACCCCGTACGCTTCCTCTCGGGAATCGAAAACCTTGAGGTCAACCCGGACTCCAGGGCCCGGATCGTTGTCAATGAGCGGACCGGAACCATCGTCATGGGGTCGAGCGTCCGGCTCTCCACGGTGGCCGTGGCTCACGGCAACATCCGCTTAACGGTGAAGGAGTCCGCGCTGGTGTCCCAACCGCATCCCTTCTCGCGGCTGGGCGAAACGGTTGTGATCCCGGATACGGAGCTGGAATTCGAGGAGGAAGACGCCAGCTTCGTCGTCATGGAAGAAGGCGTCAACGTGGGCGACGTGGCCGCGGCTTTGAACGCCATCGGGGTGTCACCGCGCGATGTCATTACCATATTCGAGGCGATCAAGGCCGCCGGCGCCATGCGCGCCGAGCTGGTCATCATGTAGAATAAGCAGCCTGATTGCAAGAGAAAGAGGGGAGAGCTATTAAAATGAAAATTGCAGTTGATCCGCAAATGACCATGCCGAAACTGAACCGAGCGTCGGGTGAAAACGCAGCGCCGGGCGATGACGGGGCGGGGCTGCGGCAATTGTGTCAGGATTTCGAGGCCCTGTTTGTTCACAGCCTTTTTCAGCAGATGCGCAAAACGATCCCGGAAGACGGTTTTTTTGACCGGGACATGAGCATGGATTTCTTTGAAGAGATCATGGATATGGAAGTCGCCCGCGAGATGGCCCGAAAAGGCGGATTCGGACTGGGAGAGCATCTCTACCAGAGTTTCCGGAAAAACCACCCGTGACGGCTTCATTAAAACGTCAGCATCCGCATTGCTCGAAATTTCCCGGTATAGGATGTGCTGACGAAGGAAACGCATCGTATATCCTTGACCCAAAATATTGGTTTTTGTTCAGCCGCTACGCTAAATACCCGTGTCAGCATAAAGAAATAAAAAATTCTTCCGATACGTATAGTGAGGCGGCAAGAAAGGACAAAAACCGGTTCGCCGACAATGAAACACCGAAGCAACGCACCGGGCAACACAGTCAACACAACGGGCAACACAAAGGATGGGTTCCATGAAAATCTATACGGACCAGGCAATCCGGCAATTCCAGAGTCTCCAGAAAAGCGGACCCGCGAACGCCGCAGGCCAGGCCGCCGGAACCGGCAAAGCGGACAGGGTGGACTTTTCAAAAGAGCTTCAGAAGCTCCAGAACGTCAAAGAGGGCTCTTTCGTGGACACAGAACGGCAGGCCAGGCTGGAAGAGGTGAAAGCACAGATCGCGGAGGGGTCTTACCGGCCCGAGGCCATCAAGGTGGCCGAAAGCCTGCTCCGATATATCGTGGAAGGCAAGTGACATGGACGACATGGCCACGGATACGAACATGGGTGTGAAAGAGACCAGCCTGAGCGATTTGCTGGAAAAGCTAAGCGTTGTGATAATGGCTGAGCGTGCGGCGGCCCGCAGCCTTCATGTCGACGAGATGATCGAGCTCACCGGTCAAAAGGAGCAGCTTCTGGAGATGATTCTTCCCCTGGTGGGGCCGGCTGCCGATCTGAGCCCGCGGGAAGCGGAACTGGCCCGTTCCCTTTACTCGGAAAATCTTCGCAACGCCTGGTTTTTCTGGTCCGCCCTGAAATGGACCCGCGAGTCGCTGGATTTCATGGGGCGCGCGGTCTGGCCCGCCTCCTATGCCGATGACGGCTCAATATCGAAAAACCGGCATTCGGGTGCCATTATATCGGGAAAGATTTGACATGACACTGATCAGCGCCATGAACCCGGGACGAACGGGCCTGCTTGCCAGCCAGAAAATGGTGGAAATCACGGGCAACAATATTTCCAATGTCAACACCCCGGGATATTCGCGCCAGACCGCCACCATGTCGCCCAACGCCGCCATTAACCAGCGGGGGCTCTATGTGGGCCAGGGCGTCGAGGTCAAGGAGGTCCGGAGGGAATACGACCGCTTCATATCCGGTCAGTTGATGGACCAGAACAACATCCTGGGCAGGGAAGACGCCAAAAGCGGCCCCCTGACCGAGTTGGAGCGGGTGTTCGGAATCGGATCGGACGCACTGGGGTCGGATATTGAAAGTTTCTTCGGCGCATGGCACGATCTTGCGGAAAACCCGAGCGGATCGGTGGAGCGGGATAAAGTGATCTATGAGGGTGAAAACCTGGTCGAATCTTTTGCGCACAAAGATTCCGAACTTGTCCGGATCACCCAGAACATCAATCACACCCTGGAAGCCGAGGTGGACGGCATCAACCAGCGACTTCAGGAAATCGCCCGGCTCAACGCCGATATCAAGGCGAAGGAAGCCGGCGGCTACGTGGCCCACGTTGATCATGACCGGCGCGATCTTTTGGTCAAGGAACTCTCCGGCATCCTGGGTGTACACGATTACGAATCGGGCGGCGGTCAGGTGGGATTGCAGCTTCCGGGCGGGCTTCCCCTGGTCCAGGGTGCCAACGCCGTACAGTTCGAGTCCTATTATGAGGGCGATGACCTGAGATTTCAGGTTCGCAGCAACGATGTGACCCTGAATACCACTGCGGCAAATTTCGGCGGTCAGTTCGGCGGCCTGCTCGACCTGCGGGACAATTTCATCCCTGAGATGAGGGAGGATACCACCGCCTTGCGCGACAAGATCATCACCGAGGTCAATGCCCTGCACGAGGCGGGATACGGCCTGGACGGCGAAACCGGCCGTTCTTTTTTCGAGGTTGACGAGGAAACCGGCACCGCCTACGTTGAAATTACCTCCACCCGTCAAGTGGCCGCCGGATTACACAGCGGCGCACCCGGCGACAACGAGAACGCGCTGGCCATCAGCGGCCTGATAAACGAGCGCATCGAGGGCGACGGCGGTACCCGAGACGAGACGTTCCTGGAGCACTACAGCCGGATCGCCTCCGCGGTCGGAACCGAAGCGCGCAGGAACATCATGGCCCGCGACGGCGCGAAAGATACCATGGACCAGCTCGAAAATCTGCGCGAATCGATTGTCGGGGTTTCCATCGAAGAGGAAATGATCAACCTGATAATGTTCCAGAAGAGCTTCGAGGCGGCATCGCGCTACATCGGGACCATTGACGAGATGCTTGGCACCATCATCGGCATGAAGAGGTAGATATCGTCATGAAAGCCACCATGGGAATGAATTACCGCCTGTTGTCCTCCAACCTGGAGACCATGTCCAATAAACTTTTCGAACTGCGGCAGCAGGCGGCCACCGGCAAGAAGCTCAACCGTCCATCGGACGATCCAAGCGCCATCCGGCCGGTGCTCAATTACCGCATGCAAAGCGCATCCGCGGATCGCTATCTCAAGCACCTTGGCTCTGCCGCCGGCGAAATGAAAATGCTGGACGGCCAGCTGGGCAACGTGGAAAACATCATGGTTTCGGCCAAGGAAACGACCAGCGCGGCCATGAACGGCGCGGCCAGCCAAGCCGATCTGCAGACTTACGCGGACCGGATCTCCCAGCTCTATGACGAGCTCCTCTATGCAGCCAACACCCAGACCAACGGAAAGTACATGTTTTCAGGGTACGCGGAGTTCACCCGGCCTTTCGAAGAGAATCCGGACTACGATCCGGAGGCCTATGACGAAGCGATTCCCGCTACCTGGCCGGTTCATTACGAGGGCGGGGAAAATATCAAAACCGTGGAAATCGAGCCGGGCAAGCACATCGACAAACAGGTCTCCGGCGAAGCCCTTTTTCTGGGCGATACCGAAGACGGGTTGGGCATTGATCTTTTCAGGGTTTTGCGGGATGCGGAGCATGCCGTCCGGAACGGGGATGTCGACGGCATGAGCAAGGGGCTCGAAGAGTTGGAAACCGGCGCCGAACAGGTACGGCGGACCCGGGGCCGCATGGGCAACAATGCCTGGCGCATCGACCGGGCGGAGTTGTATCTTACCGATGCCTCCATCGAGTTCAAAAGCATGATTTCCAGTTACGAAGACGCGGACCTGATCAAGGTATTTTCGGAACTGGTGAAGCAGGAGACAGCTTTCGAGGCGGCATTGAACGTAACCACGAGGGTGTCGAGATTGTCCATCCTTGATCACATGTAATCTCAGATAAAGGCTGGCGCCAGGGAGGGCGGATGCTGGTACTGACGCGCAAAGTCGGAGAGGGTATCGTAATCGGAGAGGATATCGTCGTCCGGGTGATGGAATGCAAGGACGGGCGGATTCGCATCGGAATAGAGGCCCCGCGTGACAAGAAGATTTACCGCGAGGAAATCTACGAGCGGATATGCCTGGAAAACAGGGAGGCAAGCCAGTGGGATTTGCAGAAGTTGGATGCATTGAATGCCATTCTTCCCAACAAGGGGAGTCGGGAATGAAAACACTGCATACCGGTTTTGGTGAGATTACATACGATCCGGACAAGGTGATCCTTTTTCCGGAAGGATTGATCGGTTTCGAGCACCTTCGGAAGTTCATCGTCATGCCGGTGAAAAAGGACGATGTCCTGTTTTGCATCCAGAGCGTGGAAGAAGCGCATGTGGCGTTTCTGCTGATCAATCCGTGCCTTTTCTTTCCGGATTACCGGGTGCGCCCGGAATACAATGACCTGATGAAGCTTGGCATTGCCGAAGACGATTCGTATTTTATCATGACCACCATCACGTTCCACAAGGATAAAACCGCGAGTTTGAACTTGCTAGCGCCGGTGATCTACACGCCTAAGACCGACCGGGCCGTCCAGGTCGTGCTTGAGGGAAGCGGTTACAGTACCCGGACCCTTCTTCCTAAAAAGCAATGATGTCGGATAGGTAAAAAGTATCAAACAGCACGTTTTATGTTCCTGCGCCGTCAGATCGAGTTTTTTACGAGCCTATCAATAATTTGGGTTTGATTCTTTACCAGGACGGTTCGATGGCTTGCCGCAAAAGTTTCCCCGCGGCGGCGGTGGCACCGAAAAGAACGTGCAGGTCCCGGTACACCTGTACCGGCGAGACAATATACATTGGCATGCGGATTTCTTCTTCCACGACTTCCACGGTTTTTTCGGCGGGGTTGCAGTATTGCAGGCGGGAAGAGGGCATGACCCGTCGTTTTCCATAAAACACGCCTTTGTCCTGCGCTTTCACCAGCACAATATTTCCTTTAGCGCAATTCCCGTTGTCGGAACTTTTTTCAAAACCCTCGGCCTTTCCCGGCACTGCGGCATCGTCGGATACGTATGCGTGGATTTCCGGATAATCGGTGCCGGATGCAAGGTGGACGGCCGCGGAAAAGCCTGTAAATGCAAAATCGACGCCGCTTTTTTCGTAGAACCGCGCCAGCGCGTTTTCGGCACGAACCCGGTCCATGAATGATGAAAGCCTGTGGACGGATTCCGCAGGGCCGTCCTCGCCGCTGCTTCCGCCAACCCACCGATCCAGCAGTTCTTTTGGCTGCGCAAGGGAGATCCCTCTTTTCCGGTTTTCGATGATCTCCATGTCTTTGAGGCGGCCTGCCACCGTGGATACCATCCCAAGGCTCACCCCGGCCTCTGCGGCCAGTTCACCGGTTTTCCATGTGCGGTGCGGATGACACAGCAAAACCCTCAGAATACGCATGGTTTTTGGGTGTGCAAACGATTTGAGTTGTCTTTTCCCCCTGAAGGGGTTGTTGCGTCCTGCCGTGTAAATATAAACCATGTCAAAAGACAGCCGGCAGTTGCCGGCAAGGTCCATGTATCCGGCGCCGTTTTCCCGGGCGATGGCGGCCGCTTTGTCGGATATGTAGGGCGCGGCGAACACGGGATACGCATGCGACCACATGGCAGATGATGCGGTCAGGGCGTTGATTGCCTCCCTGGCCAGTCGGGGCTCGCCGCTGGTCCTTGTTTCCACGAGCAAAACAAACGACCTTTCCTCCGTGAACACCTCGGCCGTGAAATCGGGCCCCATCCCCTTGCGCATTTCTTTCCGGATTTCCACACGGCGAACGAATCCGGCTTCCCGGAGCAATGACTCAAGCCGTGCCGCGGCCTCTTCCACTACCGATTTTTTATTGAAATTATGCGTTTTATTCATTTTTTTCATTATAAATATTATTTTCAACGTTTGTTGAAAATAATATTTATAATGAAATTTCGTAAAAATCAATCAATTTTCAACATAAAACCAACGAAGGCGCATTTTTTAAATCAACCCTGTCATCCGCCTGTTTTGATGAGTAAAATTGATGACTTCGTAAAAAGTCCAATATCTTCGTTACGCGCGATTTTTCAGGATGTCACGTACGCCAAGTACTCTGTATTCTTCGAAATTGCGCAAGCTTTGATCTTGGACTTTTTAACAGCACGGCGTAACAAATCCCCCGGGTAAATGACGTTTGTTATGCGCTTCCTCCGTCAGCACATCCTGTGTACCTGACGTAGAAATTGGCGGGAAGACGGTTTTCGTTCATACACTATGTAATATAGGAGGATTCGGATGCGCCTGATAAAACAAGTTAATAAGTTAAGGACGTCCCCTGATGTCAAAAGGATGACAGGGGGTGGCGATGCGTGCGGGGTGGCGTTGTTTTGATGGTTGGCGGGTTTGGGCGTGTTCGGGGCGGAAGGGGAAGACTGGAACGCGAATTGCATGGTAATGCGTGATGGCGGAGATGAAGCAGAGCTATCGAATGGTGGAGCAGGTTGGGTAGTACGAAAAGAAAGAAGGGATGATATGGCCCGTATAGCAATTGTCGATGATGAACCGGCCATTACGCGGATTGTCGTTCATGCGCTGGCCGGCGAAGGGCATGAAATCCACTGCGCGCATACCTTGCGCCAGGGAATGGAGACCGCGGTACTGCATGCATGCGAGGTGGTAATCCTTGACGTGGTGCTCCCGGACGGAAACGGTCTCGAAAGCATTTCAACGTTCATGGAGCTGCCCGGATCGCCGGAGGTGATTATCATCACTGGATTCGCTGAAAACGACTCCGCGCAGGTTGCGCTTGAATGCGGCGTGTTCGACTATCTTCAAAAGCCCTTCAGCCAATCCGACGTGCGCCTGGCATGCACCCGTGCACTCGAATTCCGCAAGACCCGGAAGCAAAAATCCGGGCTGAGCCTTGTTCGGTGCGAAGAGATAGTCGGCGGCAGCCTTGCGCTAAGAAGCTGCCTGGAATCAGTGGCCAATGCGGCCGCAAGCAATCAGAACGTATTGATCACCGGCGAGACCGGAACGGGAAAGGAGTTGTTCGCTCGTGCGCTGCACGACAACAGCGCCAGAAGGGTTGGAAATTTCGTGGTGGTCGACTGCGCGGCAATCAAAAGCTCATTGATGGATTCCACGCTTTTCGGCCATGAAAAAGGGGCGTTTACCGGCGCAGACAGCCGACGGGAAGGGCTGGTCGAGCAGGCGGACAAGGGGACGCTTTTTCTCGATGAGATCGGCGAGTTGACACTCAAAGAGCAGAAGAAGTTTCTGCGGCTCCTGGAGAGCCGGCAGTTTTATCCTTTGGGGTCGAAGCGAAAGATTGACTGCGATTTCAGGGTGGTATGCGCAACCAACCGGGATCTGGATCAAATGGTTTTAGGCGGCAGCTTCCGGATGGATCTGCTCTACCGAATCCGCGGCCGCCACATCCATCTTCCGCCGCTTCGCGAAAGGCCCGTGGATGTGCAGGAACTGGCGCATTACTATACCGAAAAGATATGCAGGCGGATGCAGATCGAGCCCAAGCAGATATATCCGGAATTCATGGAAGCCCTTGCCGGCTACGACTGGCCGGGCAATGTGCGGGAGTTGACCCATACGCTGGACGATTGTATCGCAAGCTACCCGGACGACGCTTTCCTGCAGCCCCGCTACCTTCCGACCCGGATCCGTCTTGCGGTCAAGGACCTGGAGGAAAACGGCAACGGTGCGGCCACACCGCCGGAAAGGGGTTCCGGAGCCGAAAAAACCGCCGCGGATATGCTGCCGGACTGGAAAACTTTCCGGCGGCTGGCCCTGGACGGTGTGGAAAAAGACTATTACAGCCGGATTTACGAGCAAACCGGCGGGTGCGTGAAAACCATGGCGGAAGCATCCGGCGTTACCCGCGCCCGGGTGTACGACCTGGTTAAAAAGCACGGCATCGGCAGGTAATAAGCCCGGGCAGAAAACCCTGAGCCGGGTGTCGGTGATTCGACACAGGTTGAGCGGGCATCCTGTGCGGCAGGGAAAAAGCAAAAAGTCCGGAAGGCAAGGGTGGATGCCCCGAGCGCTGCATTCCGTTGGATATTGGATAATGACGGGTTTAATGACTTCATAACGGGACCGCCCAGAAGTTTGGCTGGTATGGAAATTGCTTATTATATGTGCGGTTGCAGTGGGGTTGCAATCGGGTTCCACCGGTGTACCGTCGGGCAACGCCCGCGCTGACGGCAGCGCTTCCCGGACGGTACACCCGGTTGGGTTCGGGCGGTTTTCGTTCATGCACTCAATATCAATCAAGCAGGGAGACTTGCAAATGACGGCACAGCAGGCTGAAAAATCGGACAACCTGTCGGCACTGGCCGGGAAATACCTGACCTTCAATCTGGGTGAGGAAGGCTACGGCCTGGAGATTCTCAAAGTTCAGGAAATCATCGGCATTCAGACCATCACCAAGATACCGCGCACACCCGCATACGTGAAGGGCGTTATCAACCTGCGCGGCAAGGTAATCCCGGTGGTCGATCTTCGCCTGAAATTCGGCATGGAAGAGCAGGCGTTCACGCGGGAAACCTGCATCATCGTGGTTCAGGTGACGCGAAACGATACGTCGCTGGTCATGGGCATCATCGTGGACGAGGTGTCCGAGGTGCTCGATATTTCAGGCGGCCAGATCGAAGCGGCACCCACGCTGGGAACATCCGTGGACACCCATTTCATAATGGGAATGGCCAAGACCGAATCGGCGGTCAAGATTCTTCTGGATATCGACCGGGTGCTTTCCATGGAGGAAATCGCGGCGCTGAACCAGGCCGGCTGACATCCTTACAGTTATCCCGTTTTTCGGAAAGAAAAGATCTATGGTGATTCAAGCGGATACCGGCAGTTCATCGGACACCGGGGAAGAGATTTATGAGCCCGCATTCGTGGCGCGGCAGCCGGTTTTTGATAAAAATTTAAGAATATGGGGCTACGAGCTGCTCTTTCGAAACAGCCGCGATGTCAATCGTGCCGAGATCGCCGATTCAGGGGTGGCCACGGCAAGCGTGATCATCGACGGCATCGCGCAGGCACGGGAGGGGCTCCCGCATGACAAGGCGCTGTTGATCAACTTTCCGAGAGCGCTGCTGCTCGATGACACCCCGCTTCTATTGCCTGAAAGCTGTATCATCGAGATTCTCGAGGATGTCAGGCCGGATCCGGAGGTGCTGGAAAAGCTCGAAGCGATAGGCGAGGACCGCATGCTCGCGGTGGACGATTTCACCGGGCGCACGGCGTATGAACCGGGATATGACAGGATCCTCGAGCTCTCGGACATCATCAAGGTGGATGTCCTTTCCATGGCCGAAGAACGGGTGCGCGAGGTGATCGGGGGGCTTGCTCCTTTCGGGAAGAGCCTGCTGGCGGAAAAAGTTGAAACCCGGGAGGTGTTCCGCCAGACGTCTCGCCTGGGGTTTTCGCTGTTTCAGGGTTTTTTTTTCAGCCGCCCCGAAATCGTCAAGGGCCGGAAGCTCTCGTCGAACCAGATCTCGAGGCTGCGCCTCATGCAGGAACTGGAGCAGCAGGAATTCGACCCCAAGGCGCTGGCCGCGGTTGTCGAATCGGATGTGTCGCTTAGCTACCGGCTTCTCCGGTATATCAATTCGCCCGGCATCGGTCTTTTGGCCCAGGTTCGTTCGATCCGGCACGCTGTTTCCCTTTTGGGGGAAAGGCGGATCCGGCAGTGGCTGCGCATCCTGATCATGGCGGATCTGAATTCCACGGACCGGGGCATCGAATTGCTCCGCATGAGTTCCATGCGGGGGTACATGCTTCAACTCCTTGCGGAATCGTATCCGTCTCCCATGGATCCCCATTCCATGTTCCTGACCGGCCTGTTCTCCGGTCTGGACGCCATCCTGGATCAGCCCATGGGCCGGATCATGCACGACCTCCCCCTGGATGACCTGATCAAGAAAGCCCTCATGGGCGAGGCCGATGAGCCCGCCAGGTATCTTCAACTGGCCAAGGCCCTGGAAAAAGGCGACTGGCAGGGACTCTACCGCCT
The DNA here is from genome assembly GCA_007134875.1 of Desulfobacterales bacterium. GTDB lineage: Bacteria > Desulfobacterota > Desulfobacteria > Desulfobacterales > Desulfosalsimonadaceae > B1SED10-16. Next base: position 54,207 of record SLJY01000109.1, read on the forward strand.
TTCCACCGACCTGGGCTTCCAAACCGACATTCTTGCCGGCCTTCACATGAGAACAATGCGTTGGGGAGACGCCCTTCTCTCCGCATCCCTTTCATCCGGGGAAAAAGAATAGCATCTTGAGAAGCCGGAAGCCCATGGCAATTTAAAGCCTAATTGTGATGCACCCATAAAAAGTCGCGATCCGGCGGCTTTGTAAAAAGTTCAAGACCATGGCTTGCTTAATTTCAAAGAATGCAGAGTGCTTGGCGTGCGTGAAATTCCGCGGAGTTGCGCGTAACACAGATATTGGACTTTTTACGGAGTCTTCATCTATAATTTAATGATATAAAAGGATATAATAACATATACGGGTATTGGTGATTGTTGTTTTTTCATTTTGAGACGGCTTCGTAAAAAGCACCTGATGGAAGGCTTTTTGCAAAAGCCGGTTTAATCTTCAGGAAAGGAGAGTCATGCTCAAGCGATTCAATCTGAGAACGAGAATGCTGGTTTCCATTTGCGGGGTGCTTCTGCTGACGTTCGCCGTGATTCTGAGCATCGTGGTGCCCCGATCCCGGGATATGGCCTGGGATGGCGCGACCGAGCGGGCGGAACAGACCGCTAACCACTATGCCAGCCACGTGCGCGCGGAACTGGAAGTGGCAATGAATGCCGCGCGCACGGCGGCGCAGGCTTTCGAAGGCATCAAAAATACGGCGGAAGAACCGGACCGGGAGATGCTAAACGGCATTCTCCGGCGGATCCTGGAGCGCAACCCGGATTTCATCGGAACGTGGACCTGTTAGGAGCCCGATACCCTGGACGGGCGGGACCTGCAGTATGCAGGGACCCGGGGGCACGACGATACGGGCCGCTTCGTTCCGTACTACAGCCGGGACGACAGTGGCAGGATCGGCCTGGAACCGCTCATGGATTATGATCAGTCCGGCGACGGCGACTATTACCAGCTCGCATTCCGAAGCGGCAGGGAGACGATCCTGGATCCCTATATCTATCCTATCGGCGGGCGTGACGTTCTGCTCACCTCCGTCGCCGTTCCGATATCTCATAACGGGCGGACCGTCGGCGTCGCCGGCATAGACATCGCCTTGTCAGAATTCGAGGAGATGGTGGCGGATATCCGTCCCATGGAGACAGGCTCCGCCTCCATCATCGCCAACAATGGCACCTGGGTGGCCCACCCCGCCGGCAACCGGGCGGGAGCCGATATCGGGAGTTCCGGGGAGTGGCGCGAAATCCGCAGGGCAGCGGCATCGGGGCAGACGTTTTCGACCATTCACCACTCCGAACATCTGGGCGCCGAAGCGGCCCGGTTCATGGTCCCGCTCACGATCGGGCAGACCGACACGCCCTGGTCCTTCATGGTGAGCATACCCGTCGGCACCATCATGGAAGCCTCCGATGCCGTGCTCTACGCGTCCATCCTGGTAAGCGTGCTGGCTATTCTGATCCTTTCCGGGGTGATCTTTTTCATTGCTAAAAGTATCGCCGATCCCATCAACAGAATATCCGGCGGGTTGAGCGAAGGGTCGAAGCAGGTGCTGTCTGCTTCCGAAGAGGTGTCCGGTTCCAGCCAGTCGCTGGCCGAGGGCGCTTCCCAGCAGGCTTCGTCACTGGAGGAAACGTCCTCATCACTTGAGGAAATGGCGTCCCAGACCCGCCAGAATGCCGAGAATGCGGATCAGGCCGACCGCGCCGTCCGGGACAGCGCGAAAATGGTGGAAAGCGGAGTCGAATCCATGACCCGCATGGAGGCGGCTATCGGAGAGATCAAGGATTCCGCCGCGGAAACGTCGCGCATCATCAAGACCATCGACGAGATCGCCTTTCAAACGAATCTTTTGGCGCTGAACGCGGCAGTGGAAGCGGCGCGCGCCGGCGAGGCGGGCAAGGGGTTTGCCGTTGTGGCCGAAGAAGTCAGAAATTTGGCACAGCGGAGCGCCGATGCCGCCAAAAACACGGCCGAGTTGATCGAAAAGTCCCAAAACAACGCCGATAACGGGGTGCAGGTGGCTTCCGAGGTGTCCGGTCAGCTCTCCGGCATCCAGGAATCGTCGAAAAAGGTGGCGGTTTTGATCGCCGAAATCGCGGCCGCTTCAAAGGAGCAGGCCCAGGGGATCGATCAGGTTAACACGGCGGTGTCGGAAATGGATCGGGTGGTCCAGAAAAACGCGGCCGATTCCGAAGAGACCGCTTCGGCGGCCGAAGAGATGTCATCGCAGGCCGCGGAAATGGAGCGGCTGATTGGGGATCTGGAGACGGTGATTGCCGGTAACCGCGCGGATCGGCAGACTATGCCGGAACCCGGACATTATCTGCCCGCACCGGAAAGCGCCGGAAGCAAACTGCTTTTTTGGCGGAAAGAGTGATGATACACATCCTGTATACCGCTGATCGGGTATTGCGTGTTCCAAGCAATTCGAAGGTATTCGGTATGAGCGAATTGTTCAAGGTTATGAGACAATGCGCATAATATATGTGCATGGTTTTGCCGTCATTTTATATTGAAGAAGGGGCTGAAACCGTACAATGCGTCGCCACCGTCCGCCGGTATACCGGTTGACAGGAGCGGCGCATTGCTTTATTAAAGAGCCTGCATATACTTTTTATGCTTTGCGTGATACGGGACAATTCACGCTAATTACAAAAAATAGAAATAAAACGAGAATTTATATGGTATTTTCCTCCGGTAAAAATGTTCACGCCGCGGCCGGTACAACCTCCCGGGGAGGAGATGACGGGGAAAGCGTCCTGGCGCCAGGCGACAATTATTTTCCCGTTTCGCCCGATACGCTCAACCCCGATTCCCTGACGGATTTCCAGGTGTATTTGCGGCGCGGCGGCCGCTTCGTGCTGTATACGAAAGAAAGGGAGCGCTTTTCCCATGAGCGCAAGGAAAGGCTCGTCGAAAGCGGGATCGATACGGTATATATTCCCTATCACCAGCAGTCTTCCTACGAAAACTATGTTTTCGACAATCTCGAGTACATCCTCCGGGATGAAACCATTCCCATCAAGGTCCGTTCGCGGGTGTTTCTGGATACCACATCGAGACAGGTTGCCTCTGTTTTCGAAAAACGACTTCCCGCCCTGGGAGAGGACTCCCTCGAAAACATCCGGCACGTGGTATCCTCATCCCTTTCGTTTCTTTCGACGCCCGAGGCCATGGAAAACATCGGGAAGTTCGTTTCCCACGACTACCAGACTTTCACCCACAGCGTGCAGGTGTTTTCCTATGCCATGATGCTCATGCATGTTCTGGGGCGCGACACCGACGAGCGGCTGCTTATCGACGTGGGGATTGGGGCGATCCTCCACGATATCGGCAAGGTCCATGTTCCGACAAAGATCCTGAACAAGCCCGGCAGGCTCAATGAAAAGGAGTGGGGGCACATCGTACTGCATCCGGTCCACGGCATGCGGATGTGTGCCAGCGTGGCGGTGTCGCAGACCAGTCTCAACTGCATCATGTTCCACCACGAAAAGTATAACGGCGCTGGGTACCCGTCGGGGATGAAGGAGAAGGAGATTCCGTTTTACGCGCGGCTCGTCGCCTGCTGCGACGTCTACGACGCGCTGACCTCGAAGCGGCCGTACGCCCCGGCCCGGGAGCCTTATGAAGCGCTGAAGATCATGGGCGGGGAGATGGACGGATCATTCGACCCGGAAGTTTTCACCGCCTTTATACGGATGCTGGGGGGCGGCATGAAGCCATGACCGATACACGTTTTACGGAAACGGATAATATAACGGGCGATATCGGCGCCGATTTTGACAAGTCCCGCCGTTCCTACCGGAAAATCATGCGCGATCTGTTGGTTCAGATCATTGAAAAGCAGGACTTCCCGGTTGCGGCCAGGCTCTTTTCCATGGCCTGCTTCACGTTTGAACTCGACTCCTTCGTTCACACCCACGGCTCGGCGTTGTGGGGGGAAAAATTCAACCTGGAAGTACACCGGGTGGCCGGAAACGGTTATGAAGCGCTGTGGTGCCAGGATTTCCCGGATACCGGCGCCATTGATCCGGTTCATCTCGAACGCCCCGTGGCCATGATCCTTTCTTTGTTTCAGGGAACGAAGGACCGGTGCCGGCCTGAATTTTTCCGGATGCTCGGGTCATCCATAGCCCTGCTTCAATCGGATGAACCGCCGGAGGACGCATCCGGTCCGGAACCATACATATCCTGCGCGCCGCCGCCGCATGCTTCCCGCCGGGAATCCTTTGCCCATTCCCCCGAAGCGCCCTCGAATCCGCTTTCGCGCGGCGGGGGCCTTGCAGGCCTGTCGGATGAAAACCGGCGTGCGCTCACCATGGGGTTCTGCCGGCGCCGGAAGCGGCTTCACGAACGCCTGTTTACTGAACTTGAAACCGAAACCCGCCATTTCTGCGAGCGGATTCTCGGCTACAGGGATTTCGAGCGCTTCGAAAACCTGTTCGAATTCGTGCAGCGAATGGTGATCGACACGGCGCTCTTCCGGTTTTTCCTGATCAGTTCCCCCGCGATGGAAAAGATTGCGTCGAGCAAAACGGAGGCCACCGGAGCCGATTCCCGAATGGTCGCGGAGGATATTGCCGACACCATCGTGCGAGAGGAAAAAGCGGTCCTCGATCTGCAAAAAGTCCTGATCGAACAGCAGATGCGGAGCCTTGCCGAGACGACCCTGTTGATCCGCATCTGAAATATTTGCCGGGGACCGGTTTTCCTGAACTTCCTGCTTTCCCCGCTGCCGTTTTTTTGCTATCAACACGGCTATGACGATTGCACCCGAACAGAACCCCGAACCGATATTTCCCGAGGACCTGCTGGAAGCGGCCGACCCGTCGCCGGCCGCGGATGCGGCAAGGACATGGTACGTGGCCCGTGTGAAAAGCCGGCGTGAAAAGGCCCTGGCATCCTTTTTGTACAGGCGCTCCATCGGCTATTACCTTCCCCTGATGAAACGCCGCCAATCCGGCAGCAGCCGTATCCGCTACAGCCTGGTACCCGTATTTCCGGGCTACGTCTTTGTATTCGCGGACATCGAGGAGCGCTACAGCGCGTTTACATCCAACCATGTAAGCCGGATGATCGAAGTCAAAGACCCGGAAACCCTCCTGCAGGAACTTGGCCGGATCCACCGGACCCTGTCCGCCGGGCAGCCGGTTTACCCGGTGGAATTCGTGAGCGTCGGCCGCCGCGTCCGTGTCAAATCCGGCCCCATGAAGGACGTGGAAGGGATCGTTGTCCGCAAGGACAAGAAATTCCGGCTTGTTTTAAACGTCACCACCATCATGCAGTCCGTATCCATCCAGATCGACGCCGACATGGTGGAGCCGGTATAGGGGATCATCGGCGCGGGTATTGTACTTTTTACGAAGCCGTCAACCTGAAACCTGAAATGCTCACCACACCCGATCAAGGAACAGCATGTGATGGATGAAAAACGCTTTGCAGCCCATGGCGGCCCGCTTGTAAACCTGATGGTGGATGAACAACGGGCCGCGCTGTTAAAAGAGATTTCCCTCAACCTCCGGGATGTCATCTTAAGCGAACGCAATCTCTGCGACCTGGAGCTGCTGGCCATCGGCGCTTTTTCGCCCCTCGCCGGCTTCATGACCCGCCCGGACTACGAGTCGGTTCTGGACCGGATGCGCCTCCAGGACAACACCCTCTGGCCGGTACCCGTGTGCCTGGATGTCTCCGGTAAAACGGCTAACCAGTTGGAAGCCGGACAGTCCGTGGCCCTGCGCGACGGGGAGGGATTCCTCCTTGCCGTTATGCATATCGGGGACATGTGGCCGGTGAACCGTGAAAAAGAAGCCGACATGATCTACGAAACCCGGGATCTGTCACATCCCGGGGTCCATTACCTATATAAGACATCCGGCGATTATTACATCGGCGGCCAGTTGGAGGTGATCAACCTGCCCGTTCATTTCGATTTCAGGCAGATCCGCCTCCAACCCGACGAGATTCGCGCCCAGTACCGGAAGCTTGGCTGGCAGCGGATCGTGGGGTTTCAGACCCGCAATCCCGTTTACCGGCCCCAGTTTGAAATGACCATCCAAGCCATGCGCCGCGCAAAGGCCAATCTGCTGATCCTGTCCGTGGTCGGCATGACCAAAAAGGATGACTTCGATCATTTCATCCGGGTCCGCTGCAATCGTAAAGTGGCGGAGCATTACCCGCCCGGCGCCGCCGTCCTGGCGCTTTTGCCCCTGGCGGTTCGCCTGTCCGGCCCCCGGGATGCGGTATTCGACGCCATTATCGCGAAAAACTACGGCTGCACCCATTTTATAATCGGCCATGACCATGCATCCCCCGGCCCGGACAGCAGCGGCAACCTCTTTTATCCCGTTGCCCGCGCCAAGGAAATCGCCGGGTCCCTTGCCGATGAAATCGGCATCGACGTCGTCCTTTTCGAGGAGATGGTCTATCTCCCCTTCGAAGACGAATACCGCAGCGTCGATCATGTTCCTGCCGGCGCCCAGACCATATCCCTTTCCGGATCGGATATCCGGCGGCGCATCCGCGACGGCAAAAACATTCCGGACTGGGCGGTCTTCCCGGAGGTGACCGCCGAGCTCCGCAAGGCCTATCCCCCGCCTTCCATTCAGGGGTTCACCGTGTTTCTGACGGGCCTTTCCGGGGCCGGCAAATCGACCATCGCCAAGGTGCTTTACTCCAAATTCCTGGAAATCGGCGACCGCCCCGTAACCCTGCTCGATGGCGACATCGTCCGCAGAAACCTGTCATCGGAGCTGTCCTTTTCCAGGGAGCACCGGGATTTGAACGTGCTGCGCATCGGGTTCGTGGCCAGTGAAATAACAAAGAACCGGGGGGTGGCCATCTGCGCGCCCATCGCCCCCTACGAGAGCAGCCGCCGAGAGGTCCGCTCCGTCATCGAGGCGTACGGCGGATTTGTCGAGGTCCACGTGGCCACCCCCATCGAAGAGTGCGAAAAGCGCGACCGCAAAGGCATGTACGCCAAGGCCCGCGCCGGGCTCATCACCGGCTTCACCGGCGTGGACGACCCCTACGAAGTGCCCCGCAATCCCGAGCTCAGCATCGATACCACCGCCATCACCCCCGAGGAGGCGGCTCAGGAAGTTATGCTGTTTCTGAGCAAGCAGGGATTTAATTAAAGGGTCAATTAAGGGTCAGAGTGGCATTTCATCGTCAACGGAAATCGGGATGTCCGATAGCGTAGCGACTTTTTGCGGGTGCATCAGGGTTTGCCGAATATACACAAGGAATTTGAGGCTTGACAAACGCACGGGCAGAAAGTAAAATAAAATGTTTATACTGTTTTATAAGCGGCAGGTTAATCGCGTTTTACGATTGTTATCATCGGAAAGGCATGTTACGCAAAAGGCCAAAAAAGCGGTTTTCGTTCAGGCGCTAATGCAGGGGGAATGGAACGGACGATGCATCATCTCATCACCATAGGACTGCCCGGTACGGCGGGGAAGGCTGCGGCATGATTAATATCGGGTTGATCATTGCCGCCGGGGTTCTCGTCATCTATCTGGTATTGGGACCTATCGTCATTATGGGCATCTATTCCTTTCTGGACCGGATGGCCGAAAAGGCGGGAGAGCAGGAAAAAACGGATTCGACGCCCCGGGGCAAAAAAGATCCGGCGTTGTGGACTTCCAGGGATGTCCGGCGCTATATGCTAAAACACCGGCGGTTTCGTTCCGGCGATGGCGATTATAGATTATAATGGATGAGTGCAGCAGGTAAAAAAACCGCTTATGCGAGATTTCTTAAAAAAGTGGAAAAAATATTTTGTATTTGTCGCCCTGCTGAGTTGTTTCATCAACATTCTTCAACTCACCTTCGCCTTTTACATGTTCACGATCTATCGCAACATCGTTGCGAGTCATCACGAGCCGTCCCTGTATACAATTACCGTCATCGCGATCTACGCCCTTGTGAGCCTGGGCTTTTTCAACTACCTGCGCACGCGCCTGCTCAACACGGCGGGCGTGGACCTCGACCAGTCCATGGGCTCGTCGGTATTCCGGCACGTAATCAGAATGTTTTCCATTCCCGCGGCCAACCGGTACACGCAGGGCGTCAGCGACCTGACCACGGTTCGCAATTATTTCAATAACCCGGGCCTCTATGCCCTGTTCGACGCCCCGTGGGCGCCGCTGTACCTGCTTTTGATCTATTTTTTCCATCCGGTTCTGGGGCTCGTGGCCACCGCCGGGGCGGTTTTGATTTTTATTCTGAGCCTCCTGCAGGACAGGCTGACACGCTCTCGTCTGGGCCGTGCCAATGCGAACTACGCGCGCAACCAGCGCATGGTCGATACCGCGCTCCGGAACGCCGAGACGATCAACGCCATGGGTATGGCTTCCGACATCAGCGGGCGCTGGGAGCGTTCCAACGAGTCGGTCATCGCGGACCAGACCATCGCCAGCCGTTACGCCGGCGCCCTGCAGAGCATGACCCGGCCTGTTCAGATCATGATGCAGGTGCTCATCTACGGCATTGGCGCGTATTACGCCATTACCGCCATGTTCGATGTCGGACTGATGGTGGCCTCGGCGATTATCATGGGCCAGGCGGTCGGCCCCATTATGCGGGCCATGGGTGCATGGCGGTTCACCGTCCAGGCCGGAGCGGCCTACGCCCGACTCAACCGGTTTTTAGGCGCCATTTCCCGCCAGGGCGAAAAAATGACCCTTCCGCCGCCGGAAGGGCGCATCGAATCGCGCAACATCATGCTCAGAATCGGCGAGACCCGCCTGCTTGAAAATGTATCCTTTGCCCTTTCTCCCGGCGATATAATGGGTGTGGTCGGGCCTTCCGGGGCGGGAAAAAGCACCCTCTGCCGGATCGTTACGGGCGCATGGCCCGTTACGGCGGGTGAAATCCGTCTTGACGGCGTGGACTTGTTTTATTGGGATCAGGACGCCCTGGGCCGCCACGTTGGCTATCTTCCCCAGGAGGTGGAGCTTTTCCGCGCTTCGATAGCCGAAAATATCGCCCGCATGGGAGACGTGGACGAAGAAGCGGTGCGGGGGGCGGCTGAGGCTGCCGGTATCCGTCAGTGGATCGAGTCGCTTCCGGACGGCATGCACGCAAAACTCTATGGTTCGGACGGCATCGCCCCGTCCGGCGGCCAGCGTCAGCGTATCGGGCTAGCACGCGCCCTTTACGGCGGCGCCCGGGTGCTGGTGCTTGACGAGCCCAATTCGAACCTGGATGCGGAAGGCGAAGCGGCCCTGACGGCCTTTCTGCGGAAAATCCGCGAAGGTCGTTTCGCAACCTGCATCATTGTAACGCACAAGCAGGAAATCCTCCTGTCGGCCGATAAAATCCTGGTCCTGGCCGACGGAAAGACCACTGCTTTCGGGCCGAGGGATAAGGTGTTCCGCCATCTTGCGGTCGCGCAATCTGCCGGCAGGAAAGCGGTGTAGACCCATTGACCGATGCGGGCTGCACCGCTGTATTTGCAAATCTTATAAATAGTGCCCGGAGGAAAACCGGGGTTTTTCGTCAAGTCAAGAACCGTGAAAATTTTAACAGCAGGAATACTTCGCGTATTTTGAGGGTTAAAATTTTGATGCACTCGTAAAGGTCGCGATCTGACGGCTTTGTAAAAAGTTCAGGATTAAGGCTTGCGCGATTTCGAAGAATGCAATGTACTTGGCGTACGTGCATGTTTACAAGGCGTAAGCCGCAAATTCTGAAAAATCGCGCGTAACGCAGATATTGGACTTTTTACGAAGCCGTCAAATTTGAGCCGGACGCAAAAAAGGGCGGAAAAGACGGTTTTCGGTCAGGCACTAGTTAATCAAGGATGGTCCATTTTGGTACGAAAACGATTGTTTGGCAGAGCACTGCTGATTTTTGCCGGTTGCTGCCTGTGGCTGTTTGTCGCACTACCCGTAGGAGCTGAAACGGCTGCCGAAGACGGCAACGATGCGGGCGTCGAGGCCTACACCCTGGAGCAGGCCATCGATCGCGCTCTTTCGGTCAATCCCCGCATTCAGGGGGCCCGCTCGGAGATCGACAAGGCCGATTCCGATATTGCGCTGCGCCGTGGTGAGTATTTCCCCACGCTCAGCGCCCAATCATACATCGAGCGGATCGATAACATCCGGGCGCGGGGGCAGGAAGACCCGGATTATCTCGACCAGCAGATCATGGGCGTTACCTTTCGCCTGTCCCAACCCCTGTTTGCCGGTATGACCATATTTAATTCCCACCAGAAGTCGATTCTGGACAGGGCCCGCATCGATGCCTGGAGCCGCCAGCAGAATCATGACCTGGCCCTGGAGGTCCGATTGCATTTTCTGGAATTGTACAAGGCGCGCGAGGATTCCAAAAGTTTCCGCGACGCGGTGCGGCGGCTGGAAACCGGCGTGGAGGCGGCGGAGGCTTTTCACGAGCGCCGCCTGATGCCGTATACGGAGGTGCTCCAGGCATACGTGGATCTCGCCGAGGCCCGGCAGCAGCTCAGCCAGGCCGAAAACCTCGTGGAGACCACCAAGGTCCGGCTCAACATCCTGCTGGGTTTTTCGGTGCACCGGGATATTTCCTACCTGGGCGATCTTGAGCGGGGCGATCCCCTTTCCGAGTCCTTCCGGGAGCTGCTGGAATACGCCTACCGGCACCGGCCTGAGCTGGAAGTGGCCCAAAAGAGCGTTGAAATGGCCGAAAAGGACCGGAATATCGCTCGCGGCCGCTACCTGCCGGAGATCAATGCCACGGTGGACTACCACATCCGGGATGTCGACTACGATGAGCGGGGGGAGCAATTCGGTCAGACGATTGATCGCGACCGCCGGAACTACTACTGGACCGCCGGTATCCGCCTCAACTGGGAGTTCGGTTTAGGCGGGCAGCAGATCCACCGGCATTCCAAAGCGAACCACGAGCTTCAGCGCCTCCGTCATAACCGGGAGCAGGCCCGCAACGAGGTAACCGGTGAAGTGCGGACCTACTTCATGAACATCCGGGAGGCCGCCGACCGCATACGGACCATGGAGGCGGCGATTGAACACGCCCGGCAGGGCTACAGCCGGGCGGAAAGCCGCTTCGATCTCCGCATGGGAACCATATCGGAGCTTCTGGATGCCCAGGCGCGCCTGAGCCGCACCGAGGCCGGCTACAACGAGGCGGTGGCGGACTACTTATCCAACCGGGCAAGGCTCTACCATGCCATGGGCCGCGATAAGCGGCTGCTGGCGGAGGCAACGGGGTCTGAAAACGATTGAACGGCCGTTTTCGCCAAGGGTCCGCATAAACGTTCATACTACCCAATTCATCCCCGGAACCGATTGTTCGGGGATCAGCAGGAGTCAATATGCGCGAGTTTCTGAGAAAGTGGATGAAGTTTTTCTGGATAGCGGGTTTTTTCAGCCTGTTTATCAACCTGCTTTACCTGACGTTTCCCATCTACATGCTGGCTGTCTACGAGCGCGTGCTATACAGCTATTCTATGTCGACGCTCACCACGCTGACCATCATGGCGGCCACGGCGCTCATTGTGCTGGGCGGCCTTGACTTTCTCAGGTCCCGGCTGCTGATCCACGTCGGCGTTGATATGGACAATACGCTTTCCCGTCCGGTATTTTCCGAAATGCTCAACGACCGCTGCCGCATCGGCGGGCTGGGATACACCGAGGGGCTCAGGGACGTCAATACCCTGCGCAATTTTTTCTCCGGCAATGCCGTATTCGCGATCTTCGATGCCCCCTGGACGCCGCTTTATATCCTGGTGATGTTTTTCATGCACCCCGTGCTTGGATATTTCGCCATTGCCGCGGCGGTGATTCTTTTTCTTCTGGCGCTTTTCCAGGAGATCCTGACCCGCCGTAAGATGGATCGGTCCGGCGCCATGGAATCCGTATCGCACCAGTTCGCCAACACCTGCATGCGAAATGCCGAAGTGATCAGCGCGATGGGCATGACGCCCGGGGTTATCAACCGATGGCGGGAAACCGGCGACGAGGCCCTTGCGCTGCGCAACGAGGCTAATTCCGTGTCCGGGGCCATGAGCGCCGCCACCACGAGTTTTCGCTCCGCCATGCAGGTTCTGGTTTTCGGATTGGGTGCTTACCTGGTTTTGCAGAACCAGTCCACCCCGGGCATCATTATCGCCGCTTCCATCATTATGCGGCAGGCCCTCGGCCCGGTGGAAAAGATTATCGGAAGCTGGCGTCAGACGGTGGAAGCCCGCGCGGCATACCGCCGGCTGGACGAGCTGATTCAGGCCGCGCCCGCAGCCGAAGAAATGGAGCTGCCCGAACCTGCCGGCCGCCTGGAAGCCGAGGGCGCCTCGCTATCCCTGGAAGGCAAGCCCATCCTCCAGAACATTGCATTTGGCATCGACGCCGGCTCGATGTTGGGCTTGATCGGTCCTTCCGGTGCGGGAAAGACAACGCTCTGCCGGCTGATCCTGGGACTGTGGCCTGCCATGGGCGGCAAGATACGGCTAGACAGCTACGATGTCCATGCTTGGAATCAGCAGGAGCTGGGCGCCTATATTGGCTATCTGCCACAGGATCCGGAGCTTTTTCCCGGCACCGTCAGCGAAAACATCGCCCGGATGGGGGATGTGGACCCTGAAAAGGTCGTAGCCGCCGCGCGGACCGCCGGAATCCATGAGATGGTGCTCAAGCTGCCCAAAGGCTATGATACCTGGGTGGGTGACGACGGCGTGCGTTTGTCCGGCGGCCAGCGGCAGCGGGTCGCACTGGCCCGGGCGCTTTACGGCGACCCGAGGCTCGTGGTTCTGGACGAACCCAACTCCAACCTGGACGATGCCGGCGAAAAAGCCCTCATGGAGGCCCTGGAGCGGCTGCGCGAGAAAAAGACGACTGTTGTGATTGTCACCCACAAGCCGGCATTGCTTTCCGGCGTGGACAATATCCTGATGCTCAAGGACGGCCGTGTCGCGCATTTCGGGCCGAGAGACGAGGTTTTCAGGAAGCTGGCCTCGCAGCAGCAGCAGGAGAGAGGGCACAATCCCGGGGCAGGCGGGCGGTGATGACCGTTTGAGCGTCTGCTGCAGGAAGCATTCAAAAGAATCAATATTGTAACGCAAGGTGGAACCATTATGGCAGAAACAGAGAAACCGGCGCAGGAAAAAAGCCTGCGGTCCAACCCGAAGCCGCTTATCATTGCCGGCTTCGCAGTGATTCTGGTGTTTTTCGGGGGTATAGCGGCCTGGTCGGCCTTTCTTCCCTTTTCCGGGGCGGTGATTGCAACAGGCGTGGTCAAGGTCTCCCATGAGCGTCAAACCGTCCAGCACCTCGAAGGCGGGATCGTTGAAGACATTTTCGTCCGGGAAGGGGATTCCGTTGATTCCGGCGATGTGCTCATGCGCCTTCGACGCCCGGAAACCGATGCCCAGGTATCCATGATCCGCAGCCAGATCCGGGCCCGAACGGCCCAGGCGGCCCGTCTCCGGGCGGAAAGCCGGATGGCGGACGAAATCCAGTGGCCGGAGTCGATTCTTTCCCGTCAGGATGATGATCCCGAAGTAGCCGACGTGATGGAAATGGAGGGCGAAATCTTTACATCCCGGCGCAATACCCTCAATGGCCGGATTTCCCTGCACGAATCACAGGTTGCCCAGTTGCAGGAGCAGGTAATGGGAATGCAGGAGGAGTATGAGGCCCAGAAGGAAATCGTGGAAACCCTGGAAGAGGAAATCGAGGCCAAGCAGTCCCTCTACGAGGCGGACCATATCGACCGGACCGAAATTCTGGAGTTGACCCGCCGCCTGGCCGAGCACCGAGGCCGGGCCGGACGGCTCCGCCAGGACATCGCGGAGGCCCGCCAGAAAAAGGAGGAGCTGCGCCTCCAGATCGTAAACCTCCGGGATGACTACGTGGAAGAGGCTTTTACCCAATTGGGGCGCGTGCAGGACGATATTTACGAGCTCAACGACAGGCTGCTTCCCCAGCTGGACGCCCAGAGCCGGCTGACGCTCCGTGCGCCCATTGCCGGCGAGGTCATCAACATGAAAGTCCACTCCCGAACTACCGGCGTCATCCAGCCGGGGCAGGAAATTCTGGATATCGTTCCCAGGGAGGCCGAGCTGATCGTGGAGGCCCGTGTTCAGCCCGACGATATTACCAATATCATGAAGGGCCAGTCCGTCCGCGTGCAGATAACGCCCTTCAACCGGCGGACCACGCCGCCGGTCAACGGGGTGATCGAGCATGTTTCCGGCGACCATGTTACCCGCGAGACGGCCCGCGGCGAGGAGAAATATTACGTCACCCACATCCGCATCGACGAGGCGGAACTCAATGAAGCGGGTATTTATCTTTCTCCCGGCATGCCGGCCGTAAGCTACATCGAAACCGAGGAGCGCACGATACTGGGGTATCTCCTTGATCCGATCATCGAGATGATGGATCGTTCCCTCCGGGAGCCCTAAGCGCGGGGTTCCTTTCGATCGCCCGTCGCAAATGCTCGATCATGGTCAGGGTGTGGGGGGTAACGGGCGCCCTGGAAAGGTCCTTGATCAGCAATATTTCCCCCAACTCGCGTTCCCCGGCCAGCAAAGGGAGCCGGAGCCGGAGCAGGGGGCGGCAGCCGTCGGCGTTTTTTCCCGCCTGATGGGCGCCTGCCCCGGGTTCCGTCGTCCGGAACCCGTTTCGCGACCATGCCTGCCGGATTCCGCCGGTTTCGCCGGTGCTTCCGGCAATGGCTTTTCCGGCGGACTTCCCGTCGCCTGTGCCGATGCGGATCTCGGCAAAATCCATATCCATCTCTTCAAGCGCGCGGCAGATGTTTTCCCACATCGCCTGCATATCGGGAGAACCGGTCACCGCCACCTGGAGGTTCAAAAAACGCCTGCGGCGCGGCGCAACCCCGGTGACAAAGGAAAAATCTCCCAGCCAGCTCCGGAATTTTTCACCGTCGATGTAGCTGAAATATCCCATCACCTTCAAAAAGGCAAAAATCAGTACGCCGATGCCCAGCAGGAGCACGAACAGGCCGAATCGTTCGCTTTTTACGTGCATCAGCGCCAGCGAATAGATCCCGATGGCCAGCGTCAGGCAATAGAGAAGCAGCAGCGCCTTTCTGCTGGAAAAGCCTATTTTGAGAAGGTGGTGGTGGATATGCCCGCAGTCTGCTTCCATGGGGTTTCTTCCCAAAACGACCCGTCGGATGGGCGAAAAGACGGCCTCGAACACGGGCAGGCTCATGGCCAGAAGCGGAATGAGCAGCGCCGCGCCCACCTGTCCTTTAACGGACCCCATAATCGAAAAAGCCGCGATGCAGTAGCCCAGAAAATAGCTGCCGCTGTCGCCCAGAAACAATTTGCCGCCGTTTTCCCGGAAGTTGAAAGGGAGAAAGCCGGCGATTGATCCCGCCAAAAGGATAAAAAGTCCGGCAAGGGGTAGTTGCCCGGTGGCTGTGAGAAAGACGCCCATTACCACGCAGGCGAACAGCGTGATGCCCGAGGCCAGGCCGTCGAGTCCGTCGGCCAGGTTCACGGCGTTGACCAGCAGCAGAAACCAGAAAACGGTAAGCGGCAGGTTGATCCACGGATTGGCGGAGATGTCGATATCGAAGGGAAGGGCGATGAATGCCCCGATCACAATCCCGCCGGCGTATGCGGATAGCGCCGCAATAACCTGCAGGGCCAGCTTGGGCCACGGCCCCAGCCCCCACACATCGTCTACGAACCCGGTGACGAAGCAGGTGAAGGCGCCTGCCAGGAAAAACAAAAGCGCGCCGTCTTCGGTAAGCGGGCTCCGGATATCGGGCCAGAACAGGGCGGTGGCGGTTATCGCCGCCAGAAAGGAAAGAAAAATCCCAAGCCCGCCGATTCGCACGGCGGTTTCCAGATGAAGCTTTCTGCTGCCCGGAGCGTCGGTGGCGCCCAGCCGCATCCCTATGCGCCGGACGGCCGGGCAGAGGACGAGCGAAACGGTAAAGGCGATGAAAAATGGTATCAGCAGTATACTCATACTCTATCCGGCAGTGCGTTTCCCGCACGGTTGAGTTGTTGGCGCGTTTTGCCTTCCTGCCGTTTATCCGATGGAAAGCCGGTTGAATTGTTGCTTGATTTCAGGGCCCGGAACGTTTATATATGATCCTTTATTTATAAGCGGAAGGTAAAATTCAAGAAAATATATATTAAACAGGATCGTTTTGCAATGCCGCTGCAGTGTATTTTTTTTCGGGGGCCGGATGGCGATGCACGCCCGGTGCATGGCGGGTTTTCGGAAGGACGGGCTGCCGCTGGCTTTCGGCCCGGTTCATCCGCCCGGCGCTTCGATGCGCCGGAGCAAAAGCCCCATGAGCCCGAACATAAACCGGGGCCGGAACATAAAACGGCTATGCGGGTTCTCCACGTATTCAAGACCAATTACCTGCAGCACACGGGCGGTATAGAAAACGCCATACGGCAGATGGTCAACGCGTCGGCAGCGCAGGGTATTGAAAGCACCATCCTTTGCATCGGCGGGCCGGAAGCCGCCGTCCGGGAAAGCGGAAGGGGGCCCGACGGCGCGTGTGCCGGCTTTCCCCCATGCGGATACACGCCCCGGGTCGTTTGCTGTCCGCCGAGCGCCCGCTACGATTCCCTGGCATTCAGTCGGTCCATGTTTTCCCGTTTTGCATCGCTTTCCCGCGAACATGACCTGGTCCACTACCATTTTCCGTTTCCCCAGCAGGATCTCATGCACCTGCTGACCCGGCCGTCCGTTCCCACGGTTCTGACCTACCACAGCGATATCGTGCGCCAGAGGCTTCTCTACGCCTTGTACATGCCACTACTTGGACGCTTTTTGTCCGGGGTGGACGCCATTGTGGCCACCTCGGAGAACTATCTGGAGTCGAGCGCCGTGCTGCGTCGATTCCGGGACAAGGTGAGCGTGATTCCCCTGGGGGTCGATCCCTTAAGCTATCCGGAGGCGGCCGGCGAGGCGCTCGCGAGGTGGGAGGCGGCGGCGGGCCGCGGCTTTTTCCTTTTTATCGGGGTGCTGCGATACTACAAGGGCCTGGATATTCTTTTGCGGGCCGCGGCGAAAACCGACAGCCGTTTCGTCATCGCCGGCATCGGTCCCATGCAGAGCCGACTCCACACCACGGCACGGCGCATGGGGCTTTCCAACGTGCTTTTCGCAGGCATGGTCTCGGAAGCGGATAAGGCGGCATTGCTTACCCTGTGCCGGGCGGTCGTGTTTCCATCGCATCTTCGCTCCGAGGCCTTCGGACTGACGCTCGTGGAAGGGGCCATGTTCGGCCGGCCCCTGGTTTCCTGCGACATCGGCACCGGCACCAGCTTCATCAACCGCCACCGGTATACCGGATTCGTGGTAAAAAAGGGATGCCCGGATGCGCTTTGCGAGGCCGTGGAGGTGCTGGCCCGCGACGACCGGATGGCCGAGACGTTCGGCCGGAACGCCAGAAAGCGATTCCTGAAACATTTTACCGCCCGCCAGCAGGCAGAACGCTACGCCCGCTTATACGCCCGCCTGCTGGGCCGTCCGGAACCCCCGGCAAAAACGGTGGCCGGGTGAGGATGGTCGGGGTCGTCGTCAACGTCCAGTGCCTTGCCCCGCCCCTGACCGGCGTCGGCCGCTACACGTTTGAAATTCTGCGGATGCTGGCCCAAAGCCCCTGCGTGGAAAGCCTCCATTGTTTTTCGGAGTGGTCCTTTTACCGCCCGGAGCAGGTGCTGCGAAATGCCCGGGACGGAGACCCGGCCAGAGGAGGCGCGAGCGCGCTGCCCGCCGGAACGGGCTCGCGGCTTCGCGGGGTCGTGCGGGCAATCCCGGGGGCCTACCCGCTCCGATGCGAAATCCGGAACATGGCGTTTCGGCTGCGCGCAAAGGCGCTTTCCGGCTGTGTCTACCACGAGCCGAACTACGTGCTTCGACCGTTTTCCGGCCCCCGGGTGGTTACGGTGCACGATGTTTCCCACATGCGCCATCCCGCTTTTCATCCCGCCTCGCGCGTGCGTTACCTGGAAAAGCGCCTGCCGGCTTCCCTGGCCGAAGCCGACCGGGTCATAACGGTATCCGGGTTCAGCAAGCGGGAGTTGGTGGATACGCTGGGCATCGCCCCGGAAAAGATCGCCGTCACGCCGCTGGGCGTGGATGCGGCCTTCATTCCCCGGACAGCGCGTGAGACGGCTTCTTTCCTGGAGTCGGTCGGCCTTGCGCATGGCCGCTACCTCCTTGCCGTCGGGACCATCGAGCCGCGTAAGAACCTGTTCCGCCTGCTCCGGGCGTATGCGGATCTGCCGCCCGCGCTGCGTGATCGGTTTCCCATGGTTTTGGCCGGGGCGCCCGGTTGGGGGCCGCCCCTTGACAAAGGCCTTGTGTCGGCCCTGGAAGCCGCAGGGCACCTCCGGAACCTAGGCTACGTTCCCGGCGGCGATCTGCCCCTTCTCTACGCCGGGGCCGGTGGATTCGTGTTTCCGTCCCTTTACGAGGGCTTTGGCCTGCCGCCCCTGGAGGCCATGGCTTGCGGTGTCCCGGCCCTCGTTTCCAACGCCGCTTCCATGCCCGAGGTGGCGGGCTCCGCGGCGCTGCTGGCCGATCCACTGGATACGGCCGATATCCGCCGGAACCTGGAGCGCCTGCTCACCGACGACCGTTTCCGGGCCCGCGCGGCACAGGCAGGTCCAGCCCGGGCGGCGGGGTTTTCCTGGCGTGCATGCGCGGAGAAAACCATCGGCGTATACTACCGGGTATCCGGGTAGCCGCTGCGGACGCCTTTTTCCCATCGACCGCCGTTTCACCGGAATTTTCCTTGATTTTTGGGGGCCGGGTAGTATAGGTATTTCTGCACGCCCGGCCGGAACGGCAGGCCGGGGGGAAGCCGCCGGTAACCGGCGGCCGGCCTGTGAACCCCTTTAGGTTGAGAAAAAAACCACCATGGCCATGATCCGGGACATATGGCGCTTTCGACAGTTTATTGCATCCTCCGTCCGCTCCGAGCTGGTCGCTCGCTTCGTGCGATCCCGCCTGGGCGGATGCTGGATGATCATACACCCGCTGGCCCAGGTTCTCATGTACGCGTTGATCCTCTCCGCGGTTCTGTCCGCGAAGCTTCCCGGCATGGAGGAAAGCCGGTTCGCCTACTCCATCTATCTCCTGGCCGGGATCCTCGGCTGGACGCTTTTCACCGAGGTGGTTGACCGCTGCTCCCGGGTGTTTGTCGAAAACGCGGAGATGATGAAAAAACTGGTCTTTCCCCGGATTTGCCTGCCGGCGATCGTGATCGGTTCCGCTTTGGTCAATAGCCTGTTTCTTTTCGCCGCGGGGCTGGCCGTTTTTATTGTTTTGGGGCATATCCCGGGCCGGGAGCTGATCTGGCTGCCGTTGGTCGTGCTGCTCAACCTGGCCCTGGCCACGGGGCTTGGCCTGGTTCTGGGGATTTTCAACGTATTCGTGCGCGATGTCGGCCAGCTGGTGGGCCTCGCGCTCCAATACGGTTTCTGGTTCACCCCGATCGTATACATGCCCGCGATCCTTCCGGAGACCCTGCGCGGTCTGCTGCGCCTCAATCCCCTGTATTGGGTGGTGGGCGGCTACCAGGATATTCTTGTGTTTCACCACCCGCCGCAGTGGGCCGGGCTCGCAGCGGTGGCCGCCTTGGCGGGGGCGCTGCTCGGGCTCGCCCTGTTTCTTTTCCGCCGGGCTTCCCCGGAGATGGTGGACGTGTTATGAGCCGTCAGGGTTTCATGCTCGAGGTGGACGATCTCTCCAAGAGTTTTCGCACCTACCGCCGGGAGCGCCATCGGTTTTTGTCCTGGCTGGGAATCAACCGGCATCCGCCGGAGGAGAACTGGGTCCTGAGGGATGTCGGCTTTTCCCTTATGCCCGGCGAAAGCGTCGGGATCGTTGGCGAAAACGGGGCGGGCAAATCCACCCTGCTCAAGCTGATCGCCGGTACCCTGCGGGCCGAGCGCGGGATTGTCCGCGCCCGCGGTCGGATCTCCGCGATCCTGGAGCTGGGCATGGGATTCAACCCGGAATTTTCCGGGGCTAAAAACGCGTTTCATGCGGCCGGCCTCCTGGGATATTCCCGGGCGCGGCTCCGGGAGATCCTGCCCGGGATCCGGGAGTTTTCCGAGTTGGGGGAGTATTTCGACCAGTCGGTCCGGACCTATTCCTCCGGGATGCAGATGCGTTTGGCTTTTGCCGTGGCAACGGCCGACCGGCCGGATATCCTCATCGTGGACGAGGCGCTTTCCGTGGGGGATAACTACTTCCAGCACAAGTGCATGCAGCGCATCCTCGCCTACCGGGAGGCCGGAACCACGCTTCTGTTCGTCTCCCACTCTCCGGAGGCGGTTCGCATGCTGTGCGGCCGGGGGCTTTTGCTGGATCAGGGGCGGCTTGTCATGGACGCGGACGCGGCCGGCGTCCTTGACTATTACCGGGCCGCCACGGTTAAAAAATGCGAGCGCAACGATCCCGACGACCCCGGAAGCGTCATCGACGCAGATGCCGCCCGTATGCCCGGCCGCAGGGAGAAGACTGTTTTGTCCCGGGACACCGTGGAGCAACTGAGGGTGGAGCTGCTGCACCCCGGCCCGTCGCTTCGAAGCGGCGACGAGGTAACCGTCCGGATCGAGGCCCGCTTGACCCGGGACTACGCCGACCCCCATGCGGGCCTCGGTTTGCGCAACCGCATGGGGGTGGTTATTTACGAGTCCAACACCTATACCATGGGATGCCCTTCGCGCCCTACGAAAGCGGGCGAAACCATCACGGCGCACTTCACGTTCCGGTGCGACCTTTTCCCGGGCACCTACGAACTCATGATCGGCCTGGCCAACGGGGGATACGGGAAAGACGCTTTTGAGCAGTCCCTGTTCTTCGACCAGTCCTACCTCGTATTCGAGGTGCTGCCCGGATGGGACGGCGGCTGGAGCGGATTATACAATGTACGGCCTGAAACGGCCCTTTTCTGAAAAACCCTTGGGGTTCGGGCCGAAGCTTGGAAAGAAAGGCGGCGGGAATCGGCAATGACGGACAAGCCGGACGAGAGCGTTGAGGATGTCATTGAAAAAGTCGGCCGCGCGGCCGGCCGGGGCCGGCCGGACCGGGCCGGGCCGGACGGCTGGAGCCTTCCGGAATTCTTTCGGCGGCCGCACGTCGACGTACGCAAAAAATCGTACCATATCGGAGAGTTGGTGCGGTTCAGCGGGCGTGCTTTCGTTTCGGTCGCCTATCAGGCGCTGTTGAAGCGCGAGCCGGATCCGGAGGGCGAGGACGCCTACATCCGTTTTCTGTGGGACAATCCGGACAGGAAGGCGGCAGTGCTAGCCGCGCTGCGCTGTTCCGGCGAGGGGGAGGTCCAGGCCGTCGAGGTTCGGGGGCTTCGGTGGCAGTTGTTCTGGACCCGCTTCCGCCGTATTCCCGTCCTGGGCCGTCTGCCGGGCCTGTTCGGCAGGGTTTTGGATCCTTTCGGCACGAAAAATCGGATCGCCCGTCTCGAGGACCGCGTGGAGGATGCGATCGACGAGACCGGCCGGGCCATGGAGTGGACCGCCATGCGGGTTCAGCGGGGCCTGGACGCCAAGGCGGACGCATCGGAGCTGGAGAGCAAGGCCGGCCTGCGGGACATGGACCGCTATCTCCTGCAGGTGGGCCGGGTGCTCGACCGGGTCACCGCCCTGATGGGAAACGGCGCGCCGGGTCCGGGCCATTGGCCGCCGGGCGGGCCGGGGCCGGACGATCTTTACGCCGTGCTCGCCGAAGAGATGTACGTCGAATTCGAAAATGCCTTTCGCGGACCCTCCGGGGCGGTCCGCCGCCGCATGGCGGTCTACCTTCCGTTAGTGCGGGAGGCCGTCGGCAGGGTTTCGCCGGGTGACGGGGGTGCTGTTCGGGGCTGCGCCGTGCTCGATTTGGGCTGCGGCCGGGGAGAGTTCCTGGAGCTTTTGTCCAAAGACGGCATACCGGCCGCCGGCGTGGATTCCAACCGCTACATGGCCGAACGCTGCCGGGAAGCCGGCCTCGACGTCCGCCGGGTCGATATTTTCACCTTCATGGAGGCCCTTCCGGACGAATGCCTTGCGGCAATCAGCGCGTTTCAGGTTCTCGAGCATCTTGGAATCCAAGACCAGATCAGGCTCATCAACCAGGCCCGCCGCATTCTGGCCCCGGGCGGGCTGATCGTCCTGGAGACCCCCAACCCGCTGAATCTCCTGGCGGGCGCCGTCGATTTTCACCGGGACCCCACGCATTTGAGGCCCGTTCATCCGGATACACTGGTGTTTATGGCCCGATATGCCGGATTCGCCCGGGCGAGGGCCTGTTTCATGAAGGAATCAGGCGACGGAGGCGTCCGCCTGGAAGACGCCGCCGGCCGGGAATTCAGGGACCTTCAGGATTATATCGACGTTTCGAGGGACTACGCCCTGATTGCATACAAGGGCCAAAACGGGTGAGGAAAATCAACAGCCGTGGAATCGGATTCCCGCTTGCAATCGTATAACCAGGATAACCAAGAACCCAGGCCGCTGTCTAATGAAAGACGAACGCACGGAAATAACGCAAAACCGCTTCTGTCAGTCGGAAACACAGCTTTCCATCGCCATCGCCGCGCCCAGCCCGGTGCCTTTCGTTGTCGGAGGCGCGGAAAAGCTGTGGTGGGGGCTCCAGGAATACATCAACCGGAACACGGCCCATCACTGCGAACTGATCAAGGTCTGTACGCCCGAAGAAACATTTTGTGGCCTGATGGAGTCCTATGATCGGTTCCGCAGGCTCGATCTGAGCCATTTCGACCTTGTGGTGACGACCAAGTATCCGGCGTGGGTGCTGCAGCACGAAAATCATCGCATATACTACCAGCACCCCCTGCGCGGGCTCTACGAGCTGTACCGGGGGCCCGGGTCCCTCTCCCCGGGGGCGGCCGCCCATCCCGCCGTCCGGAAGGTCTTCGGCGCCCTGGAGGAAAAACATCCATCCATTCGCCGCATCACCGGGCGGTGCCTGGATCTGGCCCACGACTCGTCCGCTCCGGACGAAGCCCTGGCCCTGCCCGGTCCCCTGGCCCGGCGGGCGGTTCGCGTCCTGGACCGGTTGGCCCTGGAAAGGGCCAGCAGGGTATCGGCTATCTCGCGTACGGTGCGGGATCGGCCGGGCTACTTCCTGGATCCCGCATCCGTGCCCGTGATCCATCATCCCTCCAACCTCTCGGGCTTCCGCGACGGGGGCCAGGAATTTCTGCTGACGGCAAGCCGCCTCGTGCGCTCCAAGCGGATTCACCTCATCATTGCGGCCTACCGCGAGGCCGCACTCGATATTCCCCTTTTCATCGCCGGGCGCGGGCCGGAACTTGGTGAACTCCGGCGCCAGGCCGGCGGCCACCCGGGTATCCGCTTCACGGGATTCGTCAGCGACCGCGACCTGGTAGACCTCTACGCCCGATCCCTGGCGGTGGTTTTCGTACCGGAAAACGAGGACCTGGGCCTGATTACCCTGGAGGCGATGCATTCCGGCAAGCCGGTGATCACGGCCACGGACGCGGGCGGTGCCGCCGAGCTTTTGGAGCACGGGCACGAAGGCTGGATCTGCTCCCCGGATGTGCCCTCGCTCGCTTCGGCCATGACGGAGGCGGCCGCGGACCGCCGCCGGACGGCCGCCATGGGAGAGGCCGCCCGGGAAAAGTCTGCCGGTATCACGTGGGAAAGCATGGCGGCGTCCTTGCTTGGCCGGGGATTCGCCGGTTCCAGGAAGCCCCCGAAAAACAAGCCGTCGTCTTCACCGCGCCGCTCCCTGGCGGTGCTTGGCACGTTTCCGGTCTATCCTCCCCGGGGAGGCGGGCAGTTTAGGATATATAACCTGTACCGGGCCCTGACCCCGGACTTCGACGTCCGTATGGTGAATCTCGCCGCCCCCGGGGCCGGTTCCTGCTCATCGCTCGTTGCCCCCGGATTGCGGGAGACGCGGATTGCCGCATCGCAAGGGTTTGCGGAAAAAGCCCGGGAGCTGGAAAAGACCCTGGGCATCCCGGCCGTGGATCTGGCGACGGCCCTCTGGCCGGAGCTTTTGCCGGAGATGGGAGCTGCCGCAGCGGCGGAGGCCGAAAAATGCGATCTGGTCGTTTTTTCCCATCCGTACACGTGTCCCCTGGTCCCGGCCGTAGCCGGGAAAAAGGGGATCTACGAGGCGCACAACGTGGAATACGATATCAAGCGTCCCTTCCTGGAAGGCGTGCCCGGGGGGCCTCAAGCCCTGTCGCGCCTTTTCGATGTGGAAAAAAGCGCATGCCGCGAGACCCTTCACACCCTTGTATGCAGCGATTCGGACAGCCTGAGGCTCTCCGAGCTTTACGGACTCGATCCCGCGCGGGCCCTGCTGGTTCCAAACGGGGTCGACACCGAGGCCTGTCCCTTCACGGATCCAGACGACCGGCCGGCCCAGCGCAGGGCTTTGGGCATCGGACCGGGGTTGCTTGCCCTGTTTCTGGGCAGCTACCACCCCCCCAACATCAAGGCGGTCGGTCATATCTCGGAGATGGCCCGGGAGGTTCCAGCCGTCCGGTTTGTGGTCGTGGGGTCGGTGGCGAAGTATTTCCGTTACCGCCCCATCCCGGACAACCTCGGGTTCGCCGGTGAAGTGGGCGAAGCCGAGAAGGCATTGTGGCTGGCCTGCTCGGATGTGGCCTTAAATCCGGTGACAACGGGTTCGGGCACCAACCTCAAAATGTTCGAATACATCGCCGCCGGGCTTCCGGTACTTTCCACGCCTTTTGGCGCAAGAGGGCTTGACATTTCGGACATGCCGGTGTTATTATACGAGTTAGAGCATTTCGCGGAAGCCCTTGCCGCGATGGACGGCTCCGAAGGTGCGGCCGGAGAAACGGCCGGAGATGCCCTCCCGAAGCGGGTAAGATCCGGACGAAAGCGGATCGAAAAGCACTACCGCTGGGAGGTTATCGGCAGGAACCTTTCGGCCCGTCTACAAAAAATTGTCGCCGGGTAGAAACAAGGTTTTTCTAAATTGCTGATGTTGCGGCGGATGATCGATCCTCCGGGGCGGAAATAAACAGTTGGAAATTTTGTCCTACCCGCCGTCCGGCCCTTTTTTCCGAAAAAATTGATAGGAAAAACTTGACAAAAAATCTTATATTATACTATGTTTATTGTTAATTTTAATAACAGCCGTCGCGGTTGCGGAGTTTGAGGCAAATTATTTTTTAATAATTTGGAAAATATTGTATTTTGCTATTGACAACGTTGGTCGTTGAATGTAGTTTCTTTCCAGTTGAAGTGACGGTTGGTGTGCGGGTCGCAGGCTTGCACACCGAAAGATCGCCTCTGGATCCCCTGAGGCGAATGTGTATTGCAGGAAAAAGCCCTGCTTGCCTTTTGACGAATCACCCAAAACCCGCAAAATTTGTTTAAGGAGGAGAAATGACGAAGGACTTGGTGCA
>SLJY01000070.1 GCA_007134875.1 Desulfobacterales bacterium
CGCCCTGTCAAAAAAGGTCCTTCAATGGTCCGGACTGCCGGAATGGGAAAGAAAGGCGAAAATATACAATTTCCTGAAGCAGCGCGGTTTTTCCTTTGAAACCTGCCGGGAGGTTTCCGATCGGGAAAAGGACTGAGGAACAGACAATCCTCATCTCCCCTTTGGCTTCTTTTTCCCGCCGTTTTTGCCGAACAACGCCTCTGCCACCGCCGTGTAATCCTGGGCGCCGTTGGAGCTTTTGGCTGAAAAGACCACCGGGATGCCGGCATCCGAACTGGCGGCCACAGCCGTGTTAACGCGAACAGGGATGGGAAGAAGATAGTTTTTGTAGCGGGAATCCGATTGCAGTCGCTCCAGGATGTCGCGCCCCACCCGCGTCCTTCGGTCAAAAAAAGTGGCAACGATCGCCAGGATATCCAGATCCGGGTTGATCTCTTCCTGTACCGCGCCGATGGTGTCAAACAGCGAATCCAAGGCCTTGTAGGCGTACGGATGAGTTTGACAGGGTACCAGGACCTCCGATGCCATGGCAAACACGTTGATGGTCAAAAGAGACAGGCTGGGCGGCGTATCCACAAGGACGAAATCATATTGGCCGGAGATGCCTGAAACGGCTTCTTTCAGGCGATTTTCCCTTCCATCTTCGTCGACGAACTCCACTTCGGCACCGGACAGATCGGGGTGACTCGGGAGCACGTGAATCTTCTCCCATGCGGTTTGCACAATTGCATCCGACGGGTCATGCTCCCCCGGCTCACTGATGAGATTGTAAACCGTCGTCATGTCATCATTCACCGCTACTCCCAGTCCGGCGGTGGCATTGTGCTGGGGATCCATGTCGATAACCAGCACCTTTTTCCCCATATTCGAAAGCGCCGCTCCGAGATTGATGACCATGGCGGTCTTGCCGACCCCGCCCTTTTCGTTTGCTACCGCCACCAGCCGTGTCTTCCCTGCCGCCATCGTTTTTCTCCTTTTCCGGTTATCCTGTTGGGGCCCCGTGCAGTGAGCTACGGCTAAGGAGCCCCGGTCCCGTCCAGATCCGTTTTTACGGACGCAACTTCTCCTTTTATCTGCATAAGCCTTTCATGGATCTCTTCGATCCGGCCAAGGATGTTGTTTTTTTCCTCCGGGCCTGCTCCGGCGGCCATACGCTGCAATTCCACGAAATCATCCCCGGAGGACTCAAACCGGCTGGACAGTTGAACATACAACTCCTCGGAGACGCTTTCAATCAGCTTGAAGAAATACTGGTATTTTATATTTTCCCGGTAATTTTTAAAATAAAAAGAAAGCGATGCCTCGATTTCCTTTTTCATCCGGGCGACGCCTGACCGCAGGGCCGGAACATCCCGATCGGGACCGCTTTCCTTGCGGGTAAACAGTTTTTTCAACGCCCCGGAGAGGCGATAAAAGCCGAGCTTCATGAAGGCTTCGGTTTTTAGCACACCGGAGTACTCCAGGGTTGCCGCTGCCGATGGCACATCGAAACCCCGGCTCTGCTTAACGGCCTCCAGATCGACGAGCGGGCCGCGGCCAGGTTCGGAGGAAGCGGTGGCTTCCGCGTCTGCCATCATTTTCTGGTACGGGCCGGCCATGGACTCGAAATACCGGCTGATCTCCAGCTCCTTTTTTCGGATGAATCCGATAAGCAGGGGATTGACGGTTTCTGCCATGTATCGGTCCAGATCCTGTTTAAAGGCCTGAAAAACGGCTGCCAGGGCTTCGAAGAAGTCGGCATTTTCCAGCAGACGGCGGAGCTGTTCGTTGGTAACGGTATAGCCCTGAACGAATTCGACCACGCCGGGGGCGAGTTCCCCTCGCCGAAAGTCGAAAAACCGGTCCACATCGGAACGGATTTCTTTTTTCAGTTGGGAGACCGCACCACTCATGGTGGTCTTGATCATCGAGCGGACCCGATCGGATTCGCGGCCCTGTTTTCCGAGTTCATCGAGCAATCCGGCCGCACCGGATGCATCTGTTCGAACAACGGAGCGCCCCGTTCGAAGCCACCGCTCCAGATCGGCGATCATGGATTCCAGGCAATGGAGCTGATTGTTCAATACAATGGAAACCCGCTGCCCGGTGATGATGCGGTCAAGGTCTGAGCGGAACCGCTTTTCTTCGGATTGCGAGTGTAAAACCATTTCTTTGTCTGTTTCCCATTGTTCCAGGCGCAGCAAATCCTTTTCACCGAGGTGGTCCCGGGCACCGGAAAAAAGGGAATGCAGAGCGGAAAAAACATACATCCGCGGCTCGGGCGTAATCAACTGAAGATCTTCTTTTACTTTTTTCGCAACCCGGTTGAGATCATCGATCGATTCGTGCTCACTGAAATCCGCGTTCACGGCGAACAGAACATGCTCCATTCCGCATATATTCCGGATCATGGTCAAAAACTTGATATCGGCCTGGCGGATGCCGGTGCGGCTGCTGACAACATATGTCACGACGTCGGCACTCCGGAGGTAATCCTGTATCATTGCCAGGTGAAGGGGGTTCGGGGAGTCGCTCCCCTGGCAATCCGCAATTTCGATGTTTCTTCCAATGGCGGCGGAATCGATTTCCAGGCGGATATCCCGGAGCAAAGCAGAAAGATCTTCCGAACCCGCAAAATCCCGGTGCAGCGGAAAATCCTGGCCTTCGAACTCCAGTTCCCGGTTTTCCTCGGCTATGATTTGACTGGCCCGGTCGTAGCTTTTGAGATAGGCGCCCAGGAGGACATGATCAATGTTTCGCGTATTACGGGTCAACAGGTATTTCGATTCCAGTCCGGCAAGGGCTTTTGCCAGCCAGGCCCGGTCCTGCTCGTCGCGGATATCAAACGGTTTGCTTTCGGTGCGCAGACCGGAGGAAAGAAAAATCCGGAGGGATTGTTCTATTTCCCGGTTGATCTCATCCCATGACTTGAGAAAAAGCCTTGCCCGGAGATTGTCGGCGGCCTGTACCTTTGTCACGATGGAGGTGATCACGCCGGCCCCCCGCTTCAGGTAGTCGCCGGAAAAAAAGGCATTGATGAACGTGCTTTTCCCGGACTTGATGGTGCCGACGACCGCCATGCGCAGCAGGTCATCCCGAAGGCGCTTTTCGCATCGTTTTCCCTGATCGAGCAGACGCTCAACAATCTGTGCGGTCGCAACGGGCGCAAGATCCCCCGTCGATTCGACAAGGTCCGAAAGTTCCCCGCTCAACTCCAATAGTCTGGCTCTGATGACTGAATCCTGCATATAAATACCGGGACCGGATAATTTATATTTATCACGCTTAAAAGGAGCATTTCTGGCGCAGCAAATGTTTTGTTTTTATCGCACGTAACGTCCCAGTTGTCAAAAAGATTCCTTGCGGACGCCTGTGAATCAGACAAAAAAACGGCGGGTTTGGTGCATCCCGGGAAAGGGGTCGTGCAAAAAGAGGCTTTGGCGGTTGGTGAGCGCCGGGAGCCCAGGGGACTCCCGGCCCTGCATGCTGCATAGTATCTTAATAAAATCAGGATTTTCCGCCATGTGCCCGACTCAAATTTTAATCCTCAAAATACACCCGGTATTCCTGCGGTTAAAATGTTCGCCGTCCCAGGCCTTGACGAACTCGTAAAAAGTCGCGATCCGACGGCTTTGTAAAAAGTTCAAGATCAAGGCTTGCGCAATTTCGAAGAATGCAGCGTACTTGGCGTACGTGAAATTCTGAGAAATTGCGCGTA
>SLJY01000038.1 GCA_007134875.1 Desulfobacterales bacterium
CCAATATCCAGGAGGATCTTGGCCGGTTTTTCGGCACGAAAGTCCGGATCATGCGGCGGGGAAAAAAGGGGAAGCTGGAGATCGAATTTTACGGAAACGAGGATTTCGACCGGATCCTGTCGCTCATCCGTTCGGGATGAGCCGGTCGGAATGATCCGGACGATACGGGTGCCGGGATGGCTTTGCACGTGATCATCGATGGGTACAACCTGATCCGGCAGTCCGGGGAGCTCAGCGAACTCGACCGGCAGGCGCCGGAGTTCGGCCGCAGCGAGCTGATCGGGCGGCTTGCGGAATACCAACGGATCAAGCGGCACAAAATCACCCTGGTATTTGACGGATCACAGCGATATTTTTTTCCGAATGCCGAGCGCTCCGAAAAGGGAATCGGCATCCGGTTTTCCCGGCACGGCCAAACAGCCGACGACCTGATTATGAAAATGGTCCGCCGCGAGGGGGAACGGGCCGTGGTGGTCAGCAGCGACCGTGAAATCGCGGGCTATGCCGCATCAAAGGGGGCGAGCGTTGTCGGAGCCGGTGATTTCGAGATGAAGCTTATGATGGCCCGGGCGGGAGGTTCGGATTCGCCCGCGGACGAGGCGCCGAATTTGCCGCGGACCGGGAATACAAAGAAAAAAGGCCCCGCCAGGCGACCTCCCAAAAGTGCCCGGCGAAATCGGAAAAAGGTCGGAAAATTATAGAAAGCAGGCAGATGAGCTCTATTCGATCGATTTGCGTGATCGACGGTCAGGGCGGCGGAATCGGTGCGGCAATCATTAAGCGCCTGAAGTCGCTTTTCGAGGAAAAGGTAGAGGTGGTCGCTTTAGGCACCAATGCCATCGCCACGGCACAGATGTTGAAAGCCCGTGCCAACAGGGGCGCTTCCGGCGAAAATGCCATCGTGGTGACCGTTGCGCGGATGGATATCATCATCGGCTCCGTGGGAATCGTGATGGCCGATGCCATGATGGGCGAGGTGACGCCGAAAATCGCGGCCGCCATAGCGGCCGCTCCGGCAAGGAAGCTGTTGATCCCCATATCCCAGGAAAATGTCGTCATCGTGGGCGCCCCTTCCGTTCCGCTGCCGCACATCGTTGACACCCTTATCGAAGAGCACCTCTCGCCCCTGCTGGACTGAAGCGTCCCGGGGTGCGTTAAACGGTTTTCTGCACAGGCGTGCAGTCGCTGAAATTATCCGGGCGACCGGAAAAAAGCATATTGTAAATATTCGGAGAACTGGCCATGTGTGAAGCAAATGCCTACATGATTCAAAACGGCACGGAAGAACTGATCATGGAAGCCGTCGATTCCGTCGAGCCCGAGGAGGATGGGTTTCGTCTCGTTAACATCTTCGGCGAGCAGAAATTCATCCGGGGCGTCGTTCATTCCCTGTCCCTGGTCGACCACAAGGTCTATTTCAAAAGCAAAGCCGACGCCTGATCGGGACCTGATGCCGGCTTTGCTTTTCCGCGGGAATACAACCCGGCACGGCAGGGGGGACGGCACGACATGAAAGTTACCGTCGCCAAGACCGCCGGGTTTTGCATGGGGGTCCGCCGGGCCGTGGAAATGGCCTTTGACGCGGCCAACGCCACAACTGCGCCTATATGTACCTACGGGCCCCTGATTCACAACCCCCAGGTACTCTCCCTTCTGGAGGAAAAGGGGATTTTCGTCATCAGCGAAATCCCGGAAGCCGCCGAAGGCCTCGTTATCATCCGGGCCCACGGCATCCCTCCCCGGGAACGCGATGCACTGGTCGAATCCGGTTTCGAGGTCATCGATGCCACCTGTCCGAGAGTCGTTAGGGTTCAGTCGATCATTTCCCGGCATGCCCGCCAGGGCTACGCCCCGATCATCGTCGGCGACCGGGAACACCCCGAGGTGGTCGGGCTGCTTGGGTATGCCGGGGAAAACGGGCATGTCGTCGAATCCATGGAAGCTCTTGAAAGGCTTCCGGATTTTGAAAAAGCGATCATTGTGACCCAGACGACCCAGAACGCGGCGTTTTTTGAAAAAGTCCGCAGCTGGGCCCTGCAAAACCACCCCGGTTACAAGATTTTCAATACCATTTGCGACTCCACGGAAAAACGACAGGCGGAAGTCAAGGCGCTTGCGGCAAACGTGGACGCCGTCATTGTGGTGGGAGGCTACAGCAGCGGCAACACCAGGCGTCTGGCCGAGATCGCTGCGGAAAATAAAAAAACGGCCCTGCACGTCGAAACCGCCTCCGACGTCGATATCGAAAATCTTACCGATGCCCGGCATATCGGCATAACCGCGGGCGCATCCACGCCCAACTGGATCATCAAGCAGGTCTACCAGGATCTCGAGGCCCGGCTTGCCGGGGGCCGGGGAGTTCTGTACCGCTTCGCCTACACGGCGATGCGGTTTTTGGTCAATTCAAACCTCTACCTGGCGGCCGGCGCAGGCAGCCTCACCCTGGCGTGCATGTGGCTGATGGGGCTTCCCACAGGCGCTGCGTCCGTTCTCGTAGCGGCGCTCTACATTCTGTCCATGCATACGGCCAACCAGATGCTGGAGCGTCAGTATGACCGGTACAACGATCCCTATCGTGCGGAATTCTACCATAAAAACCGTCTTTTCCTGACCGGCCTGGCCTCTTTCGCGGCAATGGGCGCCCTGGCGGCGTCGTGGTGGATGGGGCCGCTCTTTTTCGTTATTGTCTTGTGCATGAGTGCCCTTGGTCTTTTGTACAACATCGAAGCCGAAGGGAAAAACGGGGAGCGGAAGCGCACCGGCCTGAAAAACCTGCCCGGTTCCAAGACCGTCCTGACAGCGCTGGCCTGGGGCATCGTTGCAGCACTTCTGCCGGCGATATATACCAACGGGTATCTCTCGGCGGCGGATGTCCTGGTTTTTGCGTGGGCCGCGGCAATGGTGCTGGTGCGAACCGCGTATTTCGATATCATGGACATGCAGGGAAGCCGGATCATGGGGCGGGGGACAATCCCCATTATTTTGGGGGAAAAGCGGACGATCCGGCTGCTCAAGGCCATCCTGGCGGCGATGGCGGCAGCGCTGCCGCTGGGCTGGGCGTTTGGTATCCTGGATGCCCCCGGCATGCTCCTTGTGATCTGTCCGCTTTTGATGGGGTTGTTTCTGCACAGCTACGAGCGGAAGTTAATTTTTTCGACGATTCACCGGGGATTCGTAATGGAGAGCTTTTTTCTTCTGGCGGGCATTGTAGCCGGGATCGGGATGCTGCTGTTGTAGCCCCGGGCGCCGCCCAGGATCGCTTAGGCGCCTCGTTGCTGAAGCCGCCGGAAACGAGGTCCGGCCCATCTTATAGACGGGGTTCGGTGCCATTGGCGAGCCGGGCGATGTTTTCCCTGTGGCGCCAGATGACGGCAGCGGAAAAGACGGCCGCGCCCGCTGCGGGAATCACCCCGTTTTCCGCCAGGAAAACCGCCGCCGGAAGCGCTGCGGCGGCCGCCAGGGATGCGGCGGACACGCGGCGGCCTAGTGCCGCCACCACGATGAAAACGGCTATGGCGGATATAAGCGCCCAGGGCGACAATACCATAAAACAACCCCCCGCCGTCGAGACCCCTTTCCCACCGGTTTTAAACCCCAGGTACACCGGGTACAGGTGACCCGCAAAAGCCGCAAAAGCGACGATGAAGACGGCCGCCTGGGCCCCGTGCCCGTCTTTGCCCAGCAAAAGCAGGGCGATACCGGCCGGTATGGCCCCTTTTGCCGCATCCAGCGCAAGCGTTGCCAGCCCTAGGGGCCATCCGCCCACGCGCCGTGCGTTGGTGGCCCCGATGTTGCCGCTGCCGACGACCCGAAGGTCCGTTTTATAAAAATAGTTTGTAATAAGCAGCCCGAAGGGGATGGCGCCAAGCAGGTACGCGCCCGCCGTGAGAGCGATCAGAGCGGAAATGCCGATATCCATAAACGATCCGTTTCCTTTCGGTTTCATTCTCTACCGGTACATGGTATGGTATTGTGCCACACGGCAGGAAAAAAGCAAGCCGTCGGATCGCGGTTTTTTACGCGTGCATCCGTATTGGGACGGGGATGGACATGGTTTTTGACAATGATGGCATCGATAAAAAAGACGATGGTAATGAAGTGGACCGGGATCCGGACTGGTTTCCGGACCCGGTCGAGATTCCCATCACCGATGAACTGGATCTGCATACATTCCGGCCGCAGGAGGTGAAGGACCTGATCGACGACTACCTCGAGGCCTGCCTTGAAAAAGGGATCTGTTCCGTTCGCATTATCCATGGCAAAGGCACCGGGGTGCTCAAAAAGCGGGTCGGAGCCATACTGGCGAAACATCGGCTGGTCGAACATTATTCGGATGCGCCGCCGGAGGTCAGCGGCTGGGGGGCGACACGGGTCTGGCTCCGGAAAGGCGACAGTTAGCCGGTATTCATGAATAAACTGGATTCCAAAATATTTGTCACCCTGTTTTTCGCCCTGTTCGCCACGGTCACCGGGGTGGGGATCGTCGTTCCGCTTCTTCCCGTCTACGCGAAGGAACTCGGCGCCGGTGGGTTTTTCATCGGCATGATTTTCGGCGGGTTTTCCCTCACTCGCTCCATTTTTCTGCCTGTTTTCGGCCGGCTTTCGGATATCCACGGCCGGAAGCCCTTTCTGGTGGCGGGGCTGTTTTTCTATTTCCTCATTTCCCTGTTGTTCATCCTCGCCCACCAGGTTTACACGCTTATCGTTATCCGGCTGATACAGGGTATTGCATCGGCCATGATCATGCCCGTGGCCCAGGCCTACGTGGGAGAAATCACGCCCAGGGGCAAGGAAGGGATGACAATGGGCATTTTCAATATGTCCGTTTTTATAGGGCTCAGCCTGGGACCCCTCATGGGCGGGGTCATCCGCGATCACTACGGACTGAACGGAGCGTTCGGCGCCATGGCGGCCATGGCCCTGGTGGCGTTTTTTCTTTCCCTGTGCCTCCTCCCCCCTGCGTCTTCGGAAAAAATCGCGTCCCAGGGGCGCCCCCCCGTCCGGTGGGGACTGCTTCTGGCCGATACGACGCTGGTATCCATGGTGCTTTTTCGATTTCTCTATACGGCCTGCATCGGTGCGATCTGGGGGTTTTTACCGGTCCACGGCAGCGTTGAATTCGGCCTGTCCAGTTCCGCCATCGGGTTTCTGGTCATGCTGGGCGTTGCAATCAGCGGTTTGATGCATGTTCCCATGGGCATCCTATCCGACCGGTGGAGTAAAAAATGGATGGTGCTGATCGGCGGTGTGGTGGTGGCCCTGTCCATGGGGTTGATGGCAAAGGCGGGCGGATTTAACGGCCTGCTTGCCGCGACGCTTGTCTTCGGCATCGGCGGCGGGATTTCCATGCCGGCGGTCATGGGCCTGGCGGTGGTGCGGGGAAACCGGAACAATGCCATGGGAACGGTTATGGCGCTGATTAGTATCGGGCACTCCATGGGCATGCTGTCGGGGTCGCTTTTTGCCGGCATCGTAATGGATCTGGCATCCCTGCAGGTCGCCTTTTTCCTGACCGGTCTTTCCATGTCCGCGGGCGTAATCCAGTTCTGGATCGGGACCCGGGGGCGGGCGGTTGAAGAGTGAGGGATTGAATGATGACGGACTCGCAAAAAGCAATGAACGGTCTTTCAAACACCACTGAAAGCGCCCAGGAAGTCGCGGATGGTCGCTGCGTGGCCGTGATCACGGGCGATTTTACCGGATTTTCGGGGCTGGCGCGTTCGGTTCGGATGAAAGCGTCCGGGATCGTCCGGAATGCCGGTCAATCCCTGGTCCGAGCCTTCGGACCGGTCATGCCTTCGGATATCGACGTGTTCCGGGGCGACGGGTGGCAGGCCCTTCTTTCCGATCCGGTCCTGGCCCTGCGGGCGGCGCTTTTTTTTCGGGCATTTATTATTTCCCGGATTGATCATCCGGGAATCGACACGCGGATAGCCATCGGCATCGGGTCCGTGGACTACGTGCCGCCCGGCAACGTGGCTGCCGGGGACGGTGCTGCGTACCGGGCGTCCGGAAAGCGCCTGGAAAGCATGATTACCCCGCGCCGCGGTATCATCCGGTGCGCTTTCGCGCCCTGCGCAATGCCTGGGGGCACGACGGATTTCATCTCAAATCGCTCTATGCATCTCACGCCGGGTGCCGCAACCGGCGGCCCGGGCCAGGCATCGATACCGGATGAAGAGATGGTGGATGCGCTCGTGCGCCTCGCAGGGGCGGCCGGCGGGCAATGGCGAACCCGTCGGGCAATGGCTGTCGGGGGTGCCCTCAAGGGGTGGCGCCAGGCGGAGATCGCCGCAGGCTGGCCGGAATCCGCCGGCGGCCCCATCAGTCGCCAGGCCGTGGGCCGGCACCTGGAGCGGGCGGGGTGGCACGGTATTGCTCATGCCGTGAATGTCTTTGAAAAAAAGATGGCGGTTTTCAGGCGTTGACGGCGTGTCTTTTTTCGTCAGATTTCTCCCCGGCGGCTGATGGGCGTCATGACCAGGCGCATGCCGAGGAAGTTGCCCTTGAAGTCCCTTTGAACGCTTCCCCGGTAGGCGCACCGCAGTTCGCCGGGAAAGTTGGACCAGCTGCCCCCCCGGATGACCCTGCGGGAGGATTCTTTCGTGTTGACGGGATTTTCGGGGGCGTGATGCCGGTATGCATCTTCGTGGTAGTAGTCGATGCACCATTCGTAGACATTGCCGCTCATGTCGCAGAGGCCTAAGCCGTTGGGCGCAAGGGCGCCAACCGGCTGGGTGGTCATGCCGGAGTTGACGGAAAACCATGCGATTGTTTCCGGCGCCATGCCGCCCGGATATTTTTCCTGCTTCCCGCCGCTTCGGGCCGCGTATTCCCATTCCGCTTCCGTGGGGAGCCGGAAATGGTAGCGGTTGTTGTTGATGGCGGCGAGCTTGGATATGAAGTCTTTTGCATCGTTCCAGGATATCTGCTCGACCGGGTAATCCCCCCCCATCTTGAACCAGGATGGGTTGCTGCCCCGGACCTTCTGCCAGAAGGAGTTGACCATGACCTGCTTCCATTGGTCCTGCGTGACCGGGTACACCGCGAGCCAGAAGCCTCCCACGTGGATATCGTGAACCGGGTATTCATCTTTTTTCCCTTCC
This sequence comes from Desulfobacterales bacterium, assembly GCA_007134875.1. GTDB lineage: Bacteria > Desulfobacterota > Desulfobacteria > Desulfobacterales > Desulfosalsimonadaceae > B1SED10-16. Next base: position 7,107 of record SLJY01000038.1, read on the forward strand.
CCGTCCCACGTTCCGCACCCCATTTTGAATCGGCCGGCCGGAATCCAGGAGAACGGTATACCCACGACCGGCTCTTCCCAGGTGTCGCCCTTCTGGCGGGACCATACGGTTTTCGGCGTTGGCGGCGGAGGCTCGGCTGTCCTGTCGGTATTTTCCGTTTTTTCGGGCGTCTGCGGGGCGGATTGCGCCTTTTGTCCGGGCCGGCTTGACGATCCATCGGTTTTTCTGCGAAAGAGATGTTTTTCGACGGACCCCGGTTTTTCCTCTTCCAGAAAATCGAGAATCTCGTTGAAATCGAGCGGCCGGTCCGCCGCCCGGATGGAAAGGCAGCGCCGGATGAGCGCCCGGATTCTTACGGGAATGTCCTTGCGGGAAAAAACAATCCCGTTTTCCTTGATGCGGCGCAGGCGGTCGGAGAAATTCTGGTGCTCGTAGGGCAGGGCCCCGGAAAAGATGAAATAGGATACAAAGCCATAGGAGAAGACCAGGCTGGTGACGCCACGGGACGCGCTGTGGGTGATGAGCTCCGGTGCGGACCAGTTGGGTGTGAACTGGGCGCTGGTGGAGGCGGACATGCTGCTGATCCGCTCGATTCCGCCCAGGTCCCCCACCACCAGCCTTCCTTTCTGGTTGATCAGCAGGTTGGAAGGTTTCAGGTCCTTTACGATAAACGCGTCTTCCGATCGATCGGAGAGGTTGTTCAGGATCCGGGCCAACTCGATCATCAGGGAGACGGCTTCTTTCGTGGACAGCGGAAAGTGGTCCAGCACCCTATCGAGCAGGTTGTGCGGGCAGTATTCCATCAGGATGACGAGGTAGGCTTTGGCTTCCTGCTTGGAAACCTGCTTGTCGACCAGGTGGAAGTCGTAGATTTCAACGATGTACTCGCCTTTTATCCGGTGGTAATATTCCTGTATGGCATAAAAGTCATGGGAGATTTTGGAATCGAGATCCCCGGGGTTCCGGTTGGACAGGGACCGCTCCACCATGACCGGGACGATCTTGACGGCCCGTTTTTTAAGGTTGTCCTTCACCAGGTATACGGATCCGTAAACGCCGGATCCGATCTTGCGGACCACGTCATAGGTGGGAAGGCATTTTTTGATGATTGATTCCATCGGTTCGCTCTGCTGTTCCGGTGCTGCCGGGCCGGCGTCCCGGTGCTACCGGATTTCCACGATCATAAAGCTGGTATTGTCCCGAAGCGTTTTCTGTTTCAGCGTGTTGTAAAGTCTTGTTCCGTTTTTCACGGGATCCGGCATCAGCAGTTTGTGAATGTCGGACCCTCCTATAATATCGGTCAAACCGTCGGAACACAAAAGGTAGTATGATGGGATTTCCAGGCTTTCTTCGTGGACATGGACCTTTTTAACGTTCCAGGAACCGTCGAACGCCGGTCCGATCCCCAGTTCGATCACATTGCGCAGGGGGTGAAAACCGACGTTGTTTACATTCAGAATCGACTGGTCGATCATTTCCTGTATCAGGCTGTGGTCATGGGATATATAGTGGATGGCGTCGGCTTCCAGTCGATATATGCGGCTGTCGCCGGCATTGAAGGCAACGATCCGACCGTTTCCCGCAAGCAGCCCGGCCACGGTCGTGCCGCTGTTTTCCGGCAGTTGAACCATCGCTTCCCGCTGGATGCCGGCAAGGGATTCCAGCACATGCTCGCCGGAAACGTTTTCCCACCGGATGCGGTTAAGCGCCTCGCACACGAACATGCTGGCGATTTCACCGCCGTCATGTCCGCCCATGCCGTCGCATACGGCGAGCAGAATGCGCTCGGCGGACGAGCCGTTTTTCCGGGTCAGCAGGTCGGCCTGAAAAACCGTTTTGCCGTCTGTGATCGCGTCTTCCTGCCTGTCCCGGGGGCCGATGAGCATGGCGCTGAATGTCCGGTTCTCCATGGGCCTGTATCCTTGTCTGAATACGATATCATTGATGCGTTATATTGGCAAAATTACCCTAAATGTTCAACCTGTAAAATGGCAGAGAGAGGGCTTTTTGACTGATTTTTCAGGAAAACAGTGTCAACTGTACCTGTCTGGAGCGAGGGCGTCCGGCGTCTTCGGGTTGTCTTTCCGCCAGCATGTCCCGGATCGGCAGAAGGAAAGAAGAGGGCGGCAGGTTTTCGGTTTTCCCGTAGAGGGAGCGGTTTTCGGAGCAGACGAGATAGACGGCCCGGCGGGCGCGGGTCAGCGCCACATAGAACAGGCGGCGCTCTTCGGCGGGATCCGTCGGTTCCCGCCGGTGATGAAACGGAATAAGGCCCTGTTCGCATCCGGTGATGAAAACAACTGAAAATTCGAGTCCCTTGGCTGCGTGCATGGTCATGAGGGTTACCTTTTCGCCGCCGGGATCGGCAAAGTCCGGGTCCGAGCGGAGTGCGACGGCGTTGATGAAGGCTTCCGTGCTGGCGCACGAAACGGCGATCCGCTTCAGAAAGGACAGGGCCTCTTCGTATTCTTTCCCGCTGCCGCTTCGTTCGTTTATTCGTTTGTCTGTCAGGGCCGCGGCGATCCGGTCGATCTTTTTTTCAGCCGGAAGCGCATCGGTTTTCTCCGATATGCCGGCCAGTAGGTCCAGGAATTCGTTCATCCGCTCACCTCCCCGGGGGCTGATGCCGTCGATGGCTAGCCGGTGGGCTTCGGCCAGGATTCCGTTTGCCATGTACCCGTTGGCGTAGCCCCATGACGCCAGGGCTTCGAGGTCGGCGCTTTCAAAATCGGGCATCACCCAGCGGATCAGTCGGGCGAGATCCGGTATCGATCCAAGGCCTTCCATGAGTTTTACGGCGCAGAGGATTTCGCGTATCCCGGGGGTGTTCATGAAACTCCGCCTGTCTGCCCGCCGGAAGGGGATGCCGGCCTTTTCGAAGGTCTCCGCGAAAATGTCGCCCTGGGCGCGGGTCCGGTAGATGACCGCAAAATCGGAAAAGGAAGCGCCGGAAGCATTGAGGTCGGAGCTTTTGCCGAAATCGTCGTAGGAAAGATCCAGCCCGCCGATCCGGTTTTCAATGGTTTTTCCCACGCACACCGCCTCGTGGGCGTCCGATCGGGCTTTTATCAGATTGATGCGGGCTTCTTCGCTGCCGACTGCGTCGACAGCGCTGGGCACAAGGGGCCTGCGCCCGTCGTCGATGCTGTGGCCGGAGAGGGTCCGGTCGGCGGCTTCAAGGATGGTTGCGGTGGAGCGGTAGTTCCTGTCGAGCCGGATCACGGCGGCCGATGGGTAGTCGTCGATGAATCGCCGGAAAAAGGCGGCATCGGCGCCGGCAAAACCGTAAATGGACTGGTCCGGGTCGCCAATGACGCACAGTTCGCCGTCTTGCGGGGCAAGCAGGCGCACGAGGCGATATTGGGCGTAATTGAGATCCTGGTATTCGTCGATGAAAATGTGGGTGAACCGTTTTTGAAGGCTTTCCCGTAAATCCGCGGAGGCATCCAGGTGTCCGACGACGCCGGGTATCAGGTCATCGTAGTCGTAGCGCTTTGATTGACAGAGCAATTCCTGGTATTTCCGGAAGACCGCTGCCAGGCGTTTGGGGGGAATGCCGCCGCAAACCGGCGTCAGGTCATCGCCCGGGGTTAAAAGCCGCTGCTTGGCAAGCCCGATGCAGCGTGCAAACGCGTCGGGTTTCAAGCTGTTTTGGCGTTCGGCTGATTCTTTCGGCATGTTCCCGGATGTATCCTTGGACGTATCTTTGGTCGCGTCTTCGGTCGCCTCCCTGGCGGCCTCTCCGACAAGGGCGTCCCGGTCGGAACCGTCTGCAATAGTGTGCTCCGGGGTGTTCTCGATTTCCCGGAGCAGAAAAAAGCATAGCGCGTGGAAGGTGCTCACAAGGGGCAATGCTTTTCCGGGGCCGGTCATCTGCTGCAGCCGCTCCGTCATCTCGCGCGCGGCTTTGTTGGTGAAGGTCACGGCAAGGACGCGTCCGGAATCGGCATGCCCGTCTCTTACGAGTCGGGCGATGCGGCAGGTCAGGGTCCTGGTTTTTCCGGTGCCCGGTCCGGCCACGATCAGCATCGGTCCGCCGGGATGAAGCACCGCCCGCTTCTGCGCATCGTTTAATCCGTCCGTCACCGGATCGGATTCCGCAAGCGCGCACCCTGTGGTTTCGGCGGGTTCGGCACACAGGCCTTTGTGCTTTGGAGCGGTTTGCGCCGCTTCCGGCTTTTTATCGTCCCTTTTCCGGTTTGCCGTGTTCGGCCCGGTTTTTTCTTTGGGGCTTGCTTTGTCTTGGGCCTTTTGGTCAGGTTTTCCGGCCGGAAACAGGCTTTTCTGGCCGAGGAGCCGGTCCTGCTCATCCGCTGTGAATGCGGTCACCCGCCCGTACTGGCCGTCGAATCCCGGATCGAGATGAACCCGTCCCTCCCGCATCCGGGTCACGGCTTCGCCTAAAAGCGGGACCCCGGCGGTGTCCAGGACATCGGCGGGGACATGAAGCAGCACGTCGAGCTCGGGCCCCAGCCGGGAGAGGGTTTTTTCGTAGGCCGTTTGCACCTTTTTGGACTTGGGGCCCATCCGGAGCAGTTCGGAAAGGATTTCCGCAAGGGGAATCAGGCTGTAAAAGGGGTGCGTCAGCGGCGGCTTCTCCCCTTCCGGCCGCCCGGCCAAGGCCTCCACGCGGTGCAGGACCCCAAGGGTCAATCCCTGGCCGCAAACGGGGCAGATGTCGTTTTCAGCCAGGCTCTGGCGGGGATGGTAATTGACGCCGCATTTCCGGTGGCCGTCCTGGTGGTATTTTCCCTCTTCGGGAAAGAATTCCAGGGTGCCCAGGAATTTGTCCGGATCGCCGGTCTTCATGGCCTGGTGGATTGCCTCATAGGAGAGTTCCGTGTCGAACAGGTTGGCCTCGCGGCCGAGGTTGGCGGGGCTGTGGGCGTCAGAGTTGGACACCAGCGTGATGCCGTCAAGGTCTTTTACGCGCCAGTTCATGGGAGGATCCGAGGAAAGGCCCGTCTCGATAGCGAAGATGTGTTCCGAGAGGTCTTCGAAACACTCCCGGATGCTGTTGAAACCGGATTTGGACCCGTACAGGGAGAACCAGGGCGTCCAGATGTGCGCGGGAATGAGATAGGCGTTCGGGTCTGTCTCCAGTGCGATTTCCAGGAGGTTGCGGGAGTCGAGTCCCAGAATCGGCCGTCCGTCCGCGCGGATGTTGCCGATGTCCGACAGCCGCGCGTTGAATCGTTTCACCGCCGAAAGGTCCGGGAGAAAAACCAGATGGTGGATTTTCCGGGTGGCCCCGTCCTTCTTGTAGATATTGCTGATCTCGGTACTCAGCATAAACCGCACGGGCCGTTTTTCCGGCAGATCGGTGAGCAGGGCCTCGCAAGCGGTTTCCAACTCTTTTTTGAGCCTGTAAAGGCCGGGTTCGGCCGGTTCCAGTTTTTCGCCGATCTCGGCAAACCATCCCGGATGGGTGAAATCGCCGGTTCCGACCACCGTGATCCCTTTTTTCCGGGCTGCAATATAGAGGTTTTCCGGGTCCAGGTTCCTGGCGGTGGCCCGGGAGAATCGGGAATGGATATGAAGGTCGGCGATGAATGTCATGGCGGCTGATCAGAGTGCAAACGGTTTATTCGGTTGTTCAAGCTCGTCGTGACTTATTAGCACGATCTTTGCCGTGTCCGCAATCTTTTCTCCCGGGTGCGCAATAAGGATAATTCCTATGGGGTTGGGGGGTGGCGGGGGATGCCCTCGGCAACTGTGAGGGTTTGGGGTATCTCTATGGCTCGTTCCGCGTCATCGAAGGAAACTCGCTTCGCCTCCGGCTCCGCTCAAACAATCCAGGATGACCTGCTACACTTCGCCAAGAGCTACCACCAAACCCTCCCAATGTTGCCTTCGTGGCATCCCCCGCCACCCCCCAACCCCATAGGAATTGTCCATTTTATACATCGCATCCCGGGGATATATTTGTTTGTATGTATATCGGGAGATATTTCAGCCATCCATTTCCAAGCTTGCCATAGCCCATAGGATGTGCTGACGCAGGAAGCGCATCACACACCCGGATTATTCGGACACTATTCCATGATGTTACAGCCCAAAAGGCTATAAATTGACGCATTTTGGAGGGGCGGGGGATTACACGGGAGAAACCTGCAATTAGCAATGACAACCTCGAAAAAAGCGAGGGGGTAATCACCCGACCCTCTAAAATGATCCGACATATGCCCGCGTATCACCCGGCGCCGCTGCACGGATGCCGATATCAATAAAAGTCATCCCGGGTTGCGGGTATCATTTTGTCGGAAGTGCCGAAAATGTATGCAATGCCGACCCCGGCCATGAAGGCGTGGCGGGTTTCCACCAGGGGGGAGTCGATGAAGGCCGCGCCGTCTATGTTGTCATAGCGCAGGAAGATCCCGGCCCATACCCTTTGGAAGCGGCGGCTCGATGTCAGCATCAGCATCGTACCGCTGTAGCCGCTGCCCGCCTTGAAGGCGGGGCGAAAGTCTTCGGCGTATTTTGCGTCAACGTCGTAGTAATAGCCGTGGTATCCATGATCTGCGAAAAGCGGCCCGACGGTAATCCCCGCATTCCATCCGAAAAGCGCCGCTTTGAAGTCTACCCCCAGGTGGGGGTGGATTTTCCATCCCACGTGCGACAGGGATGAGAAATCCGTCGATACGACCCAGCGAACCGGCATCCGCAGCCGGATACGCCTCTCGA
>SLJY01000128.1 GCA_007134875.1 Desulfobacterales bacterium
CCGCGCAGGCGGTATTTCCGGTAGTCTGATTTTTTCGGCTCTCCGCTTTCAAATACGATAATGCCCGATACCATCTCTTTTCCACGGGTGCCGGAGTTGTCGATGCATTCGATGCGATTCGGGTATGCAGGAAGATGCAGTCTCTTTTGGATGCCTTCCAGGAGCCGGGATGCACTTCGCGCGGATTCGGCAAGTACCCTCAGGCGCTCCGCCGCATTCGCGGACGCCATTTCCGCAAGGCGTACCCGGCTGCCCCGCTTCGGATGAATGACATCGACTTTTCGCCCCCTGATACCACCAAGAAGCCTGTTGTACATGGCGGTATCGTCAACGGGTGATGCGACGATGATTTCCCGGGGTATGCGTTCGGGGGCGTCGTAGTACTGGCTGATAAAGGCCCCGATAAGATTGCCGTCCCCGGATACGGCAAGGGTTTCCGGATCGCTCACCGTGTAGTCCTTCATTCCCTGGACATGCCCGTTCCGGACGGTAGCCACCAAAATAAGCGCCAGGTCATCGGTGCGCGCCACGGCCACGGCATCCCGGTCCTTGAAATCAGTGGTTACGGCCACCTGCTTTTCCACGACCCGGTTGACGGCGACCATCTTGTCCCGCAGTTGGGCCGCTACTTCGTACGCCTGCCGGTCCGCCGCCTCCGTCATTTCTTTTTTTATTTTCCGCACCAGGTCGACGGCTCTGCCGGAGAGCAGCATCCGGACTTCCTCCATGATTTCCATGTATTGCCGCGGATCGACGTCGCGGGCGCAGGGAGCCGGACAGGCATTGATCTGGAAATTCAAACACGGCCTGCGGCGGGGCTTGGGCTCGGGGTGCCTGCATTTTCTGAGCCGGAAATTCCGGTTGATCAGGCGGAGGGTTTCGCGAAGGGCGCCGGCCGATGAGTAGGGGCCAAAGTACAAGGCCCCGTCCTTTTTGATTTTCCGTACCACCGTCAGATTGGGATAGCGTGCGGACGGGTCGATCCGAAGGGACGGGTACCGTTTGTCATCCTTGAGAATAACGTTATAGCGCGGCCGGTGGCGCTTGATCAGGTTCGACTCGAGAATAAGGGCCTCGTTTTCCGTGGCGGTGAGCACGGTCTCGAAATCCGAGATTTTACGAACCAGCATCCCGGTCTTGTAATCCGTGGGCCAGGATTTTGAAAAATAGGTTGAAAGCCGGTTTTTAAGGTTGGATGCCTTTCCGACGTAAATCACCCTGCCTTGGTTGTCTTTCATGATATAGACACCGGGACTTCGGGGAACGCCGGTCAGGCGCTCCGCAAGGTCTGATTCGGCTTTTTCAGCCGTTTCGCCGGCGCTTTTTGTTTCAGCAACCGTTTTGGGATCAGGGTTGGGGGGATGCTTCAAAATCGAACACCATCAGTTTCCTGCAGGCGTTAATGCGGTCTCTGAGTTCGGCCGCCTTTTCGAATTCAAGGTCCCGGGCCGCCTCGTGCATCTGTTTTTCCAGCCTGCTGATTTCCTTTTCAATCCGCTTTTCATCCCCGTATGCCAGGATTTCTTCGGCAACACGGTCTGCCGGGCTTTCCTCACGGGTCGGTGAAGGGGTATAAAACACCGAATCCAGATTTTTTTCGATGCCTGCGGGCGTAATGCCGTTTTCCTCGTTATAGCGTTTCTGGATCTCCCGCCGGCGGTTGGTTTCATCGATGGCGTAGCGCATGGCCGGCGTAATCGTATCGGCATACATCAGAACCGTTCCGAGAATGTTTCTTGCCGCCCGTCCGATGGTCTGTACAAGGGACCGGGTTGATCGGAGAAACCCCTCCTTGTCCGCATCAAAGATGGCTACAAGAGAAACTTCCGGAAGGTCGAGCCCCTCTCGCAGAAGATTGATCCCCACCAGCACGTCGAACGTGCCGGCGCGCAGTTCCCGGATGATCTCGACTCGTTCGAGTGTTTTCACGTCCGAATGGAGATACCGGACGCGGATGTCGAGATCCTCGTAATACTCGGTAAGGTCTTCAGCCATCCGCTTGGTCAGCGTTGTCACGAGCACCCGCTCGTTTCTGGCAACCCGCATCTTGATTTCGGCAAGAAGGTCGTCCACCTGGTGGGCGGCGCTGCGTACGATGATTTCCGGGTCAATCAGGCCGGTCGGGCGTGCAATCTGCTCAACCACGGCTTCGCCGGCCTTTTCCATTTCCATGTCCGCGGGTGTGGCCGATACATAGACCACATCGTTGATGCGGGCGGAAAATTCGTCGAACCGGAGCGGCCGGTTGTCCAGGGCGGATGGAAGCCGGAAGCCGTAATCCACAAGCGTTTTTTTCCGCGAATAGTCGCCGTTGTACATCCCCCGGATCTGGGGAAGTGAAATATGGCTTTCGTCGATGAACAAAAGGAAATCGTCCGGAAAATAATCAAGCAGCGTAGGCGGCGGTTCCCCCGGGTTGCGGCCCGTGATGTGCCGGGAGTAGTTTTCGATCCCGTTGCAGTATCCCAGCTCCAGGATCATTTCCATGTCAAAGCGGGTTCGCTCGTCGATGCGTTGGGCCTCGATAAGCTTGTTCTGCGTGTGGAACCGGTCCTCCCGCTCCTTCAGCTCCGCCTGAATCGATTCGATAATGTTTTTCCGGCTTCTGCGATGGGTTACGTAGTGGCTTGCGGGATAAATGGTGATATGACCGAAACTTCGACGCATATGACCGGTCAGGGGATCGATTTCCGCCACCTGATCGATTTCGTCGCCGAAGAACTCAACCCGGACTGCCACGTCCTCCTCGTAGGAGGGGAATATCTCGACCCGGTCGCCACGGACCCGGAACACCCCCCGGTGAAAATCGACGTCATTTCGCTGGTACTGCATTTCCACGAGATCGGACAGCAGCTTGTCCCTGGAAAGTTCGGCCCCCTTGCGCAGATCGATCCGCATGGCCAGGTAGTCCTCGGGCGCACCGAGGCCGTAGATGCAGGATACGGAGGCGACCACAAGGACATCTCGCCGGGAAAGCACCGAACGGGTTGCGGAATGCCGCATCTTGTCGATCATCTCGTTGATTGACGAATCCTTCTGGATATAGGTATCCGATACAGGCAGGTAGGCTTCCGGTTGGTAGTAGTCGTAATAACTGACGAAATACTCGACCGCATTGTCCGGGAAAAAAGAGGAGAATTCGTTGTACAGCTGGGCAGCGAGGGTCTTGTTGGGCGCGATGACCAGCGTCGGACGCTGAATCTGCTCAATGATGTTTGCCACGGTAAAGGTCTTGCCGGATCCCGTTACGCCCAGCAGCACCTGGTCACTCTTTCCCTGCCGCAGCCCGCGCACAAGAGCGGATATGGCCCCGGGCTGATCGCCCCGGGGGACCATGCTGCTTTTGAGTTCAAATTTTTCGTGTTCCATAAGATCTTGCCGTAAAGGCAACTTGAAAGCTATCGATATATTTATATTTCAGGATTGTTTCATTTTCCACACGGTCCCGTCCGAACGGTCCTCAAGGATAACGCCCGTGTCAAGCAGTTCATCCCGAATCCGGTCGGCCGTCTGAAAATCCTTGTCCTTTCGGGCCTGCCTTCGCCGGGCGATCTTCTCTTCGACCCAGGCCGGATCGATCTGCCTGCGGTCTGCGGCCTGATTCTGTTTTTCGGTAAAATAAGCATCCGGTGTTCGCCTGGCAATGCCCAGAACGGATCCGATGCCAAGGATATCGGCGGTATCCTGCAGAATCCCCTCTTTGCCGACCGCATTTTTGCCGTTTTCGCCCGCATCTATCAGGCGGTTGATTTTGCGCACGGTTTCAAACAGTATGCCGATGGCCCGGGCCGTATTGAAATCATCGTCCATGGCTTCCAGAAACTGGCTTCCGGTTTCGGATTCGAAAGAAAAGACCGCGGAGCCAGGCTTGGGGACCTCAAGCGTTTGTCCCGTGAACTGCTCCACGCGGGCCAGGAGGCTGTAAATTCGGTCGATACCGGCGGTCGCCTCCAGCATGGCCTGTTCGGTGTAATCCAACGGAGAGCGATAGTGGCTGGACAGGAGAAACAATCGCAGGGCTTCAGGGTCCCAGGCCTTGACGATATCCCGGATCGTGAGAAAATTGCCCAGCGATTTGGACATTTTTTCCTGGTCGATGTTGATAAACCCGTTATGGACCCAGTAGCGGACGAAGGTTTTGCCGAAAGCCGCCTCGGACTGTGCGATTTCGTTTTCATGGTGGGGAAAGATGAGGTCTTTGCCGCCCCCGTGGATGTCGAAGGTCTGTCCCAGGTATTCCGCGCTCATGGCGGAGCACTCGATGTGCCATCCGGGGCGTCCCTTTCCCCACGGGCTGTCCCACTGCGGCTCATCCGGCTTGGACGCCTTCCAGAGCACGAAATCGTAGGGGTTTTTCTTCCGGGGGTCCACTTCAACCCGGGACCCGGCCACCATGTCCTCCAGCCGCCGGCCGGATAGCTTTCCGTAATCCGGAAATTTTTCCACGCTGAAATAGACGTCCCCCCCCGCCTCATAGGCAAACCCCTTGTCAATCAGGGCGGAAATGATGGCGATAATCTGATCGACGTGCTCCGTGGCGCGGGGTTCCATGGTGGGAGGAACCATGTTGAGGCTTTTCATGTCCTCGTGAAATTCGTGGATGTATTTTTCCGCCACTTCGTCGGAGGTCATACCGGTTTCATTGGCCTTGGCGATGATCTTGTCGTCCACGTCGGTAAAATTACGGACATAGAACACGTCAAAGCCCCGGACCTTAAGGTACCGGTAGATCACATCGAAAACAACCACCGACCGGGCATGTCCGATATGACAGGAATCGTAGACCGTGGGCCCGCAGACGTACATGCGCACCCGGCCTGGATCGACGGGCTCGAATACTTCCTTCTGCCTGCTCAATGAGTTATATAACCTGATCGTCATAGCCTGAAATCCGTTTTGTTTTGATACTGTGATTGACCTCTTCGTAAAAGAACAATATCTGCGCCTGCGCTCGATTGCTAATAATTTCAAGTACCTAATCACACTGGATTCTTCTTCAATCGCGAAAGCCTTGATCTTGGGCGTTTTACAAAGCATCCGGATCGAGGCTTTTTACGGGTTCATCATGATTGCCCGGAAAAATGGCCGTGCTTACGAACCGATCATGACAATGCACATGGCGGCGATCCCTTCCCCTTTTCCGATAAAACCCAGTCCTTCGGTGGTGGTCGCCTTGATATTCACACAATCCACCGGAAGCACCAGCGCGGCGGCGATATTTTCCGCCATCCCCGCCCGGTACGGTGCGAGCCGGGGGGCTTCCGCGAATACGGTCGCATCGACATTGTAAATCCGGGGGAATGCTTGGCCCACCATCTGCCGCGTCCGCTCCAGCAGTCGGATGCTGACGGCGTCCCGGTAGGCCGGATCCGAATCGGGGAAGTGGTACCCGATATCTACCAGGCCAGCGGCACCCAGCAGGGCGTCGCACACGGCATGAACCAGCACATCGGCGTCCGAGTGGCCGTCCAGTCCCTTTTCATAGGGGATCTCCACGCCGCCCAGAACCAACCGCCTGCCCTTCACCAACCTGTGCACATCATTGCCGATGCCGACGCGCATAACCGCTCCTGATTATAAAATCATAGGGTTTCATAGCATATCAGTGCACCATGGTAAACGGGCAAATGCCCGCCCGGGTGAACACGGGAGCTATTTCCCTTATTCGTCGTCCGGCATCCACAGGCCGCCCATGAGGGCGGCGGCGTTCCGGCCCAGCACGTTGTGATTATAGCCCCCCTCGAGCAGGGCGAAGCATCCGCCCCCGGAACCCCTTGCCGCATGCCGGACCATCCGGCCGATGGCGCGGTAGTCGTCGGTTGCCATCAGTCCGCCCCAGTCGTTCATGTGATTGTCGAAGCCGGCTGAAATACCGATCAGATCGACCCGGTTTTCCGAAAGAATCTGTTCCACTTCGTACAGATATTTCTCCCGGGAGTTTTTGGCGATATTGAACGTTTTGACCCAGTGTTTTCCCCCCAGGATATTGTCGGTTCCGTCTCCGTAATGAAGATCGATATCCAGTACAATCGCTGAACCGATACGTTTTTCTTCATGCAGCGCAAGAAGGGCGATGGCCATGTTGTTGAAATAACAGAACCCCCATGAACTGTCCGCCGAAGCATGATGACCCGGCGGCCGGATTGCCCCGAAAGCCGGCTCTTCCAATCCGATACGGGCTGTGTCGATGGCGGCGCCCGCTGCAAGCGCGGCAACGTCGTACAGCCCCTGGCGCTTCACATCATCGACGTGATGCCGGGTATGCGCCAGCAGGATCTGTTTTTCGGACGCATAACCGGGGCTGGTGATTTCGGCGTATTCCGGCAGCGCCCGGATAACGGATTCCATACGTCCCGGTTCTGCGGCCGGATCCCGCGTGTATACCGTGTAAAAATACTCATCGAACAATACTTTCATCCGGAATTTCCTCCTTATTTATGGCTATCGGGATCGGGATCGAAATGTCAAAAGCTGTAAAACCCCCCGATCAAAAACATCCACCCGCCAAGGTCCACATCGTTCTTCCCAAACCGATCGATCACGGAATACCGCGTTTCCAACATCATGCCCCACCGGCGGTACCGGGTATCCGTATTATGCAGCCACAGCCCGGCCCGGCCGTGGTATCCCCCGATCCACTTACTGGTATCGTCGCGGGTATCCAGATCCGAGGTTTCCCGGATATACCAGTAATCCGGACCGGCCCCGACGAAGCCCCATATATAGGGGATGATCGGAAAGCGTGCGTTGAGCGATGCGGTGACCGGGACCATGGTATAGGTGGCGTCCACCCCGGTGCGCGATCCGGTTGCGGTCGTCCGGAGCGTCCCGGAAGAGCGCATGAAACCGGCATGTAAATCGGCTGTGAAATACCGGTGCAGGCCCCGCTCGTAAAAAAGAAAAACAGGATAGTTGTCCGTGCCGTAATGATCGTCGAAATCCGATTCGGCCGGAATGAAATACCCTCCGGATATGCCCGCCTTGTTCGGATGTTCGGTTACGTCGTAATCCTCCCTGCGAATTTCCCTCGACCCGGAAACGCTTCCCACAAAGCATCCGCTTGAAAAATCGTCGAAACGATCCGTGAAGGACGCCATCTCCTCGACCGTTATGGCGATTTCCGCCGTGGGATCGCTTTCATTGCCGGTTTCGTCGTAGGCGACGGCGGAAAAATGCCATTCGCTGTAAAACGGACGGTCTTCAAGAGTCAATACAGCCGATCGGCCCGTATCCGCCTCGCTGTCCGGTGCGCCGGGCGTCTCGCCGTAAAGGATGATCACCCCGGCATAATCGGTCATGTTCTCGTTGCCGGGCGTTACGGTGACGGTTATTTCCTTCTCGTCCGAGAGGCGTGCCCGGATGCCGGACGGGGTGTCGGGGGCAATGGTATCCGGAAGCGTATCCAAGATGATCTCCCCGGCCTTTGCGGACGCCTCCGCCTCATCGTTCACGAAAGCCATGGCGCTGATATTGAAATAATACCGTGTATCTGAATCCAGAGCCGTTATTTCGACCGCGGTTTCATCTCCGTTCAACCCGATCGGATCGCCGTACGCACCAGGGGATGTCCCGTAATAGATCCGGTATTCATCGACATCCGAATCCGGGCTTTCATCCCACACCAGCCGGACGGATGTCTCCGTTCTCCAGCCTTCTTGCGGGGCTCTCCAGAAATTTTTCGGCGGTTCAGGGGCCTTGTCTTCCGGAAGGGTCCTGACAGACTGCGGATCGGATCGATCACCCTCCCCAAGAAAAGGATACTCGACTGACATGGCAAATTCATATTCGGTATTTGGTTCAAGTCCTTCGATAGTGTACTCTTCCCGGTTCGGATTCTCGATTGTTTCCTTTTCCGGAAAATCCGATTCTGGTAACCCCCAGTAGATATAATATGCCTCCGCATCCGTCACTCTCTCCCAGTTCACGGTCACAGAGCATACATCCGGCTCATAAGAAATATTGCCCGGGGGTTGGAGAGTGGCGGTGAACACAGTGATCGCGGGGATCAACAAGAAAACAAAACATACAATCAAAAAAAGAAGGTTTCTTATACGTCTCAAAGCGCTTTCCTTTTCTCAGCGAGATGAAAGAAATATGGCGCTAATGCAGCGGGATCATCGCTTACGATGAAGTCCGCTCCCGCGTCCAGGGCCGCATCGAGTTGACGGGTGGTATTGCAGGACCAGACCAGGATTTTTTTCCCGGCCGCATGCACGGATGCTGTAAACCTTTTTTCCAGAGATTCGAGCGGCAGGCCGTATCCGTGCAATGCCTCAGCGTTCTCCTGTCCCCATGACGCTGCCGGTTCATGGTCCGGCCCGGTCCGGTTCAAGATCGTTTTCAGGCCGGGAGCCCGCCGGTGAACCACCTCAAGCATTTCCGCATCAAACGACAGGAGGTACAAGCCTTCCGGAAGACCGGTTCCGGCATACTTCAGGAGCATCCGGCAAACAGAGTCCGCAAGCCTGCGGCCGGCTTTTTCAGATCGACGGCCCCTCGCAACCGCGCATTTAAGTTCAACAAACAGGTGTGTTCTTAAAATATATCGATGCAGAACATCCTCAAGGCGGAGCAGTTGAGTCCCTGCATGGTCATCGACAATCACGTTGGACAAACAATTAAGACAGACCGTGTTTGTGCTTGACCTTCAGTAAAAGATATGATTGTTTACGTTAAGGTTAATTTTGACGATTTCGCAAAAAATAACTTTTTCAAGCCTCTCACGGAAATCGGCTTAATCCGTATCAATCTGTGTTAATCCGTATGATCTGTGGGCTTAACACGTTTTAAGGCTACCCGGCGGCCCGGCTGCATGGGCCGTTTCCTTATGAATGTAAACCGGATCGGATCGCTTGTCGATTTTTTTCGGTTTTTATAAGATTCATGGACTCGTAAAAAGTCGCGATCCGGCGGCTTTGTAAAAAGTTCAAGATCAAGGTTTGCGCGATTTCGAAGAATGCAGAGTACTTATTGTACGTGAAATTCTGAGAAATCGCGCGTAACGCAGATATTGGACTTTTTACGAAGCGGTCAAGACTGTTGTTTTTATAACAGATTGCTCAGCAAATTGTAACCCCGTTCACTCCCGGAGGCCAACGTACATGGATAAACTGTTTTACCCGGATTCGATCGTTGTCATGGGTCTGTCGAAAAAAACGAGCAACGTCCCGCGCATTATACTGGAAAACCTTATCCGATGGGGGTACATGGGCCGCATATTCGGCGTCAATCCCCGATCGAAGGATCTTCACGTGGACGGGGTGCGGATGTACCGCTCCATCGAAGAACTGCCCGTGGTCCCGGACCTGTGCGTCGCACTGATCCCTGCCACGCTCGTTCCGGACGCCATCGAATCCTGCGGTCGTTTCGGCATTCCCTACATGGCGATTCCCTCGGGCGGATTCAACGAAAGCGGCCAGGAGGGCGAAAAACTGGCGAAAGCTGCCATGGAAAAGTCAACGCAGTACGGCGTCCGCTTCATCGGCCCCAACGGCCTGACCGTTGCCAACACGGCCAATGGCCTGTGCCTTCCTTTTATACCGCTTTATCGGCCGCCCAAGGGCGGGCTTTCCGTCATCACCCAGTCCGGCGGCCTGGGGCTGATCATCTGGAACCTGATGAAAAGCGAAAACGTCGGCATGGCAAAATTCGCCAGCATCGGCAATAAACTGGACTTAAACGAGATCGATTTTCTGGAATATTTTTCCGAAGACCCGGAAACCACCGTTATCGCCATGTACCTGGAAAGCATTTCCGACGGGAGAAAACTCGTCGAGGCGGCCGCGCGAAGCAAAAAGCCGGTGATCGTGTTCAAGTCGAGCACCACAAGGGCCGGCGGCCGGGCCGCCATGAGCCATACGGCGGCGGTCAGCCACGATGACGCGGTCATCGACGCCGCTTTCGAGCGTGCCGGAATCATCCGTATCCGGCAGTTTTCCGATTTTATTTCCATGGCCAAGGTATTCAAGCTGCCGCCTTTCAAAGGGGACCGGCTCATGGTCATGAGCCCCGCCGGCGGATTCACGGTCATCCTTGCGGACCTGATCGAAAAATGCGGGTTTTCCTTTGCCGACCCAGGCAGGGAATTTTACGAGGAGCTTCAGAATTACGCCAATGCCGGCGTCATCAATTTTTCAAATCCCCTGGACATGGGCGATATTTACGATCCGGACATGTACGCCCAGGTATTTTTTTCCGTGCTTCACAATGAAAACGTGGACGGCGCCGTGTACGTGACCCAGTGGCCGGATATGCCCCGGGGCGAGGACGTGTTTACGCGAATGTTCAACACGGATCTTTCAAAGGAAACCATCGGCGCCATCCAGTCCTCGGGAAAACCCATGGGCGTGTGCCTGTACGGACACACCAACACCCTCTCGCGCATCAAGCACAACATCGCCTTTCCCCTGTTCAACAATCCCGAGGAAATGGTCGATGCGATCCGGGCGCAGATGGAATTTTACAGAGGGCGCGCCCGGGAACCAATTGCTCCGTCGCTGCCTCCGCATTTCGATGAACAACATGGTGCATCCTGGATTGACGCCCGCTTAGGCGATATCGGGGAGGATGCCCTGGAACTGATGACGGCTGCGGGGATTCCGATCGCACCTTCTGAGGCGGTCGCCGATGCGGAGGGCGCCCGTGCGGCGGCTGATCGGATCGGATGCCCTGTGGTTTGCAAACTCATTTCCCCGGATGCCATCCACAAGTCCGATGCGGGCGGGGTGATCACCCATATTGCAACACCAGCGGATGCCGCTGGGGCTTTTGAACAAATCCGGGACAATCTTCGTTTCCATGACAGCAGCGCCCGGTTCGAAGGCGCGCGGGTTATGAAGATGGCGGGCGACGGCTTCGATATGCTGGTGGGCGGAAAACGCGATCCCGTGTTCGGTCCGGTGGCGGTTTTCGGCTTTGGCGGCATTTACGTGGAGGTTTTTTCGGACGTGGAAATCGTTTTGTGCCCGTCCGAAGAAACCGAAATCCGCGAAAAGCTCATGCGCCTTAAATCCTTTCCGATTCTCTCGGGCGCGCGCGGCCGTGAAGCGGTGGATATTGACGGATTTATCGACACGGTGGTGCGTGTAACCCATCTCATGGACCGCTTTCCAAGGATCCTGGAGCTGGACCTGAACCCCGTAAGGATTCTCGCAGACGGATCGGGTGCGGTGGCGCTGGATGCAAGGATACGGCTGGATTAAATAGTGGCTGAACGAAAACCGTCATTTTCGTCAAGAGCATAGGATGCGATTTCTTCGTCAGCACATCCTGTGTTTCTTGACAACGGGATCACCCGGCCTCCGGGTCGTCCGGCATCCCGCGCAGTATCAGGCCGGAGGGAAGGGCTTCGCCGAAGATGGCATTTTCCTCCTGCTTTTCAAAGGCCGCAATCTCCCTTAGAGGACCCGTTTTTTCCGGCATACCGGTTTGGTCAAGCCACTTTTCAACCTGTTCGGCCAGTTCCGGGGAAATATCGCGCGCCCGGTCGCCGGTCTTCCTGGCCATCTGGACCATGGCATCCCCGGCTGCGGCAGGCTGCTTCCATCCGGCCTCCAGCATCCATTCAATCCAGGTGCTCACCTCCGCGGGGGGCACCACCCGATCGACCGGCCCATAGAGCAGCTCCCGCGCCCCCAGCCGGGAAAGGCACCACAGATGCTGGGGTTTGGCCTTTTTCGGGTTGATCTCCGCAATCAGCGCCCTGCCCCAGGCGGTTTTTTCCTTTGCCGCCAGGCGCTCCATGTTTGCAAGCGCCATGTACATTTCCACGTGCTCCTGCGGCGGAATCTTGGCTTTGCCGCCTTTTTTCGGCAGCAGAATCGCCCGGAGATCCTGTGAAAACTGGCGCTGCTGCCCTGCCGTGAGCCCGCCGGCGACCCGTCGCCATAAGATCCACCATTCGGCCCGTGCCTGCTGGTTATTGGCAAAGGCGACGCCGGGCTTGTAGAGTTTCCAGAGCATCCGGACACGATGCTCGTCGTAGCCGTCTCCAAATCCCGGCCGAATGCAGAATCCGGCCATGTTGAGCCACCGGATTTCATGGGCCGGGGAGTGCTTCCGGGTTTCCGGCTGCCCCAGCAGCCGGTCCGCGATTTTCCTGATGAGTCCCAGGGGCCAGTTTTCCCGCTTCCGGCCGGCCGTCCGGGAGACGGCGCGGACCAGTCCGGAAAGATCCGACTCCTGGGCGTCTTTTCGAAACGCCTGGTCAACATCAATCAAAACCTCTTCCAGCACGTCCGAGTCGAATACTTCCCGGTCGGCGACACCCGATTCCGGACCGCCCACTCCGCGAAGCTGGAAGCGAAGCTGCCACCGGTGCCCGGTGGACCGGGAGGAGCACCATAGGGCAAGCACGCCGGCTTCCGTGTATTCCGCCTCGATGGTAACGCCGATGGCGGTTTTCGCCCCTTTACGGCCATACTGGATGACGGTTTCCAGCGGCGGAAGTGCGGTCATGGAATCATCGACGGAAACGATATCCCCGAACCGGTCCCCGGAGCGGTAACTGGAAGAGTAAAGCGCGAATGCCACGGGCTGGTTGGTCAGCACGTCAAATGCCATGTTGTCCAGCGCAAGCCGGCTTCCTTCGTCAAGGCCCCGCTCTACGATGCACACCGCCTTTTTGTCTTCTTCCCGCCGGCGACCGCCGGCATCGTCCGGTATTTCTCCGATACCCAGGTAATAGGCCCTCGGACTGCCGGAACCGACCCGTACCCCCAGCCCTGTCTTGATCAGTCCGTAGTAGGACGCCCCCAGAGCCACCGCAAGGTCAAGGCTTTTTGTTTCCAGCACGCGGGGCTGCGAGGTGTCGCGGCCGTCGAACCAGTGGCGGACGGCCTGCCGGATCCGGTTCTGCACGACGGCGGATTTGAGCGATCCACCGTTGAACAGGATGCGGTCGGGAAAGGGTTCCCTGGGCCCCAAAAGCATCGTGATGTCATCGGCATGGGTTTCCAGGAAATTTCCGATATGGCGGGTGATGGCCGGATCCTGTTCATAGGGAAGGCCGAACTCGGAAATGCCCTTTGTATGGGCTTTTTTGGATTTCGGAGATTTTTCCGCCAAGGGGAAAAATCCATCCACGACGATTTCTTCCAGCGATTTCCGGTCGATGCATGCCGAGAGGGTACCGCCGATAAGCCGGCTCCCCTCGCCCATCAGCGTGATGGTTTCCGATTCGGCGCCATCGTTGAGAATGTTTTCCTTGGCCTGACAGCACAGGTGGCAAAGGGATTTCCATCGATCTCCGTCCAGGCGGGTGCGTGTCTGAAACCGGGATTCAACCAGCCGGGCCAGTGCGAGATCGATGTTGTCGCCCCCCAGGATGAGATGATCCCCGACGGCAATCCGTTCAAAGCGCGGAGAGCCGCCATCTGTTTCAACCAGGGTGATCAGGGTCAGATCCGTGGTTCCGCCGCCCACGTCGCAGACCAGGATCAGTTCACCGGGCTGAACATGTTCCTGCCAGTCGTGCTCGTGCAGAATCAGCCAGCTGTAGAATGCGGACAGGGGTTCCTCCAGAAGAAGAACGCCCGGAAGGCCGGCCATCCGGGCCGCCTCCAGGGTCAGATCCCGGGCGATCTCGTCGAAGGAGGCCGGCACGGTCACCACCAGAAACTGGTTTTCCAGGATATCGTCCTCGCTGGAAGCCGACCCTGAAACCGAATGATTCCAGGCCCGCCGGATATGATCCAGGTAGGAGGCGGTGGCTTCCACGGGCGAAATCTTGCCGATTTCGTCTTTGGCGCCCCAGGGAAGTATCCGGGCACGGCGGTCGGCTCCGGCGTGGCAGAGCCAGCTCTTGGAGGATGCAACGAGCCTGGAAGGCACGCGCCCCCCCAGTTCCCGGGCAAACGTGCCAACCACATGGGTGGGCTCCGGATTCCAGGGCAGCCGGATATCTTCGGCGGCGATCTCGTATTTGCCGGGTATATAGTAGAAGGACGGAAGCACCGGACGCGCGGATACCTCCCCCGTTCCTGTGAGCTGGGGGATATCGAAAATCCGGATCCCTTTGTCCTTTTTATCTTTCGCGTACCGGTCGACCCAGGAGACCGCCGAATTGGTGGTTCCTAAGTCAATGCCGACAATGTAACGCTTGTCTCCCCAGTCCGTCATCCGGTCTGCTCCCGTACATTGAATTCAAGCTTCCAGCGGGTCCCGTCCGCCACGGATACGCACCATATCTCCAGGGTGCCGATTTCGGTGGCGTGAACTTCGAGGTTAACCCGGACAGCGGTGCCCGCCTCGCCGTCCAGAACGGTTTCCAGGGTAGTCAGCTCCTCGATTTCGTCCTGCCAGTCCTCGATCACGGCCCCGGCGGGATCGTTTTTCCGGATGGCGGAGCTGAAAAACTCGAAACGGACCGCCTCCCCCACTCTAAGCACGAATTCCCGCCCGGAAAGAAAAGCCCGGGTTCCTTCTTCCATGCCGAAAGGCGCCACGCACAGTGCCTTGACCGGCGCCGGCATCCCCGGAACCGCCGGCATGGCCGCTGCGATGCCGATATAGTAGGATTTCCCGAGCCCTCCCCGGATCCGGATGCCACGGCCCCTGCGGGCATGGCCATAGTATGCCGCACCACGGGCCACGGCAAGGTCGAATTCACCGGATTCGATCTCCCGGATCCTGTTTTTTTCACCGGACCATCCGTTCAGAATTGCCTTGATCCGGTTTCGTATGGCTTCGGATTTCATGACGCCGCCGTTGAACAGCACCGCGGTCGGCGTTTCGCTCCCCTCCGGCCCCTCCGGACCGTCGGCCGTCCGACGGTTCAGAAAGGCGGCCAGATGCCTTGTGATTCCGGGATCGCTGGCATAGACCAGGCCCGCCTCCTGGAGGCCCGTTCGCGCCCCGGATGCCGGGTTGGCCGTTGCCTCGCACGCCGGGAAAAACCCTTCCAGCAGAACGGATTCCATGTCCGGGGCTTCCAGGGCGGTTTTGACGGCCCCGCCGATCAGCCCGGAGCCCCTTCCCAGTATCGTGATGGGACACGAATCGATGTCGCCTTTTGAAAACAAGGTTTCCTTGGCTTCGCGGCACCCGTGGACCAGGCCCCGCATCTGCCAGGAATCAATGCGGGTTCCGGACTCGGCCAGTTTCCTGGCGAGATGATAGGCTAGGGCGAGGTCCATGTTATCCCCGCCCACCAGGAGATGATCCCCCACCGCCGTCCTTTCGAGCACAAGGCTGCCTTCCTCCTCGGAAATGCGTATCAGGCTGAAGTCGGTGGTGCCGCCGCCCACGTCGCAGAGAAGCACAAGATCCCCCTTTTCCACGGCCTTTCGCCAGGCCTCCCCTGCCGAATCGATCCAGGAGTAAAAGGCGGCCTGGGGTTCTTCAAGGAGGGTGATACGGGCCAGGCCCGCCTGTTCGGCCGCCTGGACTGTCAATTGTCTGGCAACGGCATCGAAGGAAGCGGGCACCGTGAGAAAAATCTCCTGGTTTCCCATGGCCATGGCTGGATCTTCCCCGGCCATTTCGTGATTCCAGGCATCCCGGATATGGTTAAGAATTTCGGCGGAAGCCTGCACGGGGCTGATCTTTTCCACATCCTCCGGTGATTCCCAGGGGAGTATGGGGCTTTCCCGGTTGACCGACGTATTGCACAGCCAGGACTTGGCGGAAGCGATCACCCTGTGGGGCACCTCCGCGCCCCGCTCCCGCGCATACTCGCCCGCAACCTTTTTCACGCCTGAAGCCCAGGGCAGATCGAATGCCCCGTCGGCAATCTCCGCATTCGTGGGTACATATAGAAACGAGGCCAGTGACGGGCGCCTTGATACGGTGTGCGGGGATATCACCTGGGGTATCGGAAAAATCCGGATGGCAGCGGACGCTGTGCCGTCCGGGTCGGCGTATGTGTAGGCCACGATGGAGTTGGTGGTCCCGAGGTCGATACCGATAATGAATGTTGAATCAGACACGATAGAATCTTTCCTGCATAGGGTTTATATCTGTGTGAATCCGTGTGATCTGTGGGCTTAAAACCAAGACGAGGTAACAATCATGGCCCGCGGATCACACAGATTCACACAGATTAACACAGGTTGCTTTATTCAAAACGCTGGGGGGTGGCAGTGCAGCATGTTTGTTGGCGGTTTGGATCCTGTTGTCATTGAATTTCCACTTCCGCGGGGGCGATGATTTTGGGATCCCCCGTTCCCGTGATCACGGGCAGTTCCAGGCTGCCTGCGCGCCATCCGCGGTGCCTTAAAACCCCTTTGAACGGAGGCTCCCCGGTGACATTTCCGGTGAGTTTGATTGCCGTCGGATCGAAATCCGGCGGAACGCCTACCGTATCGCCCTCAGCCTCTTCCATCACCGGCTGCGGGGAGAGGTTTTTCATGAGGCTTTTTTTGCAGTTGTCATGAATGCTTCGCACCGCCGCCCCGATTTGGGCGTCATCATACGGGGAGAGGTCTTCCTGAAGGAAATCAACGAGGCGACCCTCTCGCTGGAGCACCGACAGGACATGGAGATAATAGCGCCGATTCTTCTCCTGTGCATCTTTTTTGGAAATGGCTTTTGCGGCACCATCATCATCGAAATCCGGCTCCCCCACGATTTTGCGGCCGAATTTCTTTTTGGCTTCCGCCACGGGTTTCTTCTTCGCGCCATCGGTGGTCTCCCGGTGGGTTCCCACTCCACCGCGCCGCAGGGCCCGGACGACGATTCCCCGCACCGTAAGCCAGCACAAAATGAAAAAAATCACAAACACGGCAATGGATGCGGGTATGAACAGATCGCGGACCTGTTCCACCAGGGGCCAGATCCGCTGCACGCCCTCTTCCAACTCCGGTTTTTCCAGGGCGGCGGTTTTCAGGGACTCCAGGGGAACGGCCGAAAAAATATGCACCGCGCCTGCATAAAAGCCGCCGCTGATCAGCCCGGCCAGCAGCAACGTGTAAAAAAATAACCACAGAAACGTTCTTCTGGATATTGATCGGACGATGGTCATAGATGAGTCTCCCTGGTGCATGAAGAATGAATGAAGCCAATGCACAATGATCATTTTGCAGGCATGACGGGTCAAGATACTGCAATATAAATCGATAATCAATAGATTCTATCCAGGCCCCTGTCAAGAACCTTTTCCAGCAAAGATTTTGCCTTGAACAGGCAAGGACCCGGTGTTATAGTTTTTCAAAAAAAGAAAGAGGATTGCATTGATGATTATTATAAGAGACCTGTTCGACTTTGAAATCGGCTACCTGACAAAAAGCCCCTGCAAGGAATGCCCATACCGGGCAGATCTCCCGGCGTGCATTGATGAATGCCGCCTTTTGGATAAAATCCAGGTTGCGCTTGCGCGGGGGGTCTCCAGTACGGGAAGACATCCATTTCTCGAATCCTGATGAATGTAACAGAACATGCAGCGAAGGATCATTCTGCAATGAAACGGGTTTCCCCCGGTGCGTTTTTTCTCGCCCTCTCCATGATTGTCGCGCTATCGAATCCATCGCCTGTTACGGCGGAAGACCAGTATATATTCGGCATCATGGCGAACCGGACCGCCATCGAAATGCAGGGGGAGGCCGGATTCTACCTCCAGCCGAGCACCTTTTACGCCGGGGTAAACGGCGTCTACCACGAAGATCGCTATAGGATGCTGGGCGCCCATGCATTGATCGGTAATGTCATTCATCCCGGACTGACAGGAAAACTTGGATTCAAGGGGTACTTCGGCCGATTCGAGAGATCGAACCGGAACAATCAGGATCTGGCCGCAATAGCCTTTGTCGTTTCCGCAAGCTACGACCTTTCGGATGTCATTGCCGCCCACTACATTCCCGTCATTCTGCATGCCACCCTCAGTGCGGGGCCGCGGCCGACCTCCTTCAGCGATACGAAACGTTTTTTCGAAGGCGTTCTCGCGGCAGACTGGATGTTTCTCGAAAATGCCGCCATCACTGCAAAATTACGGTATGTGGATGCGAAGTTCGATGAGTGGTCCCGATCACACGGATCCGGTTATTTAGGGTTCAAATTTATATTCTGACGATACCTTTTTTTGCCCTTCTTTCCCTTTTTTTGCGCCTTCAGATATTTAATTAATTCCTGATACACTCGTAAAAAGTTCAAGATCAAGGCTTGCGCAATTTCGAAGAATGCAGCGTACTTGGCGTACGTGTATGTTTACAAGGCGTAAGCCGCAAATTCTGAGAAATTGCGCGTAACGCAGATATTGGACTTTTTACGAAGCCGTCAATTCCTGACAATCAAAAAACCCTGTAAAGAGTCGCTCTTCACAGGGTTTTTTGATTGTTGCGGTCTTGACGATCGATTGACGGTTTTCTGAACCGCCTTTAAAGGGATCGTGCAGATTTATCGACCCGTTGTTATCGAGTCCCGTATGTTTTCAAGTGTTTTGGGTCCGATACCCCTGACATTGACGATTTCATCCACGCTGCTGAACACCCCGTTTTCCTGTCGGTACTCGACGATCCGCTGGGCAGTGGCCGGACCAATGCCGGGGATTTCAGACAACTGCTCGATTGTCGCAGTGTTTATATTAATTTTCTCACCAGATGCATGTGTATTTGCCGCAATAAGAGAAAAGATTGCAATTGATAAGACAACCAACATCTGCTTTCTAACCGGTTTCATAAGTCCTCCTCGTTGATTAAGAAAAATTGAATCGAAAAGACCGCATAAAAATACATTTTTATCTATATCTAAAATGTATTTTATGCAATATTTTTTTTAAAGCTATCAATTTTTTTCTATACAAAAAGAAACAAGTTATTTTAAAAAATACATATAAATTTATATTTTTATTATACAGTTTCTAATTTTAATAATTTATATACGTTTTTATATGGATTTTATCCTGTCTTTTGAATAAAATTAATACGCTTTTTTTGTATAATAGAACAATGGTTTTTACAAACAGATTTTGAACGTCTTGTAAACGTTGAAAATCAAGGACTCGATGATTCCGAAGAATGCTGTGTGCCTGGCAAAGGCGGAACTATGCAGCGGGTGCTTTAAGGGATGATGGCTTGACGGCTTCGCAGTGTCCAATATCTACGCCTGCACGCAATTTCTCAGAATTTCAAACGGCACAGGATAGGCTGGCGAAGGAAGCACTTCGTTTCAGTGTCGCCGCAACAAATTCAATGGGAGAGCGACATTTAGGATACGCTTCCTTCGTCAGCGCATCCTATGTCCTGAGATAGGTTCTAAAAAGACGGTTTACGGGTTGGGGGGTCAGGATGAAAGATTCCGGTTTTGACGGTCGAGATATTCCAGCTGGTGCAGTAAAACACGGCACTGGCTCATGTTAAATCCCGCCGCCGCTGCCGCTTCTACGGGGTACCGGTAAATAGCGCCCGTTTCCGGCTTGCGCCCGGTTTCATAGTCGAGCTTCATGCTTGGCTTGTAAGAAACCATTTTCCGGGTTGCAGCAATCATTTCATCGGCGAATTCCGGTTCAATGCCGTACCCGCATGACCGGGCCGCACCGATCACTTCAAGCATCACAGACCGTAGCAGAACCGTTGCCGGATCACTGAACACCAAATCCGAGGTCATCGCGTTCAGAATGACGCATAATCCGTTAAACGGCATATTCCAGACAAGTTTTTCCCATCTGGCACACCCCAGGTCCCCGGCCATACCCACCTGGATTCCCGCCCTGTGGAAAAGCCCGGTTACCGTTTCCAGTTGAGGCGTAATCCCTGCCGCCCGGCCGGCCGGCCCATACTGCGCCATCCGTATGGAGCCGTAATCCAGATGCCGGATGCGCCCCGGCCCGATTTTATTGGAGCACAGAAAACACAATCCGCCAAGAACGGCAGCATCCGGCAGGACCGCCTGAACCGAGGCTTCGGCGCCAAGGCCGTTCTGCAGAAGAACCACCGTGCCATCCGGCCGGACAACCTGCGGGAGGATATCGGGTAGTAAATGATTCTCCGTGGTTTTCAGGGCGATGATGGCGATATCGCATACCGGCATGTCTTCCGGAGCGGCATGGGCATGAATACGGGAAAGCTTAATGTCGCCGTTTATGGATTCTACATAAAGCCCTTGATTTTTTACATGTTCAAAATCGCTATGAAAAAGAAAATGGACTTCAAAACCAGCCCGGACCAGCAAGGCTCCGTAATATCCACCAACAGCGCCGGGACCGATTACCGAAATATTCATTTGACTTTATATCCTTGTCCTGATTGAGACTTCATAATTTTCCCGATTACACGACGCTGTCTGCAACGGGGTGAATCAAAATGTTATCATAATGCTCAATGTGGGCTGAAAAACAGGCGTCTCGCCGTAGCCGATAATCTCTTCATCGATTCCTGCCACCATCCTTACGGATCCCGAGACTGCAAGAAAATCCGTCAGGCTGCGTTCGTAGCCCAGCGCGAAGACAAACCCGAAGTCGTCGCCATGGACGTCGTGGTCGTAGTATCCGATTCCGAAGCCAAGAAAAAGGCTGTTCAGGTAACGTCCGAAGTAATACTTGAGCCCCCCGTCGAGGATGCTCAGATCGTCTCCACTGGAAAACCCAAGGGTTATGGCGGTATCACCGGCAACGCCGATTTGGCCGTGGATGTTGAACATACCGTCATCCTGATTTTTGTCAACGAGCCGGATAATATCCATACCGACCCCGTGGGCTTTTGCATGTCCGGGTAGTACGAAAATTACGGAAAGCAGGGTGAGAAGCAGAAACGCGGCGATTTTTTTCATATCACACTCCCCATTTGTCTGTATTTTATCCCTTGAAAAAAGCCCATGAGGCCTGGCAGCCGGATCTTATCAAAAAACCGACTTATCGCTTTAGGCGGCTTGTGTCAAGGCAAACAAAAAAAACCCCGGCGAACCGGGGTTTTTAACAGAAATGGACCGGGGGTTGAAATTAAAATCGCACGCATCGTATGGGATGCTGTTATGCTTGCCGCTCCCCTGCTAGTGTTATTCCGCGGACGGATTGTACTTGAAGGAGAGCCGCACCACTACCCGATACAAAATAACCTTTCCGCTTTCGATTTTCACGTCAAACTCTTTGACCTGAGCGACGCGTGTGTCCCGAACGGACTTTGATGCGGTTTCCACGGCGTTAACAACGGCATCTTCCCAACCGACCTTGCTGGTTCCCACCATTTCGATAAATTTGTACACACTTTCCGTCATGGTCTTCCTCCCTTGGTTTACTGATTGATTATGATTTACGTTTGCATGAATGAATGCTGTTTTAAGTATAAACGCGGCAAAAGAATTCAGCAAACAATCGGAGGCAAATTGATCAAAGAAAAATGATGCTTATATTAATTTCCGAACAAAGACCGGGATTTTTCTTCAAGTTCAGAGACGGTGCCGGCACCCCTTGAAAACAGGGGGCCGGCCGGTTATATTAAATAATGGCCGAACGAAAATCAGGATTTTTCATCAAGATCAAGGACGGCGAAAATTTTAACCGCAGGAATACTTGGCGTATTTTGAGGATTAAAATTTGAGCCGACGCAGAGATTAGCGAAAAAGACGGTTTTCGTTCAGCCACTAAATATATATTCAGGAAAGCCATGGATAATACAAAGATGACCATTCCCAACCCAAAGGAAATTGAAAAGGAAATTGCCGATTTCCTCAGTAAAAAATATGGAAACCAGGTAAAGGTGGTGTCTCCCATTGTTATGCCGAAATCCGATCAATCCGATGCGGAAGAAAAAAATGCCGGCCCGGACGATGATATCCGATTCGATGTGAAACCCGAAGCGTTGATTTCCTATCTGGACCAGTACATTATCAAGCAGGACGCCGCCAAGCGGATACTTGCCACAAAGATATGCACCCATTTCAACCGGATCCGGCACCAAAAAAAAGCCGAGTCCGCCGAAGGTGCGTTTCAGGGGCGCATTAAGAACAACATCATCATGATCGGTCCCACCGGGGTGGGAAAAACCTACATGATCAAGCTGATCGCCCAGAAGATCGGCGTTTCTTTCGTCAAGGGGGACGCCACCAAGTTCTCCGAGACCGGCTATGTCGGCGGAGACGTGGAAGACCTGGTACGGGATCTTGTGCGGGAAAGCGACAACGACATCGACAAGGCCCAATACGGAATCATCTATATCGACGAGATCGACAAGATCGCGTCCAGCCAGGGGCATTACGGGAGCGATGTCTCCCGTACCGGCGTCCAGCGGGCGCTTCTGAAGCCCATGGAGGAGACCGAGGTGGAGATGAAGGTCCCTCATGACCCCATCTCCATGATCCAGGAAGTCGAACAGTTCAGAAAGACGGGAAAGCGGGAAAAGCGTACCGTTAACACCAAAAACATTTTGTTTATCGTGAGCGGCGCATTTTCCCACCTGTCCGATATCATTAAAAAACGCACCACCGACCAGGCAATCGGATTCGGCGCAAAAATCGGGGGAGCCGAAGCCCAATCCGAAATACTTATCCAGACCAAGGCGGAAGACCTGGTCGAATTCGGATTCGAATCCGAGTTCGTCGGCCGTCTTCCCGTGCGATCGGTGTTTGAAAGGCTCACGGAAAACGACCTCTACGACATTCTGGCCAATCCTAACAACCCGATCATTCTGAGCAAGCGGCTTGATTTCGCAACATACGGCATTGATATCCGCTTTTCGGATGAAGCGCTTCGCATTCTTGCCATGAGGGCCCGTGATGAAAATACAGGGGCCCGCGGCCTGGTCTCCGTGATCGAACAGGCACTCATCCCCTTTGAAACCCGCCTGCCTTCCACCAACATCCGGCGATTTCCGGTGACAGCAGGTGTGATCGCCAACCCGGATGAGACCATGAACCGATGGCTCGCCGGGGAAGGACTCGGGGAAAAGGATGAGGCTTTCGCAACAATCGCGGGGGAGGCCGTCTCCGGCCTGAAGGAATATCTTAGGCAAAACCGTAAAAAGCTTTCGGAGCAATACGGTCTGCCGCTTTCCGCCTATCGGATCGAAAGGATTGCCGCCCACTATTATGCCAACGTGGTGGATATCGGTACGGCCATCAGGGCGATCAAATCCTATTACGATATGATCAAGCGCATCGAGCTCAACTTCTACAACCGGCACGATCTCAACATCGTCCTGGAGGAGGATGCCATTGACTTCATTTCCGAGCAAATGGAAAAACATTCATTGAATATTGACCAGATTTATCATAAATTGTCTGATGATTTCGAATACGGACTGAAACTGCTTCGGGAAAAAACCGGCAAGAATCGTTTTTTCATATCCCGGCATGCCCTGGAAAATCCGGAAGCCTTCCTCAACCGGTTGATCACCAACGAGATCCGGAAAAGGGAATCCGGCGGGGGGGATCTTTCCGAAGACACTGAATTGTCGGATCTTCTGTCGTGCCTCGATGCAAGACCGGAATCCTGATTTGCATAAATTAGGTATATTAGGAAAAAATATGATCGGTATTTCCAAACTTTACTGTGGGACGGTTGAGCCGTCCGACGCATTGCGTTATTCCAGGCACTCCGGCGACCTGCCCTCCCACCTGCTACAGTTTTCAAGGGACAAGCGGCCGGTTGTGGTGTGGAACATGACGCAGCGCTGCAATCTGAAGTGCATTCACTGCTACGCCCACGCTAAGGCCCGCCAATCCGACGACGAACTGACCACGGCCGAGGGAAAGGCGCTCATCGACGATCTTTCTGCCACCGGAGTGCCGGTGCTCCTGTTTTCCGGAGGAGAGCCCCTGATGCGCGAAGACCTGCCGGAGCTGGCGGACTATGCCGTGAAGAAGTCAATGCGTGCGGTCATCTCGACCAACGGCACCCTGATAACCCCCGAAGCTGCCCGGGAATTGAAGGCGATCGGGCTGTCCTACGTGGGTATCAGCCTCGACGGTACCAAGGATATCAACGATCGGTTCCGGGGGATGGACGGTGCTTTCGACGCCGCCATGGAAGGTATCCGGAACGCTTCCGATGCAGGGATCAAGGTCGGGCTCCGCTTTACCATCAACCGTTTCAATGCCGGCGAGGTACCGGCACTTTTCGACCTGATGGAAGAAATGGACATCCCCCGCATCTGCTTCTATCACCTGGTTTATTCCGGCAGGGGATCGGGCCTGGTCAACGACGATGTCCCCCACGAGGAGAGCCGGCGGGTGGTGGATCTCATCATGGACCGGACCAGGGAACTCCACGACAAGGGCAAACCAAAGGAAGTGCTCACGGTCGACAACCACGCAGACGGTCCATACATCTACCTCCGCCTTTTGCGGGAAAACCCGGAACGCGCGGCACAGGTCCTTGAACTGCTCGAAATGAACGAAGGGAACAATTCCGGACGGGGTATCGGCTGCATCAGCTGGAACGGAGATGTTCATGCTGACCAGTTCTGGCGTCATCACAGCTTCGGCAACATCCGAAACCGCCCCTTTTCGGAAATCTGGTACGATATGTCCGACCCCCTCCTGAAAAAGCTCAAGGAAAAAAAGAAACATGTCACGGGTCGGTGCAGCCGCTGCCGGTGGCTCGATATCTGCGGCGGCAATTTCCGGGTTCGGGCCGAAGCCGTCACCGGAGACATCTGGGCCCCGGATCCGGCCTGCTACCTGACGGACGAGGAAATCGGGATCGACGCATCCACAGCAACCCATACAGGATGACAGCCATGCAGTTTCCTGACTACAGACCCCGCCGCCTACGGGCCAGCGACATGTTCAGGCGGATGATCCGGGAGACGGTCCTTACCCCGGACGACTTGATCTTACCGGTGTTCGCTACTGGCGGAAAAAACGTCAAAAACCCGGTTGCCTCCATGCCGGGCCACAACCAGCTCTCCGTGGACAACATCGTCACACGTGTCCGGGAAGCCCGGGAGCTTGGCATCCCCGCGGTGATGGTATTCGGAATCCCTGACAAAAAAGACCCTTTGGGAACCGGGGCCTATGCGAAAGATGGGATCGTCCAGAAGGCCGTCTCCGCGATCAAACAAAAGGTCGAAGGCATCGCGGTGATCACGGATGTATGCCTCTGCCAGTACATGGATCACGGCCATTGCGGAATGGTGGAAAAGGGGGAGATCGACAACGACGGGACCCTGGATCTTCTTGCCCGCACCGCTTTATCCCATGCCAATGCCGGTGCCGACATGGTGGCCCCTTCGGATATGATGGACGGCCGCATCGGCATCATCCGGGAGAGCTTGGACGAAGAGGGCCACACCCGCATCCCCGTGATGTCCTACGCGGCCAAGTACTGCTCGGCGTATTACGGGCCGTTCAGGGATGCGGCGCATTCGGCGCCGCAGTTCGGCGACCGCCGCACCTACCAGATGGATCCGGCAAACGCCCTGGAAGCCGTCCGGGAAGCCACTCTCGATGTGGAGGAAGGCGCCGATATCATCATGGTCAAACCCGCCCTTCCCTACCTGGATATCATCTACCGCCTGCGCGAAGAGTTCGATCTTCCGGTTGCCGCTTACAATGTCAGCGGCGAATACGCCATGATCAAGGCGGCGGAGAAAATGGGGTGGATCGACGGCGAAAAAGTGATGATGGAGACGCTCATTTCCATCAAGCGCGCCGGCGCGGACATGATATTGACCTACTTTGCCATGGACGCGGCAAAAGCGCTCCGGAACAGCTGAAAGGAGCCTGTACGCCTTATGACACATTTTTCCGGGCATTTTTCCGGACATTCTGACGGGCATCCGGCCGGACACCCCGGACCCGGTGCAGCCGGACCCGGCAGCGCCGGGTATGGTCACCATGCCGACGGCATGCCCTCCTCCAGCGAACTTCGTCTCGTAGCATGGGAAACCACGAGGAACTGCAATCTTTCCTGTGTGCATTGCAGGGCTTCCGCCACCTGCGGACCGTACACCGGCGAGCTCGACACGCAGGCATCCTTTCGCCTGCTCGATCAGATCGCGGAAGTCGGAAGACCCATCGTGATCCTGACCGGCGGAGAACCCCTGCTTCGCGAGGATATATTCGAGATTACCCGCTACGGCACACGCCTCGGACTCCGGATGGTCATGGCCCCCAACGGCACGCTCGTAACCCCGGAGGTGGCAACGGGCATGAAGGAATCCGGCATTCAGCGCATTTCCGTGAGCATCGACGGTGTCACCGCAGAACAGCATGATCGGTTCCGGGGGGTGGACGGGGCCTTTGCCGGCGCGATGAACGGCATAGACGCCGCTAAACAAGCCGGCCTCGAATTTCAGATCAACACCACCATTACCCGGCTCAACCGGGATCAAATACCCGATATTCTTACCTTTGCGGAAGAAATCGGAGCCGTGGCCCTTCACATCTTTCTCCTGGTACCCACGGGAAGGGGCAAATACATCATCGACCAGGCGATCTCCGCCCAAGAGTATGAAGATACCCTCAATTGGTTCTATGACCGGAAAAAACAAACGCCGCTTCAGCTCAAGGCTACCTGTGCGCCCCACTACTACCGCATTCTCAGGCAACGGGCCCGGGGGGAAGGCGAAAAGGTGACGTTTCAGACTCACGGGCTCGACGCGGTGACCCGGGGCTGCCTCGGGGGGACCGGCTTCTGTTTCGTTTCCCACCGGGGTGTCGTGCAGCCCTGCGGCTTTCTGGACCTTGACTGCGGCAATGTGACACAATCTTCCTTTGCAGACATCTGGCGGGATTCCGAAATATTCAACAAGCTCCGGAATGCCGACAATTATGACGGTAAATGCGGCATCTGCCAGTACCGAAAGGTCTGCGGCGGATGCAGGGCCCGGGCATACGAGGCGACCGGCGATTACCTGGCCGAGGAGCCGCTGTGCAGCTACGACCCGCGGCAGGGATGATCAACCGGAGACGCTGACAAGACCGGAAAGGAATATGGCAATGGAAATCAAGCAGATCTACCTTCCCCGCATGGCCAATTTCTGCTACATGGCAGGCGATCCGGATACCAAGTGTTGTGCGGTGATCGACCCGGCTTTTGACGCGAAAAAAATTCTCTCGGAAATTCGCTCCGCCGGATACCGGCCGACCCATGTCATCAATACGCACGGCCATGCCGACCATGTTTCTGCCAATGCGGACATCCTCCGGGAAACCGGGGCACAGCTGTGCATCCACGAGGCGGATGCCGAAAAGGTGGCAACGTTTTTCAACCGATCCCTTTCAAGGCTTCTGGGCGGGAAAGGTTCCCCCGGAGCAAACTGCCTTCTTGCGGACGGTGATGCGATCACCGTCGGATCCCTTAAGCTTCGCGTGATCCATACGCCGGGACACACCCCCGGTTCCATCTGCATCTACGCGGACGGGCATCTTTTTACGGGAGACACGCTTTTCGTGGGTGCAGTCGGGCGGACCGACCTGCCCGGGGGGTCTTCCAGGACACTGCTTTCATCTATCCGGGATAAGCTCTACACGCTTCCGGATGAAACCACTGTGTGGCCGGGCCACGATTACGGAGACACCCCCTCATCGACCATCGGGCGGGAAAAAGCGGAAAACCCCTTTACGCTCGGCGATATCCCTATGTAAATCTTACCATTCTGGTGGATTCATGACAAAGGCCCGAACCATCGAACGCATGGCCGGCCAGCGGATCATGGCCGGATTTCACGGCACCACGCTGAATCCGGGTCTGCGTTTTCTGATCGACACGATAGGCGTCTGCGGCATCATCCTGTTTTCCCGGAACATCGAAAGCGCGGATCAATTACGGGATCTGTGCGCCGCTGCCGCCGACTCCGCCGCGTCCGCCGGTCTTCCCCGCCTCCTGATCGCCGTGGACCAGGAAGGGGGCAGCGTGGCCCGCCTGAAACCGCCTCAGTTCGAATACCTTCCCGGCGCCCCGGAACTCATGGATGAAGCCGATGCCGAAACGCACGCCAAAGCTAGCGCACAACAGCTTCGGCGGATGCATATCAACATGAACATGGCGCCGGTGCTCGACGTGGCCCCCCCGGAATTTGACTCCATCATGAAGGACCGGATCTACGGACGCGACCCCGACCGCGTTTCGCGCATGGGACTCGCGGTCATAAGGGGACTCCGCAACGGGGGCGTCCTGCCGGTGGCCAAGCATTTTCCCGGAATCGGAAGAACCACATCCGATTCGCACGTTGACCGTCCCGACCTGGAAGTCTCGCCGGAAAGTCTTGAAAACTACGATCTTATTCCATTCCGTGAAGCCATTTATGCAGGTGTTCCCGGCATCATGCTGTCCCATATCCGGTATCCGGCCATTGACGGTGACTGGCCCGCAAGCCTTTCCACGATCATAGCCCGCGACCTACTCCGGAAAAAACTGGGCTATACCGGAGCGGTGTTTACCGACGATCTCGAAATGGGAGCTGTTTCAAAATACTACGACATAACCTGCACCACGGGGCGGGTCCTTGAAACCGAAACGGACGTGGCCCTGATCTGTGAATCGGGCCGCCTGACTGGAGAGGCATTCGAAGTCGTGTGCCGCCACATGGCGGATAGCCCGTCCCATGTGGAAAAAGCAGAACATTCCATCCGCAGAATCGCAGCCCTGAAGGAGCGCCTGAATGAACCGAACTGAAATGATCGCCCGCATCCGGGATACCGGCCGCACCTGGGATTTGATTATCATCGGCGGCGGCGCGACCGGACTGGGGAGCGCGATCGAGGCGGCATCCAGGGGGTATCGGGTCCTGCTACTGGAACAGGACGATTTTTCCAAGGGAACGTCGAGCCGCTCTACAAAGCTCATCCACGGCGGCGTCCGGTACCTGCAGCAGGGAAACGTCTCGCTTGTGCTCGAAGCCCTCAAGGAAAGGGGCCTTCTTCGCCAGAACGCCCCGCACCTTGTTCATAACCTCCCTTTCGTGGTCCCGAGTTATGACTGGTGGGAGGGTCCGTTTTACGGCATTGGCCTGAAGCTCTACGATATGCTGGCCGGAAAGCATGGATTCGGCCGCTCAAAATTTTTATCCCGTAAAACCATCCGGCAGACCATACCCACCCTGGAAACCGAGGGACTGCGCGGCGGTGTGATCTATTACGACGGGCAGTTCGACGATGCGCGCCTGGCGGTGAATATGGCGCAGACCGCGGTGGAGCAATCCGCCACGGTAATCAACTACATGAAAGTTGAAGGGCTGATCAAGGAAAAAGAGATAGTTTCCGGCGTTCTTGCAACGGACACCCTGTCCGCGGAGAGCTACGAAATCCGGGCAGCAGGCATTATCAACGCAACCGGCGTTTTTACGGACAGCGTACTGGAAATGGATCAACCCGGATCCGGCCGTCTCATATCCCCGAGCCAGGGAATTCACCTGGTTCTCGAGGCCGATTTCCTGCCCGGCGACAAAGCCATTATGGTGCCTCATACCGCGGACGGGCGCGTTCTTTTTGCAACCCCCTGGCATGACAAGGTGATCGTTGGAACCACCGATACGCCCGTCGATGCCGTGAGCCTGGAGCCGCGCCCCCTGGAAGAGGAAACCGACTTTCTGCTGTCCCATGCAAGCCGTTACCTGACAAAGGATCCGACCCCTTCGGACGTAAAAAGCATTTTTGCCGGCCTCCGGCCGCTGGTCAGGGAAAAGGCGGCAGGCAGCACCGCCTCCATCAGCCGGGATCATACCATCTACATATCCCGATCCGGGCTGGTCACCGTGGCAGGCGGCAAATGGACCACCTACCGGAAGATGGCTGAAGACACCATCGATCACGCCGCCATTCTGGCCCAGCTTCCGGAAAATCCGTCCGTCAGCCGAGATCTGCACATCCACGGATATCACCGGCATGCGGAAAATTTCGGCGATCTTGCCCTCTACGGAAGCGACGCGCCCGCCATCCTGGATCTCGTTTACCGGGAGCCGTCCCTGGGAGAACCCCTTGCACCGGCAGCCAAAACCATCGCGGCGGAAGTTGTGTGGGCGGTTCGTCATGAAATGGCCCAGACGGTCGAGGATTTCCTTTCCCGAAGGACCCGGGCGCTTCTGCTCGACGCACGGGCCAGCACTGAAATGGCCCCGGCTGTAGCTAAAATCATGGCTTCAGAGCTGCAAAAACAAGACTTTTGGGCAGACCGGCAGGTGGCGCAATACGTCGAACTTGCAAAAGGCTACATCCTTGGTTAGCGATATATTCAGCAAGGCGCCCAATATTGATGCACTTGTAAAAAGTCGCGATCTGACGGCTTTGTAAAAAGTTCAAGATCAAGGCTTGCGCGATTTCGAAGAATGCAGCGTACCTGGCGCACGTGTATGTTTACAAGGCGTAAGCCGCAAATTCTGATAAATCGCGCGTGACGCAGATATTGGACTTTTTACGAAGCGGTCAATACTCGTAAAAGTCCAGATCGGTAGAGTTCAGGTATATATCAATCAAACCGGGAGAATGGCAATGAGTCATGAAAAGCACGATGAGCACCCGGACGGACACCGGAAAAACGTGTCAGCAGACCATAAGGGGCACGGGCATAATAATCACGACCATGATCACGGGCACAAAAGCGCCGAAGAAACAACCGAGGAGCTGAAGCGGCTCTTTTCCATGCTGAAGAACAAGGTCAATATTCTTCTGTTTACCCGGAAAGGGGAAAACGACGTCTACAACGATCTTGCCGGACGGATTCTCGGGTGGTTCGGCCGCACAACGGATAAAATAACGGTCACGCCCTATTCGCTAGGCCATGATCTGGCAAGAAAATACAGGGTACACCACTCTCCCACCATCGTATTTATGCCCGATACATACGATATCCAATGGCTCGGGGCACCTGCCGGGGAGGAAGGCCGGACGCTCGTGGAGATGATTTTGCTTTTGGGAACCGGTCAGACCGGCCTTTCGGAAGACTCGGAAAAAATTCTTTCCCGTATAACGGAAAAACGTCATGTCCGGGTATTTGTCAGCCCAACCTGCCCGTACTGCCCCCAGCAGGCCATCAACGCCGCGAAAGCGGCTATTGCCCACCCAGACCGGATCGGTCTAGAAATTGTCGACGTTCAGGCTTTTCCGGAGATCGCGGATGCTTATGACGCCCAGTCGGTTCCGCAAGCCTTTGCCGACGACGTGCTGATCGCCATGGGCGCCCAGGCGGAAGAACTGTTCTGCCTCAGCCTGGAAATGATGGAACAGCAGAATGTCTATATCCCGGACGACGACGCGCTTTTCGTGGAAACGGATCTGGTGATTATCGGCGGTGGCCCGGCGGGTCTATCCGCCGGAATTTACGCCGCTCGCAGCGGCCTGAACGCGGTAGTCCTGGAAAAAGGGGCGCTGGGCGGACAGGTCACCGAGACCCCGGTTGTGGAAAACTATCCCGGCATGACCCATGTCGGGGGAAAAGCGCTGGCGGATGTCATGGTGACCCATGCCCTCGAGTATGTCCGAATATACCAGGGAGAGGAAGCCGTGGATATCCGGCCAAATGAAGACGGGACGCACACGGTGATCACCAACCGAAGAAAATTCCTGACGCGCGCCATTCTTCTGGCCACGGGCGCCAAGTACCGGAGGCTGGATGCACCCGGAGAATCCCGTCTATCCGGTCGCGGGGTAAGCTATTGCTCAACCTGCGACGGTCCGTTTTTCAAAAGCAAAAACGTTATTATCGTGGGTGGTGGTGACAGTGCGGTCACGGAGGCGATTCACCTGCAGAGCATCGGGGCGGATGTAACCATTATACACCGCGGCGACAAACTCAGCGCGCAGCACCACCTGGTCCGGCAGATAGAGGATAGCGGAATAGAAATACTTTACAACACCGAGGTCAGGGAAATTCACGGTGAAACGTCCGTTGACAAGGTGACGCTGTATAACAACCTCACCCGCACAGAGCAGATGATGGACGTGGATGGCCTTTTCATCGCCATCGGCTACGTGCCCGCCGTTGATCTGGCGAAAAAACTGGGCTTGGAACTTACACCGGAGGGATTCATCCGCCAGGAGCATTTCCGGACCAGCCGGCATGGGGTTTATGCGGCCGGAGACGTCACCGGCGGTTACAACCAGATCGTCATTGCATCCGGGCAGGGATCAGGCGCCGCCATGACCATATTTGAAGACCTGGTCCATCCATACTGGAAAAAGGAAAGATCCGGCTGAAGCTCGGGATTCCGGCTTACCGGCCGCGGGAGCGCCCCATGCGTCCCACCAGAAATCCGTCCACGAACAGGGAAATCAGGTGGTGAAGTACGCAAACGATCAGGGCCTGGCCGTATTCCGGAAACAGGTTGACCTGGAGGATAATGGAAAGGGGCAATGTTTTCTGGGCCCCCATGAAGATAACGGATTCCCTCCGGCCCCGGCCCATGGACAACATCCGGGTCGCTCCGAAACCAGCCGCCAGCATGAGCAGATGAAAAACGAATACCAGCACAGCGATCTGCGCCGCGGACAGCCATGCGCCCATTAAAACAGGCTTCGCCTGGGACACCCCGATCCACACGATGATCAGTATCAGAATCTGACTTGCCATGGACAGCCGGCGCGATAAAGCGGGGTCAACGTTTTTCACCGCTGATTTTGCACCGATGCCAGCTGTGAGGGGAAGCAGAACGAACCATGCGATCTTTGCGATCATGGCCCATGAATCAAGCTGTACCGCTGCGGTTTTTCCGGTCGCCAGAAGCAGCAGGGGAAGAGTGATGGCGATGGTAAAGGTCGCCATGGCATTGGTGGTAAATGATACGAACAGCGCATGGGCGGGATTCCCGCCGGCAGCGCCCGTCATCACGACCCCCGTGCTCATGGTCGTCGGCATGACCGCCACCAGAAATAACCCGATCAATACGCCCGTGGAAACGGGCAGCACGGATATGGCCGCTGCATACAAAGGGGCCATGACAAAAATCAGCAGCATTGCAGCGACCGTTGCCTTGGCATCCGTCAGGCCGCTGCGTATCTGCTCCGGGTTGAGAAGAAACCCCTGAAACAGGAATACCAGAAAAATAACCATATCCGGTCCGTGGACGGACCGGGCCCACCTGCCGGCATCCGCGATGGCATCGGTGGGATCGAAAACCGTACAGGTAAAAACCAGCCCCAGTCCCGCCAGAAACCAATATTTTTTCAATGTCTGCATCATAGTGTTGAAAACATCGGCGGTTCACGATATTGAATATAGGTTACAATGCTTGTTTCGCTGCAACAAGCCATAGTAGATAGTACAAAGGCTTTTCCAATGCAACTAAAAAGGCTCGAAATATCCGGCTTCAAATCCTTTGCCGACAAGTGCGCAATCGACTTCCCCCCAGGGGTTTCTGCCATCGTCGGCCCCAACGGCTGCGGCAAGAGCAACATTATCGATGCCATCAAGTGGGTGATGGGAGAACAAAGCGTCAGGCAGCTTCGGGGGAAATCCATGGGGGATGTCATTTTTGCAGGAACGGACCGTCGCCCGCCCCTGAATATGGCCGAGGTATCCCTCGTCATTGCCGGCCATGACCCCCACGCCGGCACAATGATCGGGGAATATAGTGAAATCATGGTCACCCGGAGGCTTTACCGCTCCGGGGAGAGCCGCTACCTCATCAACAGGCAGCCCTGCCGTCTTAAGGATATCAGCGACATCTTCCTCCGGTTCTCCATGGGGTCGCGTTCGTGCGCCATTATTCAGCAGGGCAATATCGGAGCGATTACCGACGCCACGCCCGAAGAGCGGCGCGCCTTTATCGAGGAAGCCGCCGGCGTTGTAAGGTACAAGGCCCGGAAACAGGAAGCCGTGTCCAAGGTAAACGCAACGAAGGACAACATTGTCCGCCTGCACGACATCCTGGAGGAAATCGAAAACCGCTTGTCGGAACTTACCGTGGAAGCGGAAAAAGCCAGACGCTACCGGAACTGCCGGGACCGTCTGAAGCAAGCTGACATGATGATCAGCTGCTATTACCATGAACGCTACGGTCGGAAAATCGAATCCGTGGAAGAACTGCTCGAAAGCTTGAAGGAAAACACCGGAGACAAAGCCGGGGAGATTGAGCGCTTAAACGAAGTACTCCGGGAGATCGAAGACAGCCGCAGGGAAAAGGAAGAAACAATCGCGGAAAAAAAAGCGGAAAAAGAGGAAAAGCAGAAAAAGACCGAAAGCATCGATTTCGAATGCCGCCGCCTGGGGGATGAACTGGAA
The DNA here is from genome assembly GCA_007134875.1 of Desulfobacterales bacterium. Classification (GTDB taxonomy): domain Bacteria; phylum Desulfobacterota; class Desulfobacteria; order Desulfobacterales; family Desulfosalsimonadaceae; genus B1SED10-16. Next base: position 34,022 of record SLJY01000128.1, read on the forward strand.
CGGATCCGCGAGGAAAATGAGCGCCAGCGCCAATCCCTTGACGAATTGAGTGAAAAAAATGAAACGATCCGGGCCGAGCGGGAAGAAGAAACCCAAAAAGAACAAACCCTCCGGGAGCGGATCCGAACCGTCAAAAACGAAATGGACGACGAAAAACAAAAGACGGCCGCCTACCGGGAGCAGCTCTCGGAAAAGGGAGGCATTCTGGAGGAGAAAAAAGAAGCCCTGATGACGCTTTCCAACCGGCACGCGCGCCACCAGAACAGTTTCCAAAACGCCTCCGAGAACCGGGAAAACCTGGAGCGTCGCATCAGGAAAACCCGCCAGGAGAAAAAAGCGGCGGAAAAAACTGTTTCCGAACTTGATGCGGCCGAAAAGGATGCAGCCGGAAAAATAGAATCCATTCAGGAGCGGCTCGAAGATCTGAAGCGCCGGAAATCCGAATGTGAAATCGTATTAAAGGAAAAAAGCGCCTTTCTTTCCGAAAAGACCCAATCCATCGGACGCATCGAAAACGAACGAAGCCGCCTTAAATCCCGCCTCACCATTTTATCGAAGATGGAAGCCGGTTTCGAGTGGTACCGTGACGGGGTCCGGGCGATTATGAATCACCAAAGCGAAATCGACCCGGACGGCCGTATCCGGGCGATCATTGCGGAAATTATCGACCCGGAAGCAGGATTTGCCGACGCGGTTGAAGCCGCCCTGGGAGAATCGCTTCAATACATTATTGTTGATGGCCCAAAGACGGGTCAAGACTGTATCCAATACCTCAAAGACAATGAATCCGGCCGAAGCGGTTTTCTTTTTCATGGAAACCGGTATGGGGCCGCCCCGGACTCCCCTTCGGGAAACCCTGTGCCTGTTTCACCGCCCGGGCCGGCATCGACGCAACGCACCGATGGGAAAGCGCTTCCTATGATTGCCGATCACGTTTGTGCCCGGGCCGGATACGAACAACTCGTTGGGCATCTGCTGGCGGACATCGCGGTGGCAAACGATCTGGAAGACGCGCTCCGCCTTTGGGACAGCGGAAACGGTTATACCGCGGTGGTCACCCGCCAGGGAGACATGGTGTCGAAAAGCGGCGCAATGGTCGGCGGAAGCAGGGACAACCTTTCCGGCATTCTGGAAAAGAAACAGGAAATCCGGCAGATTCAGCAGGAGATCGAAACGATCGGGGAAAACCTGGAGGCGGAAAAAGCCGCACGAAAGGACCTGGAAACGGAAGTCAAAAACCTGGAAAACCGCCTTTCGGATATCACGCAAAAGAAATTCCGTTACGAGGCGGATCATCTGGAGGCGGAAAAAAAGCAATACAAAACGGCGGAACAGTTGAAGCATGCCCGGCGTCACCTGGAGATCGCCGCCCTTGAAGGCGAGCGGCTCGAAGGGGAAAAAGAAGATGCCGAAGAGGAGATTAAACGCCATGACCAGCTGCTTGCGGAAATCGCCCGTGATATCGAAGCGGAGAAAAAGCAAATCAATGACGTAACCCGGGACATTGAGACGCTAAAGGAGACCATCCGCACATCCGACAACCGGCTGGTCGATCAGAGACTGGAGCTGACCCGCCTGGAATCGGAAAGGGACAACACCCGGCGGACGCTTGCGCGCCTCAGGGAATTGCTTCGGGAAGGCACGGATCGGGAGGAAGTGGCCCGCACAGCCATTGATGACGGTGAAGCGCGGAAGACTGAAATCGAAAAGCAGCTTGCCGCTTATACCTCGGAGAAAGCCCGGGAGGCCTCCGCGCTCCGGCAGATCGCCGGCGACCTGAAAGACGAGGAAGCCCGGTATCGTGCGGTCGTTGAAAAAAAGCAAACAACGGATAGCGCCCTTTCCGATGCCAGAACCCATATGGAAAAAAACCGGGAAAAGATTCACAAGCTGGAACTTGAGCTCTCCGGGCTGCAGATCAACCGGGAAAACATCGTCAACCGCTTTCTTGAACGCTATTCGGATCCGTTTTCAACGGTTTTGGAGCAATTTGCGGAAACGGTCCGCGCGCCCGGCTTCACCATCGAAAAAACGGAAAAGCAGCGCCTGGATGCCAGGACGGAAATGGAGCAGATCGGGGAGGTCAGCCTGGGGGCCATCGAGGCATGCGAGCAGCAGCAGGGGCGGCGCGATTTTCTGGTCGAACAGCGAAATGACCTGGAAAAAGCTCTGGCAGACCTCGAAAGCGTGATCCGCAAGATCAACCGGATAACCCGGACCCTGTTTCTCCGGACCTTTGAACAGATCAACACCCGGTTCAGCGAACTGTTTCCGCGGCTGTTCAACGGCGGGGCTGCATGGCTCGAGCTGACCAGCCCGGATTCCCCCCTGGAAACGGGCGTGGAGCTGATGATCCAGCCCCCCGGCAAGAAACTGAGCCGTCTGAGCCTGCTTTCCGGCGGGGAAAAAGCACTTTCCGCCATCGCCTTTATTTTTTCCATTTTCATGCTCAATCCTGCATCTTTCTGCCTGCTCGATGAAATCGACGCACCCCTTGATGACGCCAATGTGCACCGCTTCAACGAACTGTTGCGCATCATCGGGGAGGAAACCCAGATCATCATGATCTCGCACAAAAAGAAAACAATGGAATTTTCGGATATGCTTTTCGGCATCACCATGGCCAAAAGCGGCGGATCCAGGATGATCTCGGTAAATATTGATCAGGCCCTGGAAATCCACCGGAAACAGCAAAACGCCGACGGGGCGCATCACCATCCGAACCCAAGCGCAAGGACGATTCAATGACTGAGTTTTTCTCCGATCTGTGGGAGGGTCTCCGCATCGACGGGGCCCTGGATCGAATCCACCGGTTTATCATGGATTATCCGATGGAAACCGGCGCCGGAATTCTTTTTGTTTTTCTTTTTTTGATTGCCGCTGTGCTTATCCGAAAAAAGAAAAAGCGTTCGCCGCGCTTTTCGAAAACCGATGAGACGTCTGGGACGGCATCAGGAGAAGAAGGCGACAGCACCCGGGAGCCTCCATCCGTATCCGCCGGGACATCGAAGCCGGATCGCGCCCCGGCTGTTGACGCAGAACCAGAGCCTGCATTGGAGCAAACTGCGGCCTGGCTCATGGGGCGCTTAAAAAGCGGCCTGCAGAAGACCCGCCGATCGATTGCCGGCAGGCTCGAATCCATTTTATCCGAAGGCGGCGCAACCGACCCGGAGACGCTGGAGGAAATCGAGGA
>SLJY01000057.1 GCA_007134875.1 Desulfobacterales bacterium
ATATCTGCGTTACGCGCGATTTCTCAGAATTTGCGGCTTACGCCTTGTAAACATACACGTACGCCAAGTACACTGCATTCTTCGAAATCGCGCAAGCCTTGATCTTAAACTTTTTACAAAGTCGTCGGATCACGGCTTTTTACGGGAGCATCAATGTTTGCCGCCGGTTAAAGTTCTTGCCTTCCTTGAACTTGGCGAAAAATCCTTATTTTGTTCGGCTATTAAATAATAAAACAACGGGGGGATTTTTCAATCCCCCCGTTGTCCGGTTGGTATTTATACCCCAATTTGTTTTTGGGTTCAATTCAATTGTTGAATCATTCCGCTACCCGCCACCGGATCGACCCGGAGAGCAATCCGGTGGCCGGAGCGGGGTCTGCCGTTTCGGAATCAGGCCATTTCGCGGCGCTCGGCCATGTCGACCAGCTTCCGCTCCCTTGTCTTGTCGATGCCTAAGGCCTTGCGCTTTTTGTCGATGTGAGCGATCATCATGGAGGCGATCTCATGGGGATCCTTTCCGAATCCCCACTTGCCGAGGCCTTCCTTCTCGAGTCCTTCGAAAAGGTACTTATGGAAGGCGGTATCCTCCACGATGGGAAATGTCACCCCGAACACGGTATAAACGCCCGATGCCACGAAATACTGGCCGATGCAGATGGCCTTTTCGCTCATGTACTCGGGCGCGCACCCGGCAACCGGAAGATCGGCGATGGATTCGCCGAGGCCGCCGACTTTTACCATCTCGGATGCCGCGATGAGAATCCGGCTGTTGTCGACGCATGCGCCTAGGCCCAGCACGGGCGGCATGCCGACGGTCTCGCACACTTCCCGCAGGCCGTCGCCGGCAAGATATGCCGCCTCGGGCGTCAGCAGTCCGGCCTTGGCGAGTGCGATCTGGGAGCAGCCGGTCTGAAGGACCAGAACATCGTTTTTGATCAGTTCTTTTACCAGTTCCACGTGGGTATAGTCCTGCTTCACACGGGGGTTGGTGCAGCCGACCACTCCGGCGACTCCCCGAATCCTGCCGTTAATGATGTTGTCATTGAGCGGTGTATAGCTGCCCCGGAACGAACCGCCGAGCATGTAGTTGATATACTCGTAGGAGAATCCGTGGATGCTCGGGTTGGTGACCTTTGGAATCTGGATCGGGTACTTTCTTCTTTTGAACCTTGAAATCGCCTTGATAACGACTTCATCGGTGGTTTCCAGGGGGTTGTCCTCGTGAAATTCGATGTGCTCGGCCCCTTCGACCTTGCACCGGGGATTGGTCGTGAACATATAGGAGTCGTAACACTTGGCCACGGTGGCCAGTCCCTGCTGGATGCACTGCACATCCACTGCAAACGCGTCCACAGCGCCCGTCACCAGAATGGCTTCGGTGGAGCCGAAGTTGCCTGCGTGCGGAATGCCGTGGCGGGAAATCATCTCCAAGCCGGAGCAGCACATGCCGACCAGGTTGATGCCGGCCGCACCCGCTTCCTTGGCGGCCTCGATCAAGGTGGGCGAATTGGTCGAGGCGATCATCGATTCGAACAGGTTCGGTTCGTGTCCGTGAACGATGATGTTGACCTCGTTTTCCTTGAGAACGCCCATGTTCACTTCCGTTGCGACCGGCACGGGGGTTCCGAACAGGATGTCGGATATCTCCGTTGCCACCATGGAGCCGCCCCACCCGTCGGAAAGGGCCGTCCGGGAGCATTGCTGGGTGATGTTCTTGTAGTCCTGATCAACGCCCATGTGGGTGCGGTGCATCATTTCCATGATTTCGCGCATGGCGCCGCGCGGCACGATACCGTGCTTCCGCCAGGTCTCCAGGGTTTTTGGCGGAACGCGTTTGGCAAACGGGATTTCCCCTTCCACCTGGGTATAGGTCTGCTCCAGTTCCTTGTAGAGCGCTTTGGCGATATCTTCGATCGATTTGTCCTCTGTTTCAATCCCAACGGATTCCGCAACATTGATCAGTTTCTCGGTGTCCGTGATCTTGTAATCAGTGATCTTGCCGGATACCACTTCGCGGAACACATCGAGCATGACCATGCCGTGGTCGGTGTGGGCCGCCCCGCCTGCAGCGATCATGCGGCCGAAGTTTCTGGCCTGGATCGTGTCGATTGTCGCGCCGCAGACGCCGACCTTTCCGTAGGGGTCTTTCGAATTGAGGCGGCAGGGGCCCATGGCGCAGTGCTTGCAGCACGCGGAGTCCTTCCCGATGGGACACGCCTTCATGGTGGCGGCCCGGTCGAAACTGATTTCAACGCCTTCTGTTCGTGCTTTTTCGAGCATCTGGCCGGTGGCCTCGCAGATGGTGACGTCTTTAATGTCAAGGAGCTTATCCTTTTCCTTTTTCTTATCCATATACCCTCCGTTTGTTTGGTTGGATTGATGCTTTTGTTGATACAAACTGTCCCGATAGTATCCTGTCATTCAAGAAATATGCCACGACCTTGTTACGGCATGGCTTATGCAGGTCTTTGTACCCGGAAAGAATAATCACAAAATCAATCCATGCCACTGGCGGAGAGGAAAAATATGCTTACCCTTGAACAACTCAAGAAACGAAAAGACCTGGTATACGCCATCGACTGGGACATGACGCCCGAAGAAGCCGTCCGTCTGTACCTGGAATGGGGGAACAACTGGGTTCACGGAAAATACGTGGTGCGACACGATTCGGACGTGTCCGTGTATTTTACGGTGTATTCCTGGGAAGATCCTCCCGTGATATTTCTGGTCCGCAGGGACTCCAGGGGGGCCGAGGAACTTGCACGGATCACCATGCCCGACGATGTCAAGCGGCGTTTTCTGGAGACCACCGGGCAAAACAGCGGCGTATACGCTCTGGAAGGCGAGGTAAGAAAATGGCTCGTCTCGGAGCTTGAAACTGTGAATTAGAGCATGATTCTTGTTTCATGTTGTTAAATATTGATACATAAGTGTCTCTGTTTCGATACATAGTGCCCGAACGAAAACGGGGATTTTTCGTTAAGCTTGACACCGTAAAAAGTCTCGATCTGACGGCTTTGTAAAAAGTACAAGATCAAGGCTTACTCGATTTCGAAGAATGCAGATTACTTGGCGTACGCGTATGTTTACAAGGCGTAAGCCGCAAATTCTGAGAAATCGCGCGTAACGAAGATATTGGACTTTTTACGAAGCCGTCAAGCTTACGGACGGGGAAAATTTTATCCGCGGGAATACCGGGCGTATTTTGAGGATTATAATTTGAGCCGGCCCTAGAGATTGGAAAAAAAGACGGTTTTCGTTCAGGCGCTGCATATGATCAGGGTCAAGTGAATAACGCCGGGAGGTGTATGATGAACGCACAAATCCGACCCCATAACCAAAACCGGCTTGCGGCCGAAAAAAGCCCGTACCTCCTCCAGCACGCGGACAACCCAGTGGACTGGTATCCATGGGGGGACGAGGCCTTTGAGAAAGCCGGCCGTGAGGACAAACCGATTCTGGTATCCATTGGCTATTCCACCTGCCACTGGTGCCATGTCATGGCGGATGAGTCGTTTTCCGATCCGGAAACAGCAAGGCTCATGAACCAGCATTTCGTCAATATAAAGGTGGACCGGGAGGAGCGGCCGGATATCGATCAGATCTATATAACCGCCGTTTCGACGATGACCGGTTCTGCCGGCTGGCCCCTGAACGTTTTTCTGACGCCTTCGGGCAAGCCCTTTTTCGGCGGCACTTATTTTCCGCCGAAGCGCCGGATGAATCCGTCCTGGATGGAGATTCTTTCAGCGGTGGCTGAGGCATACAAAGACCCGCACAAACGAAAAGAGCTGCTTCGCTCGGCAGAACGGTTTGCGGACGCGATCCGGCAGCATCTCACGGCAGACGCACCGGTTCGTGACGGTATGACTTTGAAGGCCGATTGGCTCGATACCGGGGTGGACGCATTTTCGACCGCCCATGACGGCGTGCATGGGGGCTTCAGCGGCGCGCCCAAATTCCCGATGCCGCCCTTGCTGGATTTTCTCCTGTTTTACACTCGATTTGCGGACCACACGGGCAAATCATCGTCCAGAAGCCGCAGCGCGACGGAAGTGGCCGCGTCTACCCTGGAAAAGATGGCCGCCGGCGGCATTTACGACCACCTGGGCGGCGGTTTTCACCGGTATGCAACCGATGAGAAGTGGCATGTGCCGCACTTTGAAAAGATGCTCTACGACAATGCCCAGTTGATACGCACCTACCTGGATGCCTACGAGATCACCGGAAACGTCCGGTTTGCCGAAACAGCCAGGGATGCATTGGACTATGTCCTGAGGGACATGACCCACCCGGAAGGCGGATTTTATTCCGCGGAAGACGCCGACAGCGTCTACATGGACCTGTCTGCCGTCACTGTGCCTGACGGAGCCGATGCGAACAAGGGCAAAAAGAAATCGGAAGGCGGCTTCTACGTATGGCGCAAAGCCGAAATCGATATTATATTGAACGGAGACGATCGTCCCAAATGGCTTGGCGAGGTCTTTTCCTTCTGTTACGGGGTGCGTCCGGACGGCAACGTGGCCCATGACCCCTTGGGCGAGTTCGGCGGGAAAAACATCCTTTTCAAGGAAAAATCCGCCGTTGATGCCGCCCGGCATTTTGATATGGACGAAACGACGGTCAGGCACCTTCTTGCCACCGGGAGGCGTCGGCTTCTGCAGGCCCGCGAGAGCCGGCCGCGGCCCCACCTGGATGACAAAATCCTCGTGGAGTGGAACGGGCTCATGATATCGGCCCTGGCCGCCGCGTACCGCGTGCTCGGGGACAGGCGCTACCTGGAGGCGGCCGAAAGGGCCGTGTCGTTTCTCTTCGATAGGATGTACGAAGACGGGGACCGGCCGGTACTCTATCGCCGCTGGCGGGACGGTGAGGCAAAGATACCCGCCATGTCGGCCGATTATGCGTTTTTGATCCAGGGTCTGCTGGATGTATACGAAGCCGGATTCCACCCTCGGCACCTGGAGCGTGCGATCGTTTTGTCGTCGCTTTTGCGAGATCGGTTCTTCGACTCTGCGTCCGGCGGTTTTTTTACGGTCGCAGACGGCATGGACAAGCACCTGATCGTTATGGCCAAGGAGCGGACGGACGGGGTCATGCCTTCCACGGATGCGGTGGCGGCCATGAACTTCCTGCGCCTTTACCGCCTGACCGGGAACACCGGTTTCGGGAAGGCGTCCGACCGAACGCTGGAGGCGTCGGCGACCCGGATGGAGCGCCAGCCATTCGCCGTACCCGCCATGCTTTCGGCTCTCGGCATGAGCCTCCTCCGGCACGGAGAAATCGTGCTTGTTGGAAGTCAGGCGGCAGATAACGCGGAAGCCGTTCTTTCGGTCATACGGTCCCGGATGCGGGAGGCGATCCACCCCGTATGGATCGACACCCCGGAAACCGCGGCCTTACTTGCGCCTTACCTGCCGCAGCTCGCAGGCGTGGGCGATCCGGAAAGCGCCGGTTTGCGGGTGTTTGCATGCTTCGGAAATACCTGCCGGGAGCCTGTGCGCGAATCGGACGAACTTTCGGAAATACTCGACAATGCTTTTTCGTCGTCGTCGGGAACAACTTACGCAACTTGAAGGCAAAGGAGGTTGGTATGTCAGCAAAGCGTTATCGGGTTCAATCGGGCTGCCCCCAGTGCGGATGCAGTATGCTAACGGTGTTGAGCGCCGAGGAGATGAAGGAGAAATACGGCGATGTACCCAATATCGAGTTGGAATGTTCCGAGTGCATGGCAAAGTTCACCAAAAAAACCGAGGAAGCCTGCCCGGAATGGGCGGAGGACTGCAAGCAGTAATCATGGACTGAAGTCACCCGGGGAGGCCGCCGGCGTCTCGGGTGGTTGGTTTTTTTGCCGCTGTTTTTTCAATGATGCACTCGCAAAAAGCCACGACCCGACGGCTTTGTAAAGATCCAAGATCAAAGCCTACGCGATTTCGAAGAATGCAGGGTACCTGGCGTGCGTTAAATTCTATAGAATCGCGCGCAGGCGCAGCTGTTGGATTTTTTACGAACCCCTCATTTAATTGCGCTGATAAGGCCTGACTGCGTCGGCCCCTCCCAGGGCAGGCGACGGATGTCTTTGAATCCCGATTTTTCCAGCATCCGCGAAATCTCTTTTCCGGTGTAAGCGCGTCCTTCGTCGGTTGCCACCAGCATATTCAGCGAAAACAGGCCTGGAAACTCTGGTCCTGAGCGGTCATCGTCCATTATGAACTCTTGGATGGCCACCATACCCCCTGCCTCCAGGGCATTGTAGGCCTTTTGGACCATGTTCCCGCAATCGGAAAAACTTTCTCCGTGAAGAATGTGAGACATCCAGACAACGTCGAAGCCGCCCGGCAGGTCCTGGTCAAGGTAGTTGCCGGCCGCAAAACCGATGCGGCCGCTCATACCGGCTTCTTCAATCACCTTTTCGGCAAAAGGCCTTGCCGTGGGCAGATCGAATACCACGGCTGTCAGTTCCGGATACTGCCGGCAAAACCAAATTGCATAGGTTCCGGGACCGCCGCCCATGTCAAGTAGGCGTCTGCGTCCGGTAAGGTCAACCTGCCGGACGATACGGGGGGCCAGGAGGTTGGCGTTGTTGTACATGCCCATAAGAAAGGCTTCCCGTTCCCATTCATCCTCTTCTTCATCGCCGTATCCGGCAAGGAAACCGCGGACGGGCTTGCCGGTGCGAACGCTTTTGTCGAGATTTTTCCAGAGGTCTACCAGATGGTGATGGTGAAGAATCATGTAACCAAGGTATTGCGGAGAGGATTTGGACAGATATGCGGAAGCGGCTTCCGTGTTGACGTACAGGCCGTCCTCTTTTGTCAGAAGCCCCATGGCGGACAGGGCGTCGAGAAGTCGGGCCGTGGCGTCACCCCCGGTGCCGGCTTGCGCTGCCACTTCCTCCGCGCCAAGACGCAGACCGTCGAGAATGGTGAATACATCGAGCTTCACGGCCGCGTGAAGCGTGCAGGTTTTCCAGAATGCACCCGACAGTTCCAGGATGCTGCCGGGATGCCAATCATTTGAAGTCATATTCAGCCCTTTCCTGTTTATGAGAGTAGGGTTTCCGTTTTTTCATCCGCCGTTTACATCCGGCTTCATTCAGCGTTTTGGCCCGGGCTTGGGTGCATGGAAAATAATTCTTTTTCACACTATAAACTGAACAGAGCGATTTTCAAGTTTGCCGGCTTCGTAAAAAGTCCAATATCGCTAATAAGTGCCCGAATGCCAGTAGTACAAACAGAAATTGGATAAAATAGCGCAAAAATTTAAAAAAAATCAATTGAGCATTTGCTCAATTTTGGAATTCAATTATGGTTGATTTTCTACCTTTCCAAAGATAATCTCTTTATCCGCATTCCGGCCCGGGCCGGCAGCGCGTTCTGCCGGGTGACCGGCGGATCCGTGAAAGCAAAACAAAACCGCCGTTCAGGCAACATATACGCTAAATAGTGGCCGAACGAAAACCAGGATTTTTCGTCAAGGAGAAGGACGTCGAAAATTTTAACCGCAGGAATACTTGTTGAAAAAGACGGTTTCCGTTCAGCCACGAACTGACCAATGCAGGAAGTGGACTGTCATGTTTTATGATATTGCTTTTTATATTTCTTTAGCGGTTTTTTCCGCGGGTGTCTTTTGGCGCATCCGGACATGGTTCACCCGGAGGGTGGGTGATGTCGCCCATGAGCAGACAACCTTCGGCCGGGTGACCGGCGCCGTAAAAGCCGTGGTGTTTGCCCTTTTCAGCAAGCAGATATTCCGCTTAATTCGGGAATTTTTCGTCAATGTAGTGCTTCAATATAAAATCCTCAGGGAGAATTCCGCACGCTGGATTATGCATATGCTGATTTTCGCGGGATTTTTGCTGTTGTTTTTTCTCCATGCCATCGACGACACCTACAGCCATCCCTGGATTGACGGGTATTTTTCCACCCTGAACCCCTGGTTGTTTTTACGCAACCTCGGTGCATTCATGGTCCTTGCAGGACTTGGGATTGCCGTATACCGACGGTTGACCATCCCGGGCCTCAGAAAGCTGACCTATGCCATGGACCGGTACGCCATCGCCATCCTTGCAATCATCATTGTCAGCGGCGTTTTTCTGGAAGCTTCAAAAATCGTATCCCACCGGGCGTTCGAGGAGATGGCTCAGACCTATGCGCACCCGGACATCCGGATTGCCGATTGGGAAGATGATCCGGAACTTGAGGCCCTGATGGCCTACTGGCAGGAGAATTACGGGGTTGTGTTTCCTGAGCGGATCGAACCGGACAGCGAAAAACTTGCATGGGGAGCCGATGTGAACGACGCATTCGCCTGCTCCATGTGCCACTCCCGGCCCCGGTCGGCCTTTTTAGCCTACCCAGCGGCCCGCGCGGTTTCATCGGCTGCAAACGCCATGACCAATGCCGGTGCCGAGACGTTTTTCTGGTACGTTCATGTCCTGGCGTCCTTTATCGGCCTTGCGTATCTGCCTTTCAGCAAGTTTTTCCATATCTTTTCAACCCCGGTCCGGCTGCTCGCAAAGGTCAAAACCGGATCCGCGCCCGGATCCGTCCCGGCCAACATCGCGACCCTGAGGGCCATGGAACTCGATGCCTGCATGCACTGCGCCAATTGCAGCCTGCGGTGCTCTGTGGGCCCGGTATTCGAAACGATTCCCAACCAGGCGATCCTGCCTTCCGAGAAGATCGGCGATCTGAAAAACATGGTCCTCAACCGGAACCTGCCCACGGAAGAGCTGCTGCGGATTGCCGAGGGCGCCTGGATCTGCACGAACTGTCATCGCTGCACCGATGTGTGCCCGGCCGGTATCAATCTCCAGGACCTGTGGTTTTCCATCCGGGAGGAACTGGCCCGGCGCGGTTATCCGGAACCGTACGTGCAGGCGATGAAAAAAGCCCTTGCCAAAGTGGATCACGAGGTCGACCTTCCCCTTGTTCCCCATCCGCAAAACGGAAAGGAGATGAAGGACGGGCTGCTGCTGTCCGCACAGGGGGCAACGTTTGCAAACTGCTACAATTGCATGACCTGTACCAATGTTTGCCCCGTTGTGGCCTGTTATGACAAACCGTCGCGGGAGCTGGGGTTTTTACCACACCAGATCATGCATGCCCTTGGCTTGGGGTTACGGGACCAGGTGCTCTCGTCGCGGATGCTCTGGGACTGCGTGACCTGTTATGCATGCCAGGAGGCTTGTCCGCAAAACGTCCGGGTGACCGATGTGCTCTATGAACTCAGAAACATTGCCTACCAGGATGTAAGAAACGGGATGAACGCCATGCCGGCAAAGGCGGCCGGCGACGAGCCGCAAACAACGCAGTGCCCGTTGGATAGCCGGAGTACATGATCCTTTCGGCACGTCACCGATACCGGCAGATGGATGCATGCAATTGATAAAACGAGGAATCGACCCATGAAATATGCTTTTTTCGCGGGATGTAAAATTCCGTATTACGTACCCCAGTATGAAATTGCCACCCGAATGATCTTTTCCGCACTGGACATCGGGCTAAAAGACGTCGAGTTCAACTGCTGCGGTTATCCGGTGCGCAATCTCGATTTTTATTCCTATCTTTATTCCGCAGCGCGCAACCTCGCTCTGGCGGAAAAGACGGCAGCCGGTCTTGTGACCCCCTGTAAATGCTGCTATGGCAGCTTCCGGCATGCCGCCTATATTCTTTCCGAACGAAAAGACCTCAAAGAGCGCATCAACACGCAGCTCGCCCCTTTGGAGCTGCAATACACCGGAGAACTGAAAATACGGCATATTCTCCAGGTGCTCTACCATGATGCCGGCATTGATGCCATTAAGGCAAATGTTCGAAATCCGCTCGACGGCTCGCGGGCTGCAGTCCATTACGGCTGCCATGCGCTGCGTCCTAGCCGGATAACGGACTTTGACAATCCGGACAACCCGACGATGTTCGATCGGCTGGTTGAGGCAACGGGTGTTGTAAGCGTGCAGTGGCCCATGCGGCTCGACTGCTGCGGGAACCCGTTGTGGCAGAAAAACGACCGCCTTTCACGGTTTCTGGCCGCTAAGAAAATCAACAGTGCACTGGATGCCGGTGCGGAGTATATCTGTGTTTCATGTACCTATTGCCAGATCCAGTTCGACCAGTTGCAGCAGGCCATGCTTGAAGCTGCCGACATTGAAACCCCGCTTCCGTCGATCCTGTATCCGCAGCTTTTGGGATTGGCTATGGGGTTTTCTTATAAGCGGCTGGGGATGGATACCCATTATCTGGATGCGCAATCCGTTGCCGCGCCCCGCAAGAAAAAGGAGGATGACCGCTCCGTTGCGGAAACCGCTTGATCTTTATTATCGAGGCCTCAGGATACGGTTTTGCGGTATACGTACCGGTCATACCGGAGGAGATTCTGTCGTCCGGGATCCGGAATTTCCTCTTTCGCGCCAATGATCAGAAAACCGTACGGTGCAATGGCTGAGGTGATGCGCCCGAGCGGTGCGGAAAACACCGTTTCCGGGTGGTAGGTCAGGATGCTGTTTCGCAGGAACACGATATCCAGATTTTCTTCCGGCAAAGCCTCTTCCAGGTGATCAAGCGCTTTCCAGTACACGTTTTGCTGCAAAGATCCGGCCACTGCAAAACGGTTTTCCCCGTGTTTCGAAAACCAGCGGGCCAGTCTTGTTTCACCCACTTCCTGCAGGGTGCCCGCAGGGTATATCCCGGTTCTGGCCCGCTCTATGTAATCCGGATTCAGATCGGTTGCCAGGATTCTGAGTTCAGGCGGATTTTCGAGGTTGCCTGAAAATTCCTCCCACAGAATCCTGAAGCTGTAAACCTCTTCGCCCCCGGCGCATCCGGCAAACCATATTTTCAGAGGACTGCGGCCCTGCTTTACGAGCCCCGGCAGCACCCGTTCCTCCAGTATAACCCACAGGCGGCGGTCCCGGAAAAAACGGGAGATGGAAACGCCCATCAGCCGCTTGCATTCGGCTCGCGCTTTTTCGTCCGCGGAAAGGCGTTCGATGTAATCGGCCATGTCCCGGCAGTCCAGTTCCTGCATGTGGCGGCTGATCCGTTTTTTGACCCCTTTCCGGACCTTGCGGTAGCCTTTCCACGAAGCGTTCATGAAGTCCAGCAATTGTGAGAACCGGGAGTCGTCCAACAATGTTCCTCTTTAGAAGGCCTTCGGGTTTGCAATGCCCAGTTTATATGCTAAAAGGAATATACATGAAGAAAGCTTGGTTTGGCGAAAAAATTCTTCCTCTTCTTCTGGATGCATCGTGCAGCCTCAAACCGTTTCGCAGGCAGCGCGCAAAGGTGGTTCCACAGGCAAGCGGAAGGGTGCTGGAAATCGGAATCGGAACAGGCCTGAATATTCCTTTTTACGATTCCGGGCAGGTCGGCTCGATCATTGGCCTTGATCCATCGGAACCAATGCACCGCCTGGCACGCCGCCGAATAAGAACCGCCGCCGCTCCAGCGCGACTTGTCGCCGCTTTGGCCGAGCGGATGCCGTTTCCGGATGATTCTTTCGATTCGGTGGTATCCACCTGTACGCTTTGCAGCGTTTCAGATCCATCTGCCGTACTGCGGGAAATCCTGAGAGTGCTGAGGACCGGGGGGCGGTTCCTGTTTTCCGAGCACGGACTTTGTCCTGAAAAACATGTTGCGAAATGGCAGTACCGCCTGCAGCCATACTGGACAAGGGTTGCCGGAGGCTGCCACCTGGACAGGAATATTCCTTTCCTGCTCGATCAAAACGGTTTTACTGCCAGGATGTCATCGGGTTATATAATCCGCCCCCGGATAGCGGGTTACACGTACTGGGGCGAAGCGTCTGCGGCGTGATGCTCTGTGATGCGGTGTCATTAGAGTCCGGGGCAGGTTATCTCGATGCGTTTAATATTGTGGCGGTAACCGCATGTTACGCAGTGATGGGGCCCGTCAAAGGCGGGCTTTTTTCGGAAAGCCCCTGCTGTAAAACAAAACAAACAGATTTTTTATACTTACCGGCATTGCATCCAGCACACGAACCACGAGAAATACACATAATACACGAAACCATTTATACAGTCTGCCCCGGTCCCCGGCATTCCTTTTTGCCGCTATATACGGGCTTTTGTTGTCGCTGTTTACCATTTCTGCCTGGACGCCTGATGCGGTGCAGTTCAGCATCTCCCCGCTGGTGACGTCCGGTCACAACGACCGGGCGGTTTCTCCGTCTCCGGACGGATCGGCCATTTCATACGACCTCTACGTGTTCAGCTCGGGCACGGAGGGTTTGATTTCCGTGAACTGGGACGGAAGCGATCGGCGTCGAATCGGAGCCCGGGTAAACGTGGCGCATCTCAGCATCACCGGCGACCGGGTCGTTTATATCGCAAAGGCCGTGTGGGCGTGGTTCCTGTTGACGGGGGCGAGCACCAACATCCAGACATTTCGGATCGCATCCGAATCGATCGCCGGGAGCAGTCTTTACAGAAATCCCGTGAAGCCGCACGCGTGATGGAAGAGGGCTTTTACCGGTCGGGTATGAAATGCCGGGATTGGCCGGCAGTGGTGTCGGACTATGAAGATTTGATTCGCCGCGCCCGGACCGCCAGTGAATTCAGCGATATTGCCAACCGGCTGATTGGGGAACTGGCCATATCCCATAAGGTTGCTGTTCCATGGGGTTTTTACTATCAGGAAATACTCGAAACTCATTACCCTGAATTACACGTTGTCCCCGAAAAAGATACGCTTAGCTGCCTTATGGCGGTTTCCGCCGGAAAGGTCGATGCCGCCCTGGCGGAAAAGCCGGTGTTCGATTTTCTTATCAACCGGCACTTCCTGGTGGACCTTAAAAGTCTTCCATTAGTGGAGGGATCGCATTTTGACAATACGCCTGTATCCATCGGCGTGCGCAGAGACAGCGAAATCCTGCGCAATATTCTGAAAAAGGCAATGGACCGGGTCTCGCAGGAGGAACTTTCCAGGCTGAACAGGCGCTGGCCCTACCAGGACGGGTCCCTGGCCGGCAGGCCCCAGATTGACCGCGTGGTGTTTTATTGCCTTGCCCGGGCCATGAATGAATGGTTTTTGGGGGTAAATTTTGCTTGCGGGGAACCCGCCGGGAAGTGTAAGTTGTATTTTTGAAATATGACGGCTTTGCAAAAGCCCGGCATCAAGGCTTCCGCAGCCACAAGGAATTCATGGCGCCTGCTTTTCATGAAGGGCTTGGTGGGTTGTTTTTGATTCTGGTATTGGGCTTTTACGAAGCCGTCAAGATATTGGACTTTTACGAAGTCGTCAAGAGTATATCCCCATGCCGTTTCATCCGAATATCCCGTTTAATGATCTTCCGCTGCTGCCCCCGGAAACAACTGTGCTGACGCCGTCCGTCCTTGAAAAGGCGGCTGAGGCGGGGCAGGCCCTTAAGGAATTTGATCGCATGAGAGGGGACCTGGAAAGCTGTTCCTTTTTAATGGATTCTCTGGTTCTTCTTGAAGCAAAGGACAGCTCGGAGATCGAGAACATCTATACGTCCCATGAGGATCTTTTTATGGCCTCTGCATTGGGACCGGACGGATTCCACCCGGCGACAAGCGAGGTGCTCAGGTATCATGACGCGTTTTGGGAAGCGTGGAATGCCGTCTGCAAGCGTTCCTTTATCGCCACCTCGCTATGTGTGGAGATTGTTCGCAGGATCAAGGAAGATCAATCCGGTATAAGGCGGTTGCCCGGGGCCAGGATTGTGGACTTTGCCGCCGGAAAAGTGGTGTACGCACCGCCCGAAGGAGAATCGCTCATCAGGAAAAAGCTGAAAAATCTGGAGGATTTCATCCATTCCGGCGACGGCATGGACCCGTTGGTCAAGCTATCATTGGCTCACTACCAGTTTGAGGCCATCCATCCCTTTCCAGACGGAAACGGGCGTACCGGGCGCATTCTGAACATATTGCTTCTGCAGCTTTATGGACTGCTGGGACATCCGGGGTTGAATCTGAGCCGCTACATTGTTCAAAGGGAGCGTGAATACTACAGGTTGCTCAATGAGGTCTCTGAAAAAGGTGCTTGGGAACCGTGGATCCTTTTCATGATGGAAGCGATCCGGGAAACGGCAACCCGGTCTTTAGAAATAATTTCAGCTATCCGGAAGCTGGTTGCGGAAACTGCTGAAAAAGCAGAAAGGGATTTGCCCCCCGGCGTCTCTCCGAACACCTTGGCCGCATGGATATTTCGTCAACCCTATGTCCGAACCCGGTCTCTTGTTGATGCAGGTGTTGCGGAAAAGGGCGTCGCGGAAGACTGCTTCGGAAAGCTGGAAGAAATTGGCGTAGTAAAAAAAGTGGATACGGATGGCGGGACGCTCTTTTATAACGAAGCATTGTTTGATGCACTCGTAAAAAGTCGTGATCTGGCGGCTTTGTAAAAATTTCAAGATCAAGGCTTGCGCAATTTCGAGGAATGCAGCGTACTTGGCGTAGGTGAGATTCTGAGGAATTGGGCATAACGAAGATATTGGACTTTTACGAAGCCGTCATTGTTTGACTTGCTCATACAATGAAGGCATATACAGTTTTTATTGTTTGACGATTTCGTATAAAGTCCAATATCTTCGTTACACGCGATTGCTCAGGGTTTCACGTGCGCCAGGTGCTTTTATTCTTCGAAATCACGCAAGCCTTAATTTTGACGGCTTCGTAAAAAGTCCAATATCTGCGTTACGCGCGATTTCTCAGAATTTCACGTACGCCAAGTACGCTGCATTCTTCAAAATCGCGCAAGCCTTGATCTTGAACTTTTTACAAAGCCGTCAGATCGCGACTTTTTACGAGTGCATCAATTTTGAACTTTTAACAAATTCATTGGATCACAAATTTTTACGGTTCCATCAATGTTTAACGAATCATTCGGATCAAAGGGGAAAGGGGGGAAATCATATCGTGGAAAAATCTTACAACCCGTATGAGAACGCACAGGCGCAGTTTGACGCGGTTGCGCAATTGATCAACCTTGACGAGGGAACGCGGGATCTGCTGCGGCAGCCCCTGAGGGAATATCATGTTTTGATTCCGGTGCACATGGATGACGGAAGCACAAAGGTATTCAAGGGTTTCCGCATACAGCACAATGATGCCAGGGGTCCGGCCAAGGGGGGGATCCGCTTCCATCCCCATGAAACCGCCGATACGGTACGGGCGCTATCCATGTGGATGACCTGGAAGTGCGCCCTGGTGGATATTCCTCTCGGGGGGGGCAAGGGAGGCGTTATATGCGACCCTCATCATCTGAGCGAAGCCGAGCAGGAAAGGCTTTGCAGGGGCTGGGTTCGGCAGTTGTCAAAAGTGATGGGGCCAGCGCTGGACGTGCCCGCTCCCGATGTCATGACCAGTGCAAAACACATGCTCTGGATGCTCGATGAATTCGAAACCGTCCACGGAGGACGGTATCCGGGGTTTATCACCGGAAAGCCCGTTGGAATGGGCGGCTCCCTGGGCAGGACCGAAGCGACGGGGTACGGCGTCATCTACATATTGAGACAGGCCCTGAAGGATCTGGGCATAAAGATTGAAGACGCCACTGTCTGTTTCCAGGGGTTCGGCAATGTAGCCCAGTATGCCGGCAGGCTGTTCACTGAACTCGGGGGAACCGTCCTGGCCGTTTCCTGTTGGGACAACAATGCGCATCAGGCGTTTACTTTTCGGAAAAAAGACGGCATAGATGTCAATAAACTGGCTGCCATTACAAGCGCCTATGGAACCGTCGACCGGGAGAAGGCCCAGGCAGACGGGATTGAAGTGCTTCCGGGCGAGGAATGGATCTCCCAGGAAGTCGATGTCCTCGTTCCGTCGGCGCTGGAAAACCAGATCACGCCGGCAAACGCCGACAAGATCGGCAAGTCGGTGAAAGTGATCGCCGAAGGCGCCAACGGCCCGACCACACCCGATGCGGATGAGATCATCAAGGAGCGGGGAATCTTTCTGATCCCTGATTTTCTGACAAATTCCGGTGGCGTGACATGCAGCTACTTTGAGCAGGTCCAGTCCAACACGAACTTTTTTTGGGAGAAAGACGAAGTTCTTGAAAAACTGGACAGCAAGCTGACGCATGCCTACAGGTCCCTTTATTCCCTTGCCGGGCGGAAGAATCTGTATATGCGGGATGCGGCCTATGTCATTGCCATCAACCGGGTGGTGGACGCGGTCCGGATGCGCGGATGGGTCAGATGAAGACCAGCCGTCATCCTTAAGGTTGATGCACTCGTAAAAGGTGGCGATCCGACCGCTTTGTAAAAGGTCCAAGATCAAGGCTTACGCGATTTCGAAGAAAAGAGTTTACTTAGGGTTCGTGAAATTTTGAGAAATCGCGCGTAATACAGATATTGGACTTTCACGAAGCCGTAAGGTCCGCATTACGGGTATACGGCCTCTCGGTAAACAATCAGAGATTCCCGCCCGGATACCCCAGGATCCGGGCGGGCTTGTGTTCTTATCTTACAATACAGGCTGCCTATGAACGACAAAACCAATTCGAAAGAATACCTCCTCGATGTGCTGCAGGAACGCGCCAAGGAGTTGAATTGTCTCTACCGGATCGACGAAATTCTCAACGACGAAGCCTTGTCCTTGCCGGAAATCTTTTACCACGTCATAACGGCTTTGCCTGAAGGTTTCCGGTTTCCTGAAATCTGCCGGGCCAGAATCGTTTATAAAGACGAAACCTATGAATCGGAGGGATATATCCCCTCGGAGATCTCCGAAAAAGCGGATATCAAGGTGGAAGATAGCGTCGTCGGTTTTGTGGAGGCTATCTATACGCGGGAAGTGCAGCGGATCGACGATGATTTTTTCCTCAGCAAGGAGCGCCAGTTGCTGAGGACCATCGCGTATCGCATCGGTCAAACCATCATGTACCGCGAAATGAAGCAGAGGGCTCACAAGTGGAATGTCCCTGCTTCGTCAGACGAAGCAAGAACGGCGGCGAATCCCGAATGGAAGATCATCACGGATCTTTTGCTTCGGACCGATCCGGATATGGCAATGCACGTGTGCCGCCGGATGATCAATCATCTGTCCGGGAAGGGGGTCAGGGGGGGCACTGGCAATACCGATATTTTCAGCCCCGGTCCCCTCCGCCAGTTTCTGACCGGTGAAGTCAATGCCCCGGGAGAAAAAGTCAGCGTCAACGAAATGACACATATTGTCGAAGAGACTTTCAGCCACGCTTCGGAGCACATGAGCGAAACGGAAATATCGGCACTGATACAGAGATGGATACAGGAAGAAAAAGCCAGTTCGCTTATCAAGGCTGTTGACCGGATTGACGCCTCCATTGGTGAAATCGTCGAGGCCATAACGCGTTATCACAACCTCATGGGCGAAAGCGATCAGTCCTCCTTCCGATCGGAAAGGTGGCTGGAGGTCGCCCTGATCCGGCGGTTTTTAACGGACAATCTCGATTTTATAAGAATCGCAAGGCCGTTTCTGAAAATCGACGATTTCTATGATATTGCATCCCGGCTGATTTATCCATCCGGTAGCCATGGCAAGATCGGCGGTAAGGCCACAGGGATTTTTATCGCCCAGAAAATCATCAACAGGATGAAGGAGAAGAATCCGCTTCTTGAATCAGTCAGGGTACCCAAGGCATGGTACATCACAACGGACGAGATCAAGGAGTTCCTGCAATACAACAATCTTCAGGAACTCAATGAACAGAAGTACAAGGAACTGGAAGAAGTCCGCATCAATTACCCCCAGATCATTCAGCTGCTGAAAAATTCCCGCTTTCCGCCAGAACTTGTGAAGAGCCTTGCCATGGCTTTGGACGATTTCGGCCAAAATCCCCTGATTGTTCGCAGCTCCAGCATCCTCGAGGACCAGGTGGGCGCCGCTTTTTCGGGCAAGTACAAAAGCCTGTTTCTGGGCAACCAAGGCACCAAGAAGCAGCGACTGGAAGCCGTGATGGATGCCATTACGGAAATTTACGCATCCATGTACAGTCCCGACTCCGTTCAATATCGCGCGGAGAGGGGGATGCTGGATTTTCACGAGGAAATGGGCATTATTATCCAGGAGGTGGTTGGACGGCGTATAGGTCCGTATTTCATGCCGTTGTACGCCGGGGTTGCGTTCAGCAACAATGAGTTTCGCTGGTCGCCGCGAATCAGCCGGGAGGACGGACTGGTCCGGATGGTCATGGGGCTTGGCACGCGCGCGGTGGATCGTCTCAACGACGATTTTCCCATTCTCATATCACCCGGCCAGCCGACGCTGCGGGTGAACACGATGCCCGAGGAGGTCAAACGGTATTCTCCCAAGAGAATCGATCTGCTGAACCTGGAAAACAACAGCTTCGAAAGCGTTGATATTTCAGGATTCCTGAAACACTATGGTCCGCTGGTGCCTGGGCTGCCGGACATTGTTTCCGTATACAGGGGCGATTACATACACAGAACATCCATTATGGACATCGATTTCCACCAGGACGACCTGGTTGTCACTTTCGAAGGCGTAGCCGCAAAAACGGGCTTCGTCAAAACCATTAAGACAATGCTCGAAGTGCTTCGGGAAAATATGCAGACCCCTGTGGACATCGAGTTTGCCTTTGACGGGCGGCATCTGTACCTTCTGCAATGCCGGTCCCAAAGTTCCCGGGAGGAAAGCGCGCCCGGGCCCATTCCCAGGGATATCGACAAAAAGGATATTGTTTTTTCAGCAAGGAAGCACATATCCAATGGCATTGTATCCGATATTTCCCACGTCGTTTATGTCGACCCGGAGGGATACAACGAATTACGGTCCCTGGACGATCTGGCTGCCGTGGGGCGCGTTGTCAGCAAGATCAACGCTGTACTCCCCAAGCGGTGTTTCATTCTGATGGGGCCGGGCCGATGGGGAAGCAGGGGGGATATCAAGCTCGGTGTTCAGGTCAGTTACGCGGACATCAATAATTGTTCTGCAATCATTGAAATCGCAAAAAGAAAATCGAACTATGTTCCCGAGTTGTCGTTCGGCACCCATTTCTTCCAGGATCTGGTGGAAGCCAACATTCGTTACCTTCCCCTTTATCCCGATGATGAGGGAATTGTTTTCAAAAACGTGTTCTTTTCGCGTTCAAAAAACATGCTGCCCCAGCTTCTTCCGGAATACGGCTGGCTTTCGAATGTTATCAAGGTGATCGACGTTCCCGATTCGACCAACGGAAAGGTACTCCAGATTTCCATGAATGCCGAGATCGGAGAAGCCATCGGTTTTCTCACGCAAAGTTCCGGTGAAAGATCCGTTCCCGTCAGTGAAATACTGGCGGGCAAGAAAATTGAACGGCACGAGGATATACGCTTCGATGACAAGTTCTGGCAATGGCGGTCCTACATGGCCGAATGCATCGCCGAGCGTCTCGACCCCTCGCGCTTCGGGGTCAAAAACGCATACCTGACCGGGAGTGTGAACAGCGGAACTGCCGGGCCGGGAAGCGACATCGACATGATATTTCATTTTACGGGCGATCAGGATCAGAAAAAGGAACTGGAGCTATGGCTTGAAGGCTGGAGCATGGCCCTTGCCGAAATCAACTACCTCAAAACCGGATACTCCTCCGAAGGGTTGCTGGATGCGCACATTATCACCGATGAAGATGTTGCCAACAAGACGTCCTATGCCTATAAAATCGGCGCGGTTACTGATCCGGCGACGCCCCTGCGTGTTTTTGGAAAAAAGAACAGGAATTGATGCAAGCTACCTCCCGGCACGTCTCCGCAGTGCCGAATGAATCCACCGGACGATCCAGGGAAAAAGCGCCAGCAGCAGGAAAGAAAGAATGAGGGGCCAGGACAGGACGTCGTCCACGGAGTGGATGGCGGCCAACTGCGTCCCGGCATTCACGTAAACGACGGTGGTCGGCAGCATCCCGATCAGGGTGGCCGTAAAAAAGGACGTTGTCCTGATGGGAGTGAGCCCCATGAGCAGATTGATCAGAAAATAGGGGAAAAGCGGTACAAGACGAAGCGACAGAAGATAGAGCATCCCTTTTTTTTCGATCTCGCGGTTGATGGTTTTGAATTTGGCCGCAAAGCGCCGCTGAAAATAGTCATGAAAGAGAAAACGGACCACAAGAAAAGCCAGGGTTCCGCCGATCGCGCTGGAAAGAGCAACAATGACCGTGCCGCGGACCGGCCCGAAAATAACGCCTCCTCCAAGCATCATCACCGTTCCTCCGGGTATGGAAAATCCCGCCATGACAATGTATATCGCCATGTAAACGATAATGGTTGCCACCGGGCTTTCGGCATACACCATCCGGATGGTGGCGCGGTGTTGCCTCAGGTTGTCCAATGTAAAATGGGTGTGAAGATCGAACAGGAAAAAAGCGGCGGCTGCCAGAATGATTATACCGGCGATAGCCGCTTTCATATATGTGGATTTCGAAAAATACATTATCCGGTAAGGCTCCGGGGAGATGGGCGCCGCAGTGTAAAAACAGTTTGATTGACAGGCCGATCGTACCTATATTATTTCTTTAATGCATATTTTCAACCTATGCTTAAGTTCAAAAGTAAATCGGAATGATGTTTCTGCAAACCATAAACCGAAGGAGACCGAGATGCCTGATACCCCGGAAATCATGGTTTACACACTGAGCACCTGCGGGCATTGCAAGAAGACCAAGCAGCTGCTCAATGAGTGTAATGTAGCGTATAACAATGTCGATGTGGATACGCTTGCCAGCGAAGAGCGGCAGAATGTACTCGAAGATGTTAAAAAAATCAACCCAAAGGTGTCGTTTCCCACGACGAAAATCGGAGACGAGGTGATTGTCGGTCACCATGAAGACAAGATCAAGGAGGCATTGGGGATTTCATGAAACCGGAAGAACTCTACGAGAAGCTCCGAAAGATCCAGGAGCCGAAAGGATATTTTTTTAACAGGGACAAGGAGTTGGTCATGGAGCTGCTTGACGGATTGTTGAAGCGCAAGGAGAAAGACGGGTACATGACCTGCCCCTGCCGCCTTTCCACGGGCGATTACGAATCCGACAAGGACATCACCTGTCCCTGTGTCTATCGCGAACCGGATGTGAAGGAATACGGGAGCTGCTACTGCGGCCTGTATGTGTCAAAGGCGTGGAACGAAGACCGGATTGTCCGCGAATTCGTACCGGAAAGGCGTCCCCCGGAAAAGATCAAGTAGTGCCCCGAACGAAAACCGTCTTTTTCTGTGTGGTTCCGTTGTCAAGGAACATAGGATGTACTGACGAAAGAAGCCCGGCATAAACGTCATTTCCCCGTGAAATCTGTTGTGGCGGCATTTAAACGATGCGATTTTCTCGTCAGCACATCCTATCTACTTGCTTGGCATGCCCTTGGCAAAAAATCCTGGTTTTCGTTCGGGCACTCAGTAAGAAAAAAGGAAATACAGACCCGTGAGCGATACCGGAGCGAAAAACGAGCGACCCATAAAGGATTCGGGCGGCAAGGTTATGCCCGTAGAGTATGAGGTCGACATCGGCGATACGGCCATCCGTGTTCTCGAATGGGAGGGTTGCGGCCCGCCGCTGCTCATGCTGCACGCCACCGGGTTTTTCCCGTGGATGTGGCATCCTATCGCCCGCAAGCTTGCAGGTGATTATCGTGTGGTCGCCCCCTATTTTTGTTCCCACCGGCGGGCTGAGCCGGAGTCTGGGGGGTTGAGCTGGGAGCAGCTTGCCGGGGACGTTGCAGCACTGTGCGGCCGGCTCGAAATGCAAAAACCCCATGCTGTGGGGCATTCCATGGGCGGCGCGGTGCTGACCATTGCAGGAGGCAAGCTTGGCGTCTCGTTTTCGAGGATGGTCCTGATCGAGCCGATCCTCCTGCCGGAGGAAGTGTATGGAATTACCATCGGGGTATCGGATCACCCGCTTGCCAGAAAGTCGATCAAGCGCAGAAATTTCTGGAAGGACGGGCAGGAGGTCCGAGATTACCTGGAATCCAGATCGTTTTTCCGGAGCTGGGATGCGGAGATGCTGGCGTTGTATTCCCGACATGCCATTGTGGAAGGGGAGGAAGGCGGGTTTACGCTTGCATGCCAGCCCCGGCAGGAAGCGTCCCTGTTCATGGGATCCATGGCGATAAATCCCTGGCCGCTCATGCCGCAAATCGATGCTCCCGTCCTGCTGCTCGAAGGAGAAATATCGGAGAACAGAGGTTTTATCGATCTGAAAGGCGCGGCAAAGCGATTTCCCGGCGGGAATTACAGGCTCATACAAGGCGCCGGCCACCTGATCCCCATGGAGATGCCGGCCGATACCCTTGATATTATAAAGGATTTTTTCAGATCTGCTTAGTTCGTGGCTCTAAATACAGTGAAGGGTAAGGAGGAAACCATGACGCATAATGCCAACTGGGTCTACATGACCGCCGCCAGCAAGGAAGAAGCGGCCATGATTGGCGGGAAGCTGGTTGAGGAAAAACTGGCCGCCTGCATCAACATTTTCGATAACATTACGTCCGTGTTCATGTGGGAGGGCAAGATTGAGCAGGATACCGAGGTGGCCTTTATTGCAAAAACCACAGCCGACAAGGTGCCCGATCTGGTCGATATGGTGAAATCCCTTCACAGCTACGATGTTCCCTGCATCATCAGCCTGCCGGTCTCAAACGGCAACTTCGATTTTATCGAATGGATTGCCGAAAGCGTCGGCCGATAAATTTTGACGGCTTCGGAAAATTCCAAATCTCCGAGCCTGCGCGCGATTCCCGAGCGGCACGGGATGTGCTAACGAGGGAAGCGCATCGTTCCCGGGTTGCTTCTCATCAACCAGCACATGGTTTCAGTAGACAGCGTTTCCCTGTTTTTGCGCATCAAGGAAAAATATATGCAGCTTCCGCTCATGCTCTATGCCCTGAAAAGCGATTATAGCACTGAAAAGTTTCAATCAGGCCATCACCATGGCCTTCAGGGAGCGCAGCGCAGGTCGGCGGAAAAGAAGCTGAACCATTCGTATGCGGGTTTCACCGCACACCACCCTACCAAAAGTCGCAATTGGACGACTGCGGCTTTTTCTCGCTTTCCGATCTACGTTTTTTGACAATCACCCAAAATAGTCTTGATCGATCAGCGGATAGAAACTATAGTGACTAATTTTAGTGGTCGCTGACAGGCACCGCCTTTCCGGCGTGGAACAGAAAACTTCTTGCATAATAACCGCAGCGGGTTTTAAAACAATCGTGATGCGATAAGAACTGATGCACTCGTAAAGAGTCACGATCTTACGGTTTTGTAAAAAGTTCAAGGTCAAGGCTTGCGTGATTTCGAAGAATACAGACTGCTTAGCGTGCGTAAAATTTTGAGAAAGCGCGCGCAACGCAGGTATTGGACTTTTTACGAAGCCGTCGAGAACTCGGAAATCCAGACGAATCAATCGTAGCGGAGAGATACTATGACGGAAACACACCCCCCTGGCGTATTGATCATAGGCGGCGGCGTCGCCGGAATGGCAGCCGCACGGCTGCTGTCCGGTTTTGAAGCAGCCGTCCACATCGTGGAAAAACAGGAGCGCTTAGGCGGCCATGCCGGCAGGTGGGCCTGCATGGCAACCGACGCGTGTCTGCAATGCGGCGCCTGCCTGAGCATGGAAATGGCGGATCACGCGATCGCCGCCGATCGGGTTACGCTGCACCTGGGCACCCGTATACTAAAGATCCACCGGAACGAAAACGGGTTTGCGGTGGATCTGGACAACGGCCTGTCCCTTTTGGTGAAAAAAATTATCGCGGCCACCGGTTTTTCTCCGTTCGATGCCACGCGAATCAGCTCGTATCATATCGGGGAATTTCCCAATGTCATCACGACCGCGGAACTCAACGACCGCCTGAAGGGAGAAAGATCCGATGATATCCTCGGAAAACACCCGGCACCGGAGATCGCATTTATCCAGTGCGTAGGCTCACGGAACCGGAAGATCGGCGCGGACTATTGCTCACAGGTTTGCTGCAAAATCAGCATGCGGCACGCCAGCAAGCTACTGCACCTCTATCCGGAGGCCAAAATCACTATATTCTATATGGACCTGCAGGTGATCGGCAAGGAGGTCCGGGATTTTTACGACAGGCTTTCCGGTTCGGTGGAGCTTGTCCAGGGCGTGCCTGCGGAGATTCTCGCCGACGAGCAGGGGGAAAAGCTTGGAATCGTCACCGAAGATCGCGGCAAGCGCGCCCGGAAAGCCCGGCGTTTCGATATGGCGGTTCTTTCCGTCGGCATGCGGCCGGCAGAGGCGATGGAAGAAACCGCCGGCCTGCTCGATCTTTCCCCCAATTCATGGGGATTTTTCAATACATCAGGCGCGCCGCCGCATGCCCCGGATATCCACGTTGCCGGATGTGCGCGT
The DNA here is from genome assembly GCA_007134875.1 of Desulfobacterales bacterium. Classification (GTDB taxonomy): domain Bacteria; phylum Desulfobacterota; class Desulfobacteria; order Desulfobacterales; family Desulfosalsimonadaceae; genus B1SED10-16. The sequence continues at coordinate 24,321 of SLJY01000057.1, forward strand.
ACGCCGGGGGATATTCTTTCCTCTATGCAGGACGGCCGCCTTGTCGCATCACGGGTGATCAGGGATCTGGAGCTGGCACCGGTTTCTAACGATTTGCATGGGGATTCGGAAAAGAACGTTCCGGCTGTGGCCGTATTGGGGGACGGCCCCCAGGCGTCCCGCGTGGCCCGCCTCGTGGCGGCGGACGGATACCGGGCATGGCTTCTCGGAGCCCCCTTGCAGGCGGATCCGGCGGCTGATGAACCGGTCGGCCTGTCCGTGGAGCCAAATGCTGACGTGTACGAAGTGTCCGGCACCGCCGGGAACTTCACCGTTGGCTATACAGCGGGCGGCAGACGTGAGAGGCTTTTCTGCGCCGCCGTCATCGCTGCATTCGAGCCCCACCATGCAGGAATCGACGCCGGCTTCGGATCGGAAAAGGCTGTCTCGTCGGAGGTATTCTCCGCCATGGCAAAGGAAAACCCGGAAAACCTTCCCGATTCCGTCGCCATCATTTTTGATTATGCAGGACACGAGAACAAGGCTTTGGCGCGAACGGCGCTGGAAGATGCCTTGCGGGCCAAGGTAGCCGGAAAAACCGTCTATGTGATCGCGCGCAAGATGCTGGTTCATAAGGCCGACGGTCAGCGGCTTTTCGATCGTGTAAAAAAGGAGGGGATCTATTTTCTGCGCTACGAGGATGCATCCGGCATCAATATCGAGAAAACGGCGGATGGCTTTGGGCTTACCGTTGCCGAGGCGACGATCCCGACGGACCATCCCGTTCGCGTGGAATGCGGCCTTCTTGTTATCCCGCCGCAGGTGATGGCTTCTCCAGACTTTCCGGACAAGGCCCGGCTGCTTCGACAACGGCTTGACCGGGAGGGATTTCTCCAGTCGCCCAATGTTCGGCACCGCCTGACCCGCAGCACGCGCAGGGGCGTTTTTTTCGCCGGCTCAGGCCATGATGAAACCGACGTCGATGATCTTCGCGCGGAAACCGAAGACATCCTGGCCCATATCCGGGCATTGTCCGTAAAGATGTCGGCAGCCGGGCCGCCTGCCGATCCGGGGGTTGCGATCAACGAGCGGATGTGCGCCAAATGTCTTACCTGCTACCGGATATGCCCTCACGGCGCGATTGTTTTAAACGACAAGATGATGCCGCAGATCGATCCGGCGGCCTGCTTTTCCTGTCACTTGTGCATGGCCAATTGCCCGGCCCATGCCATCGATTCGGAGGCGTTCGCAAACAACGCCTTTGCGGAAATGGCAAAAAAAGATAAAACCGTGCTTTTTGCGTGCGAACGCTCCGCATATCTTGCAGCGGAAGAAGCGTCCCTGCCGGAAGCGGTTCAGATGGTATCGATCCCCTGCGCCTGCCGGATGAACGTGGATGTAATGCTCAAGGCCCTGCTCGGCGGGGCATCCCGGGTGATTGTCGCCGGGTGCCACGACGGCAACTGCCGGTCCATGGATGGTGCGCGCGAAGCCGCTTTGGGTGTTCGTCAGGCCCACCGGATTCCGGGCATGGACGAATCCCGCGTTTCATTTTTCTCCGCGGCGGCCAACGAGGCGTCCAGAATCCGGCGAATCCTTTCCAAAACCTGATCAAAAGGACGATATACGATGGAAAACGCAGTGATCAATAAAGAGTCCAAATTGTTTAAATTGTCCAACCGCCTCATGTCGGATGACAATATATCCGAGTGCCTCACCTGCGGTGCGTGCAACTCCCGGTGCACCTGGTTCGACGAGCAGCTCGAGGGACACCGCGGTCCCCTGCCGCGCCAGATCGTCCGGATGGCTGCCATGGGAATGGACCGGGGGTTGGTCGACAGCGGCATGCTCTGGGATTGTCTTTTGTGCAATCGCTGCACGGAAGTCTGCCCCATGGATATCACGATGGACGTGGTGGTCCGCAAAGCAAGAAGCCTGGATATCGCGGACGGCTTGATTTCCCATGACATGAAAAAGGGAATTAAGACGCGCCTGGAACTTGGGGATGTCAACGGCCTGACCAAAGAGGAGTTCGTCGAAACCGTCGAATGGGTGAGCGAGGAATTCACCGATGACATGGACGATCCCGAAGCGGAAATCGCCTATGACAAAAAGGGTGCCAAATTCCTCTATCTTCCTAATCCGCGGGAGCTGGGATTGAACCTGCTCCACCTGACGGCCATGGGAAAGCTTTTTTATGCCATGAAAGAGACGTGGACCCTGTCGTCGGCCCACACCGATGTCACCAACTGGGGATATTTCGTTGGAAAGGATGACATCATGCGGAAAATGGCCCTGATGGTGGTGGAGCCGGCCGAGGAGCTTGGAATCGAAGCCCTGGTGCTCTCCGAGTGCGGTCACGGGTATCACGTGCTTAAGGTGCTGCTCGAGGACATTATCGGCAGAAAGCCAAAATTCGAGGTGACCAGCATACCGGAGCTGGTCCTGGATTATGCGAAAAAGGGAGTTTTGAAATTCGACCCCTCCGTTCACCCCTACAAAACCGCTTACCATGATCCATGCAATATCGCTAGAAAATCGGGTGTCTACGACGCCCCCCGCGAACTTCTGGCAATGGTCTGCGAAGGGGTGGTTGAGCTTTCCCCCAACCGGGAGGACGCTCTTTGCTGCGGCGGCGGCGGCGGGATGCTCCAGGATTCCGAATCCACAAACATCCGGATGGTCACCGGCAAGCGCAAGGCGGAACAGATGAAGGCTGCAGGCCCGCCCAACATTGCAACGGCATGCCTTTCCTGCCACCGGCAGCTGGGCGAGCTTTCAAAGCATTATGAACTCGGCGTGAGGGTCGACACCGTGGCATCCATGGCCTCTGAGGCACTGGTGATCAACACGGGAGCAAGTGGGTGATTTATGCATAGCGATATTCAACCCGACATGTTTCTCCCCTTGGTGATTGACGCGGCCATTGCAGCCGGCGATGCCGCGCTATCGGTCTATGAGCAGGATTTTGCGGTGGAGGAAAAGGCCGACCACTCGCCACTCACCCTTGCGGATCGGCGTTCGCACGAAATCATTGCAAGTGCCCTGAAAAAGACTGAAATCCCGGTATTGAGCGAGGAGGGCAGGGATATTCCGTTTACGGAGCGGGAAAACTGGCTGGCTTTGTGGATCGTGGACCCCCTGGACGGCACGAAGGAGTTCGTGAAGAAAAACGGTGAGTTTACGGTCAATATCGCCCTTGCGCAGGGCGGCCGCCCGGTGCTGGGGGTGATCTTCGTGCCGGTGACGGGCATGCTCTACTTTGCAGCCGACGGCACCGGCGCGTTTTCGGCATTGCGCTCCCGGATTCCTGCCGGATACGAAGAAAATCTTGCGGTATTGATGGGATCTGCCGAGAGGCTGCCGCTTGAACGGGCCTCGGAGCGTCCCTTCACCATCATGGGAAGCCGTTCCCACGCCACGCCCGAGCTGTCGGCCTACGTGGAGGAATTGAAAAAACAGTATCCGGATGCTGATTTTATTTCCGCGGGCAGTTCGCTCAAGTTCTGCCGCATAGCCGAGGGGGCCGCCGACATCTATCCCCGCATGGGCCCGACCATGGAGTGGGACACGGCGGCGGGCCAGGCGATTGCCGAAATGGCCGGCGCCGTGGTGCACGACTGGAATACCGAAAAACCCCTGACCTACAACAAGCCTGGGCTGACCAATCCATGGTTCGTGGTGAAGCGCCTGCCCGTATGAGCGGAGGCTGAAGAAAAAGAACGGTTTTGCCTCCATCTGGTTGTGTCAGTTATTCTTTTGCGGCCAGGCCCTTCATCAGATCGATCGGCAGCGGAAAGACAATCGTGGAGTTCTTGTCCTGTGCGATTTCCGTCAGGGTCTGCTGGTAGCGCAGCTGGATGGCCCGGGGGTCCTGCCCGAGCTGGCGGGCCGCCTCAACGAGTTTTTCGGCAGCCTCCTGTTCACCCATGGCATGGATAACCTTGGCGCGGCGCTGGCGCTCCGCTTCCGCCTGCTTGGCGATGGCGCGCACCATGCTTTCATTGAGATCCACGTGCTTGATCTCCACGTTGGTCACCTTGATGCCCCATGCATCCGTATGATCGTCGAGGATGTTCTGGATGCTTTCATTGAGCACATCCCTCCGGGCCAGCATGTCGTCAAGTTCGTACTGGCCCAAGACGGATCGCAGCGTGGTCTGCGCGAGCTGGCGGGTAGCCTCGATGTATTCCTCCACCTGGAGCACCGCTTTTTCCGGATCGATGACGCGGAAATAGACGACCGCGTTCACATTAACGGACACGTTGTCCCGGGAGATCACGTCCTGGCTGGGTACATCCATGACGATGATACGCAGATCCACGCGCAGCATCTGCTGGATCACCGGGATGACGATGAGCAGCCCCGGCCCTTTGACCCCCCAGAACCGTCCGAGGGTCAGGATAACCCCGCGCTCGTATTCTCTCAACACCTTGATGGCGTTTACGAGCAGCAAAATGACAAGAAGTCCGATGGTGGATATAAGATAGGTAAAAAACATGGCTTAAACTCCTTTGTGCTTCCTGTTCCGTCTGACTGCGGGGTCGGGCCTGATCGTCCGGCCTGTTGTGGCTACCCCCGAATCAGGCATCCGATCCCCCCGTTATATGCTTGACCCGGTATCCGCGTGGTTTACGGTTCGTCCGGTTTGGTGCCCCTAATCTGAGCGTTTTTCAGGTTTGCCGTTTTTGTTCGCATCCGGGCGTACAGTGAGCGTCAGGCCATCAATTCCGGTAACGCGAACGGGCTCATCCTTCCGGATGGGGTGATCCGATGTCGCTCGCCATCTCTCCCCCCGAACGAATACGGTGCCATGGCCGTTTGTAAAATCAATCAAGGCGCGGCCTTTGGTATCGGGGAGTTCTTCCTTTCCCGCCGCGGCCGGTCGCTGTCGCGCGCGGATAAGAAACGCCGTGAGCGCAAGGAACACAATCCCCAGCGTGGCCCCGATGGCGCCGATAAATGCGGGATCGACACCGAAGCCCGGAACATTCGGGTCCACGAGAAAAATACCGCCCAGGACTATGGAAATCACGCCGCCGAAACCCAGTATGCCAAAGCTTGGAACAAAGGTTTCGCTGACCATCAGGATCACCCCGAAGAGGATCAGCACCACCCCGACCAGGTTAACCGGCAGGATCTGAAGGGCATAAAGTGCAAGCAGCAGGGATATGGCGCCCGCAACCCCCGGGACGATGGCGCCGGGCGAGTAGCCTTCGAGAAGGAGGCCGTAGAGGCCAATGATCAGAAGAATGTATGCGATATTCGGATTGGTGATGACCGTAAGGAGGCGCGTCCGCCAGTTGGGCTCCACGTGAACGATTTCGCTGCCGGCCGTACGCAGGACGACCGGATCGCCGTTCATGTCGATTTCGAGGCCGTCGGTCTTTTCGAGCAGTTCCTCCGGCGAATTGGCGATAAAATCGATGACGTTCATTTCTCTGGCGGCGCTGGTCTGAATGCTTGCCGCCTCGCGCACCGCCTCTTCGGCCCAGTCCGCGTTCCGGCCGCGCTTGTCGGCCAGTTCACGGATAAAGGAGACGGCCTCGTTGATGACTTTGCGCTCCTGGGCGGAAAGCTCGTCGGGCGGGGTGTCTTCATCCCCTAATTCTTCATTTCCGGGCTCTTCTCCCCCTTCCGGCTGAATCGGAATCCCCATCGAATGGACGGGCCGCCCGGTGCGGGAAGGCAACTGGGCGCCCATCACCTGGATGGGCGTGGCCGCACCGGTGGTGCATGCGGGCGCCATGGCGGCGATGTGGCTTGCATACAGGATATAGGTGCCGGCGCTTGCCGCCTGCGCGCCCTGGGGATATACCAGCGCTGCAACAGGTGTGGGGGAATTGAGAATGAGCTGGATGATATCCCGGGTGGAACTCATCAGCCCGCCGGGGGTGTTCATGGTGAGAATCAGAAGCTGCGCGTCGTTTTCGGTGGCCTGTTTGAGCCCGTATTCGACGAACTCCGTGGTTGCAGGGCCGATGCCGCCCTCGATGCCGATCATATACACGGGCGGCGTGTCGTTGTCCGCTTCGGCGGAAACCGGGCCGGCAAGCAGTGAAATCAGGATTGTCGCAGTAGCAGCAAATGCCGCCAATGCCCCTAGTGCAGTCAGTACCGAAAGGTGCCTTCCGGTCCGGGTTTTCCGTTGATACCCGAACGGGCTGATTCCGAAATGCCGTTGCATTGCTGCCATCCCTGTATCCCGTTAATATTGCCGTTTCTCATAAAGATACAAGCGGCCGGCCTTCAAGTCAAATAAACCGGATGCGGCGCTTCCGTGAGGAAACCGTCAATTATTGATGGACTCGCAAAAAAGCCGCGATCCGACGCCTTTGTAAAAACGGCATAGGATGTGATGATGAAGGAGGCGCATCGTTTATTCGATTTTATATTTTTCCAGCTTATTATACAACGTCCGCCGCGTAATGCCGAGCAGCCGTGCAGCCTCGCTCTTGTTGCCACCGGCTTGCTCAAGCACCCTGATGACAGCTGCTTTTTCGATTTCGTCCAGGGAACCGCACTGATCGTTCCCTTGAGCGTTCCCCGGTGAATCAAACGGAGCAACCTCACTCATTGCGTTATCCTTTTCCGAGATATTCAGCGGAAGGTCCTTTTTCGTGACGTATTCGCCAGGGCAGAGGATCACGGCACGCTCCACGACGTTTTCCAGTTCCCGCACGTTGCCGGGCCAGTCATATCTGAGCAGCCGGTCCATTGCCTGCGGGGTGAACCCCTTGAGGGTTTTGCGGTTTCTTTCGGCATATCGGTTGAGAAAATGCTGGGCGAGCGCGGGAATGTCGTCGATGCGCCCTGAAAGGGTCGGTACCTCGAGATTGACCACGTTGAGGCGGTAGAACAGGTCTTCGCGGAAGCTGCCCCCGGCCACCATCCGTGACAGGTCCTTGTTGGTGGCGGTGATCACCCGCACGTCCACTGCAAGGGATTTGTCCCCGCCGACGCGCTGGATTTCGCCCTCCTGCAGGACCCGCAAAAGTTTGGCCTGCATGGGCATGGACATTTCGCCCACCTCGTCCAGAAAGAGGCTGCCCTGGTGCGCCTGGACGAAGCGGCCGTCGCGCCGCTTGTCCGCACCGGTGAACGCGCCTTTCTCATGGCCAAAAAGCTCGGACTCCAGCAGGGATTCGTTTAATGCGGCGCAGTTTACCGCCACCAGTGACCCGCCGGCCCGGTTGCTGTTGGCGTGAATCGCCCGGGCGATGAGTTCCTTGCCCGTCCCGCTTGCGCCGGTGATCAGAACCGTTGCTTCGGAAGGGGCGATGGTGGCAACCACCTCCAGAAGTGACTTCATCGGTTTGCTTGTTGCTATGATCTGCCTGCTTTCGGACATGGAACGGAGCCGGTCTTTGAGGTTCCGGTTTTCATGCCGCAAGCGGGTGTGTTCCAGGGCCCGTTCGATGGTGATTTTCAGTTCGTCAAAATCGAGCGGCTTGGGGAGGTAATCGTATGCGCCGGCTTTCATGGCTTCAACGGCCGAGTCGACAGAGGAGTAGGCGGTCATGATGATCACCGGAATGGCCGGATTGTAGGACTTGATCCGGATCAGGGCATCGATGCCGTCCATGATCGCCATGCGTACATCCATCAGGATGAGATCAAAGGGGGAATCTTTGGCCTTGTCCACCGCCGTCTTGCCGTTGTCCGCTTCGGTGATGCGGTAATTCCAGCTTTTAAGCACGGTTTTGAGCGTGACCCGGTGGCCGGGATCGTCGTCGACCACCAGGATGTCCGGGGGGTTCTCTTCCTGCATGGTTTATGCCCCTTTTTTGTCCGGCCGCCCCGAAGACGGCAGATCGATCAGAAATTCGGTTCCCTTGTCCGGTGTGCTGTGTACAGTGATGCGGCCGCCGTGATCCTCCACGATCTTGTGGACGATGGCCAGACCCAGGCCCGTACCGGACGGCTTGGTGGTGAAATATGGGTCGAAGATGCGGACCAGATCATCCTGCCGTATCCCGGAGCCCGTATCCGCGATGCGCACCCGGATGCCGCCTTCTTCGGACCGTTTCGATTCCACCTGGATTTCTCCGCCTTCCTCCATGGACTGGATTGCGTTGCCATACAGGTTGAGCAGGCACTGGAGAAACCGGTCGGCGTCGATAAGCACTTCCGGCAGGTCTTTGCCCTTTCGCACGGTTATGCCAATGCCTCGGGATTCCGCGTCCCGGCCGGTCAGTCGGACGGAATGCTCCAGAACCTCGTTGATGTCGGCGGGACGGACATGAATCTGCGAGGGGCGGGCGAACTCCAGGAGTTCATTGATCACCCGGTTGAGCCGGTCGGTTTCTTCCACCATGACTTTGGCTGCCTCCGCCGCCTCGGTATCGTTTTCAAAGCGATTTTTGAAATAGGTGGCCATTCCCTTGACCGAACTCAGCGGGTTGCGGATTTCATGGGCCACGCCGGCGGCAAGCTCTCCGATGGCGGCCAGCTTTTCCTTGCGCTGCATTTCGCGGCGCAACTCCATGATTTCAGTGAGATCCCGGAAAATGACCAGGCTGCCGACCCATATGTCGTCCTCGTTGACGATGGCAGCGGAACTCACACTCAATGGAACCACATCTTTTCCGGAAAAAGTACACTCGATTTCCTTTTCGGTAACCCGTTCGTGCGAATCCCCCGATGAGACCTGTCCGGCCATGTTTTCCGGCAAAACGTCCGCGGCCTGCCGGCCAACGAGATCCGCTTCGGTCATGGCCGTGATGGACAGGGCCGCGGGGTTGGCCAGGAGGATGACGCCGTGATGATCGGTGACGATCAGCCCGGCAGGAAGCCCCGAGACAACCTCGTCGGCCATTGCGCTGGTATCCTGGAGCCTGCGGCGTGTGCTCCGGTACCGGCGGGTTATGAGCATGGAGGTAAACCCTGCGAATCCCAGCACCACCACCACGGACGAAATGACAGCCGTGTTTCTGAAGTCCTGGCGGCGGGCTTCGATGAACGGGGTGCGGTCAAACCCGATAAAGATAAGGCTGGACTGTTTTTCAAAGGCGGACGGTGCGCACCACCCGCCCTCTCCGTTTTCACCGGCCCGGGATCCCATCATGCCCATCATGTGCCGGCCGTCTCGCATGTGCTGCATGCGCCCTGCGCCGCGTCCGTCTCTGCGACGGCCGGCATAGGGGTTGAAAAACCGGTGGACCTCGAATGCGGGAATGCCTTCCGGTGTATCGGTGAGGCGCCAGTTGGCCTCTTGTTCGGCATCCGGTAAGTCATCGGCTGCCGGGCTATGAAACTGGGTGCCGATCCTTTCCGGGTTGCTGTGGGCGCGGATTTCCCCGTGGGTATCGGTCACCGCGATATACAGAACATCCGCCTGGTCCGCGATTTCTTCCATCAGAAACTGGACCTGGCGTTCCGTCCATCCCATGGCCATCATGCCGGTGCGCGTGCCCGCCTCGAAGGATTTGATAAGGGCGGATCCCTTTTCCAGCAGAACATTGGCCATGTAGCGGTTTTCACGGTTATAGGTGTTGACGGCCATGGCCGCCAGTACCGCGAGCAGGATCGCGGCGGAGCCGATGATGATCCATGGCGATACGTATGCACTGAAGTGCCTTGCCTCTACCTTCATGATAAACAATCAACCGGGTTCGGGGTGTAAAATCGAAGGCCTGCTGTCTTTTTATGAATGAAACGACCATCCTTTTGCAAAACCGCAGGATCGCGAACTTTTAAAGGTGTATACCCACATTTATATAGCAATTACTGTGCCGTAATAAAAGGATATCCTGCTGCTCGTTTTTTCGGTTTTCCGTGTGAATGTTTTTCCTGGCCGTGTTGCGCCTGGATACTTCTTGCACACTGATTGTAAAATATATATACAACCATTGGCTTTGTCCATCCTGAACCGGTTCCTGATTTTGATCAATTAAATTTTTCATCAATTATTTTGTATATTTATAATTATTCTAATTTCATGGCATGTCGGTTGCAGTTCATACAGGCAAAGAGGCTGATTTTTACAGTCTGAAATCGCACACACTCAACCAGGGAGGTAAAAAATGAAAGGCAACGTAATAATAACCATCGCAGTTATGGCAGTCATCGGATTCGCGGCGGTATCGGCATGGGCGGGACCCTGGAGTGGTCCCCGGGGTGGAATGTGGGGTGGAGGAGCCCCCGGTTACTGCCTGTACGCCGATCCGGAAGGGCGGCAGCCCTATGATGAAACAGCGGAGCTCCGAAGCGAGCTTGCCGGTAAGCAGGGCGAGTACCGGGCTTTGATGCGCGGCGGCAACCCGGACCCGGAGCGGGCCGGCCAGCTTCAGCGAGAAATGTCTGACATCCAGAACGAGCTCCGGTCAAAGGCCCGCCAGTACCGAGATGAAACCGGCTACACCCCCCGCGGCGGCCGTGCCGGACGCCGCATGGGTCCCTGCTGGTAAAATTAAATTTAGGGGACGTCCTTAACTTATTAACTTATTCCCCGTTCGGTTTTTCTCATTATGGTATTCTCGTTGAGAGTGAATAAGTTAATAAGTTAAGGACGTCCCCTACGTCCCCTAAATCCCTTCCCCTGATTCATGTTTTTGATTGCGGGGAAACGTGGAAAACTATATGGTGGCTAAACGAAAATCAGGTTTTCGTTCGGCCATTATATGATATGCCGGATGGAATGAGGCCTTACCGGTTGTGCCGGGTTTTTTCGGAAACCCGGTGACCGGAGGCGTGAGCGCCAATTGCGCAGATACGGGCAGGTGTTATGAAAGACAGTACTATCGGAGTGATCGGACTGGGGTACGTGGGTCTGCCGCTGGCAGTGGCCTTTGGCAGGCACTTTGATACAGTGGGTTTCGATATCAAAAAAGACCTGATCTGCTGTTTCCGGCGCCACGAGGATCCCATGGGCGAATTGACGCCGGATGAACTCAAATCCGCCGCAAAACTGCGCTTCGCCGATAACCCGGAAGCACTCCGGGAAGCCGACTTTCTCGTTGTGGCAACGCCCACGCCCATCGACATTGCCCGCCAGCCGGATCTCTGCCCGCTTACATCGGCCACGGAAACCGCCGGGCGTAACATGAAAAAAGGGGCTACGGTGGTATTCGAATCCACTGTTTATCCCGGGCTCACCGAGGAGATCTGCGTTCCCATCCTGGAGAAGTATTCGGGCCTGACATGGAAGCAAGGCTTTTTTGTTGGTTATTCTCCCGAGCGGATCAATCCGGGCGACCGGGAGCATACCCTTTCATCCATCGTCAAGGTGGTAGCAGGCGATACATCGGAGACCCTGGAAAAAGTGGCCGCGCTCTATGATACCATCGTGGATGCTGGAGTCTACCGTACGGAAACCATCCGGGAAGCCGAGGCGGCAAAAGTGATCGAAAACACCCAACGGGATCTGAACATCGCCCTGATGAACGAACTGGCGGTGATATTCGATAAGCTTGGCATCGACACGCAAAACGTTTTGTCCGCGGCCGGATCCAAATGGAATTTTCTGCCGTTCCGGCCGGGGTTGGTCGGCGGTCACTGCATCGGAGTCGATCCTTACTACCTTACCCACAAGGCAGAAACCCTCGGGTATCATCCCCAGGTAATCCTCGCGGGCCGTCGAATCAACGACTCCATGGGAAAATTCGTGGCTGAAAAGACGGTCAAGCTCATGTGTTCAGCCGGCGTAAACATCCGGAATACCAAGGTGGCCATTTTCGGGCTTACTTTCAAGGAGAACTGCGCGGACACCCGGAATACCCGCGTGGTTGACATTATCGATGAGCTTCGCAATTACGGCATCGATCCCCTCGTTCACGACCCGCTTGCGGATAGACCCTCCGCCCGGGCCATGTACGGCCTGACCCTTTGCGACAAAACGGATCTTATCAACCTGGACGCCGTCATTATCGCCGTGGCCCACGATGCCTACCGCGCCATGAGCATCGCCGATTTTCAGGCAATGCTTACGCAAAACGGCTGCCTTATTGATGTCAAAGGAATGCTCAATCCCAAAACCGTCTCGGAAAACGGCATCCATATCTGGCGCTTGTAAAAAGTGCGGCAATAAGGACTGAAGAGAGGGGCATCCATAACTTATCAACTTTTTTCCTTTCCATTTTTTGAATTCGCAATGTAGATGCTTCCGTAAAAAGTCGCGATCGACTATTTTATAAAAGCGCCATAGGATGCGCTTTCTTCGTCAGCACATCCTATGTTCCTCAAACGCCAGGCATATGGCTTCAGGGATAATTGGTACTTCAAGCTTCGATTATATTTTATTCACGAATCCATCCCGGCGTTTCCCGGATAAATCAAAAATAAGTTAATAAGTTAAGGACGTCCCCCAATTCCCCCCTATCGCCTACATTCGGGTGGCGGATTTGTAGGATGCCGTTTGGGTGCGGAGGCGGACGGGGAGGTCCGGATCGTCGATGTTGTCCTCGATGGTGCGCTCGAAGGCGGAGCCGATAACCACCCCGTCGGCCACACGCGCCACGGCGGCCACATCGTCTGGCGTGGAGATTCCGAAGCCAACGCATACCGGCAGAGGCGTCATCTGCTTGAGCCGCGTTACCTGGCCGCCGGATTCGCCGGCGTCCAGGCCGTCCGATCCGGTCACGCCGGTCTTGGAAACCATGTAGATAAACCCGTCCGAAACCGCGGCGATCTCCTTCATCCGTTCGTCCGGCGTGGTGGGCGCCACCAGCCGGATCAAGGGAAAGGGGGCGCCGTTCCACCGGTCGGTCATTTCGGCCGATTCCTCCGGCGGAAGATCCACCACCAGCACACCGTCGGCGCCGGCTGCGCTGAAATCCGCGTAAAATTTTTCAATGCCGTATGCATGGATTGGGTTGTAGTAGGAAAATACGATGATGGGGATATCCGCCGATCGTTTCCGGATTTCGGATA